>NZ_KV821875.1:212391-268426 GCF_001815755.1 Rothia sp. HMSC061C12
ACGAGGGCGAATACCGTCTTCCAAGCACTCACATCAGGAGCAAGGGGAAATATCTATACCCCCTCAAAACTGTATTCACAGGGGAACGCAAAAATCCCGCCGATTCCGAAGAATCAGCGGGATTTTCTTTGAAGTGCGCCCCCTGGGACTCGAACCCAGAACCCATTGATTAAGAGTCAATTGCTCTGCCAATTGAGCTAGAGGCGCTTGCTTGTTTCAAGGTTTCCCTCGCAACAAGAAAATACTATACGCGCTTTTTTGTGGTGTGCGCAAGTTGAAATGAGGTGAGCCTGGACACATTGTTTGGGTGGAGTGTGTGGGACACTAGACTGTGTGTATTGTGTGGGGCGCATCCGCCCCTCCCCTAGTTTTTATTGTTTTGAGGAGTTATTGATGAGTGTTCGTCTTGAGCCGGGTACTCCGGCGCCTGCTTTTACCCTTGCTGACGCGTCGGGTAAGGAGCACAGCCTGAGCGATTATGCGGGTAGCAAGGTGATTTTGTATTTCTACCCGAAGGCTTCGACTCCGGGTTGCACGAAGGAGGCGTGCGATTTCCGCGATAATTTGGCGTCGTTGAAGTCGCTGGGTTACGTGGTGTTGGGTGTTTCTCCGGATTCGCCGGCGGCTATTGCCCGTTTTGTGGAGAAGGAGTCGTTGACGTTCCCGCTGCTGTCTGATGCTGATCATGCTGTGGCTGAGGCCTATGGCGCGTGGGGTGAGAAGAAGAATTACGGCAGGGTATATGAGGGTCTGATTCGTTCGACGTTTGTGATTGATGAGCAGGGTGTTATTTCTGTGGCTCAGTACAATGTGCGTGCGACGGGTCATGTGGCTAAGTTGCGTCGTGATTTGGGTATTGACCCGAAGTAAGGTCGTGCTTTTTAGGGTTTGCGCATCGCCGTTCGGTGGCTTCTCGAGGAGGCTGCTGTTCGGCGTGCTTGCGGGCTTTTTGCCCTATGGGGGCTTCTTTTAAGGCTTGGCGAACCTTGGTTCCTGGTGTACACTAATTTTTTGTTGCCTCAGACGCATGCATCTTCGGATGTGGGGTGACACTGCGCGCGAGTGGTGAAATTGGCAGACACGCAGGATTTAGGTTCCTGTGCCTTACGGCGTGGGGGTTCAAGTCCCCCCTCGCGCACACACACATTTACATTGGACCCGCCGTCACGGTTGTCGTGGCGGCGGGTCCTCTTGTATGTATCTTGCCCGGGTGGGGTGTCTCGCCCGGATGGGTGTTGAACCGTTATCCTGAGAGATAAGCATCCGCGACGGAAGAGAGGACCCTCCCGTGCAGCATCAGCCTCATGCATCGTCAGCTGTTGGCAATTCTGATGCGCTGCTGCGAGCCACTGCTGGCTCGAGTGGCTTGAGTCGACGCGCCGTTTTGCGTTTTGGCGCGCTTTTTAGTGCTGGTTTGGCGCTTTCTGCGTGTTCTGGTCAGTCTTCTTCTGGTTCGCCTGCTAGTTCGTCTGCGAGTGCGAGCGAGTCCTCTGCTGATGCGCGTCGCGTGTTTCGGTTTGCGCAGGGTGCGGCGCCGTTGGGTTTGGACCCGGTGTTGTTTCCTGTGGCGAGTACGTATCAGGTGACGGCGCAGGTTTTGCAGACGTTGTTGGTGGCGAATCATTACACGGGTGATCCTGAGGTTCAGGATTCTTTGTGTAGTGCGTGGACGGTTTCTGATGACCGTTTGGTGCATACGTTTGTGTTGCGTGAGGCGCATTTTAGTAACGGTTCTGCGTTGACTGCGGATGCTGTGGTGCAGAATTTCCAGAGGTGGCAGGCGTTGGCTACGGGTGAGGGTACTGCAGCTCATGCGGTGCCTGCTCAGCCTTTGTTTGCGTGGGGTTTTGGTGTGCCGAAGCCGGGTTCTATTGATCCTTCGGCGGTGGAGCCTGCGCCTGTTCAGGCGTCTCCGTCGGGTGCGGCTACCCCGTCTGCTTCAGTGAGTGCGTCTGCTTCTGCAAGTGCTTCCCCGTCTGCTTCTGCGAGTGTTTCTGAGACTGCTACCCCGAGCGCGTCTGCTTCTGCATCGACTTCTGCGAGCGCTTCTGATGCTGCGCATCCGGGCGATAAGAAGGGTGCGCAGAAGTCGGATTCCGCTCAGTCGTCTGCGGTGCAGTCGTTCTTGCCGCTGGTTTCGTCGGTGGTGGCGAAGGATAACTCTGTGGTGGTGACGCTGTCGCGTCCTTCACTGGCGTTCCCGCGTATCTTGACGCAGCAGGCGTTCGGCATTATTGACCCGTCGCTGTTTGGTTCTGATCAGAAGCTGACGGGTAACCCGGTGGGTACGGGTGCGTTCCGTGTGGAGTCGTTCGAGGCTGGCACGGTGCGTCTGCTGAAGAATACCCATTTTGATGGTCAGCAGCCTGAGCTGGATGAGATTCAGATTTCGACCCTCACGTCGTCGGATAAGCGTTATTTTGCGCTGATGGAGGGTCACATTGATGCGTGCGATCAGGTGAATTCGTCTGATCTGGGTCAGTTGGCGCGTGATGGCTATCAGACGCCGGGCCGCGACCCGTTCTCGCTGGTGTATTTGGGTTTGAATACGGCGCATCCGGTGTTGAAGAATATTTCGGTGCGTCGCGCTATTTCGCATGCGGTGGACCGCGGTGCACTACGTCAGTATTACCCGCAGGGCACCTCGGATGCGCAGACGCTGATTTCGCCGTCGTTCCGCATTAAGGCTGATGATGCGAAGGATTACACGGACCGCAATCAGGATATGGCGCGCTCGCTGTTGGCAACTGCTGGGTACGACAATCAGGTGATTGAGTGCTATTACCCTGCCGATGTGTCTCTGCCGTGGATGGATACTCCGCAGAAGGTGTATTCGGAGATGGTGGCTTCGCTGATTGAGGTGGGCCTGAATATTAAGCCGGTGCCTCTGCCGTGGTCTGAGTATCTGTCGAAGAGCCGTGAGGTTTCTTCTGAGCGCGGTATTACCTTGGCGGGTTTCTACGGCATGTACCGTGACCCGTATGCGTTCTTTGGTCCGGTGTTGGCGCCGCTGATTGCTGAGCATCAGGTGCGTTCGTTGATTGCTAATGCGCCGTCGGATATGACGACTGGTTTGACGAAGAAGAGTTCTGATGTGCCGTCGTCGGGTGGTGCGAATTCGAATGTGCGGATTTCTGCGACTCCGAGCCCGCAGCCGAGTTATTCGCCGGACCCGTTGATGCCTGAGGAGGAGGCTTCGGCTTCTGCTTCGCCGAGCCCGTCGGCGTCACCTTCGCCGCAGCCTACTGCTGTGGCGGTGGCGCCGTCGCCTCGTTTTAGTGAGGTGATGGAGGCGATTCGTACCGCGGATTCTGCTGTTTCGGTGGATTCGCAGCGTGAACTATACGCGAAGGTTGTGTCTCAGTTGGGTCAGTTCATGCCGGCGGTTCCGTTGCTGAATGTGACGTCTAAGGTGGCTGTGAGCCGTGAGGTTCAGGGCTATCAGACGGAGCAGAATGCGATTGAGCTGTTTGGAAAACTGCGTAAGTTGTAGGCAGTTCAGGTTTGAGTGTTGCATTGTGCGCATGTTTGGCGTGCTCTGGAGGGTTTTTGCCTTCCAGGGAAGCTAGCGTGTGAACTGCAACACTCTCCTGTTATTTGCTGATTCTAGCTATGCCTCCCCCGCTAAAAGGAGTAGGCTAGATGATGTACCCCACAGTCATTGTGCCCGAGGATGGGCACCCTCACCCTAAGGGAGAACTCAGTGGTAGCACGTACTGAACGAACCGACGTCGTCCTGGTCGGCGGCGGCATCATGAGCGCCACCCTCGGCGTGTTCCTCAAGGAGCTCGAACCGACCTGGAATATTATCCTACTCGAACGCCTCGACAAGGTTGCTCAGGAATCCTCCAACCCCTGGAATAACGCAGGTACCGGCCACTCGGCACTGTGCGAGCTCAACTACGCCCCCGCTGGTCCCGACGGTACTGTCTCCGCTGCCAAGGCACTGAACATTAACGAGCAGTTCCAGGTTTCCCGCCAGTTCTGGGCATCCCTGGCTGAGAAGAATATTCTGACTGACACCAGCTTCATCAACCCGGTCCCCCACATGTCCCTGGTCTTCGGCGAAGACCACTCCAAGTACCTGGCTGCGCGCTACGATTCTTTCCGCAAGGAGAAGCTCTTCGAGCGTATGCAGTTCTCCAATGACCGCGAGAAGATTGGCGAATGGGCACCGCTGACCGTCAAGGGTCGCAAGGGTAACGAGCCGATGGCTGCAACCTGGTCCCCCGAAGGTACCGACGTGAACTTCGGCTCCCTCACCGAGCAGCTGGTCGATTACCTGCAGACCAAGGGTGTTGAGGTTCGCTACGGCTACCAGGTCACCAACCTGAACCGCGAGTCGAACGGCTCCTGGCAGGTTCAGGCGATTAACCGCATCAACAAGGATGAGCCTCTGAGCATCAACGCGAAGTTCGTGTTCCTCGGTGCCGGCGGTGGCGCCCTGCACCTGCTGCAGAAGTCCGGCATTGAAGAGGGTAAGGGCTACGGCGGCTTCCCCGTCTCCGGCCTGTTCCTGCGCAACACCCACGAGGCAACCGCAAACCAGCACAACGCTAAGGTGTACGGTCAGGCTTCGGTGGGTGCACCTCCCATGTCTGTTCCCCACCTGGACACCCGCTACGTGGACGGCAAGCGTGCTCTGCTCTTCGGCCCCTACGCCGGTTTCAAGACAAACTTCTTGAAGCAGGGTTCCGTACTGGATTTGCCGAAGTCCCTGCGCCTGCACAACCTATACCCCATGACCCGTGCAGGTCTGGATAACTTCTCCCTGGTCAAGTACCTGCTCTCCGAGCTGGTCAAGGACAAGAACGCTCGCCTGGAGACCCTGCACCAGTACTACCCCGAGGCTGACGGCGGCGAGTGGGAGCTCATCGAGGCTGGTCAGCGCGTCCAGATCATGAAGAGGGACGCGAAGAAGGGCGGCATCCTGCAGTTCGGTACCGAGGTTGTCTCCGCAGCGGACGGCTCCATCGCAGCTCTGCTGGGTGCATCCCCCGGTGCTTCCACCGCGGCTCCGATTATGCTGAACCTGCTCAAGCAGTGCTTCCCCGCCAAGATTGCTGGTTGGGAGCCTCGCCTGAAGGAGCTCATCCCCGGTTACGGCGTGAAGCTCAACGACAACCCGGATCTGGCTGATGAGGTTATGGCTCACACCGCTAAGGTTCTGGGTATTTACAACTAGTTTTCAGCTAGTCGAAAACAGTATCTAACAAGCCTTTTTGAGGCTTTTCGGGGTGGTTACCCTCTCTAACTGACAAACAGGTTATCTATCTGCACTCGCAGAAAAATACGGGAGGGTCAGAAAACCCTATATAATGTCACCGCAGGGGCGGGAAGGACAGCTCATTGTTCTCCTCGCCCCTTCTGTGCGCCCACACGCTGAAGCTCATAGGCGCACCACTGTGTACACCCCACTCATTCAAGGAGCCCCATTGGCTGCACACACCGGCTCTTCCACGGACACCTCCTCAACCCAGGTACCCGCCGGAGCTCGACGCGGACTCTTCTCCCGTAAGAAGAAGCCCGCGGCCCCCAAGTACGCAAGCGTGAAACTGCGCGACTTCCCCAAGGGCAGCATTCTCTACATTCTGCGCCGTGCCATCTACAAATTCGGCGCAAACGGCGGCACCGATATGGCGGCAGCACTCACCTACTTCACCGTGCTGTCCATCTTCCCCGCCCTGCTGGCGATCGTCTCCCTACTGGGCGTATTCGGTCACGGTGAGGAAAGCGCCGCCGTCATCCTCGCCTTCCTCAAGGACAACGCGCCCGCCCAGATGTACGCCATTATGGAAGACCCCATCAAGCAGATTACCGGCGACCATGGCGCAGGCCTGGTGCTGTTGACCGGTATCCTCAGTGCGATCTGGTCCGCCTCCGGGTACACCGGATCCTTCGGCCGAGCTCTCAACACGGTCTACAACGTGCGTGAAGGCCGCCCCGGCTGGATTCTCAAGCCGCTGAACGTCTTCGTCACCACCGTGATTATCATCCTCGTGGTACTCATGATGCTCATGATGCTGCTGGGTGTAACCGTCCTGGACATGGTCGGTCGGTATGTACCCGAAACCGTGGATATGGAACTCATCAAGCTCATCTGGCTTAACGGCCGCTGGGTCCTCATCCTGTTCATGGCAATCGCCCTGATCACTCTGCTCTACGCCGCCACCCCGAACGTGCGCCGCTTCAAACAGTGGAAGCTCTCCCCCGGTGCGGCGCTGGCGCTCTTCGGCATGAGCCTGGGCGGTTTCGGCTTCACCCTCTACGCCAACAACTTCAGCAAGTACAACGCCACCTACGGCCTCATTGGTGGTGTGATTGTGATGCTGCTGTTCATCTGGATCATGAACAATATGCTCCTCTTCGGCGCGCACCTGGACGCAGAAATCATGCTCATGCGCCAGGTACTCGCCGGCGAAGACGACCACGGACACCTGAAGGTTCAGCCGCGCAGCACCACCGCATCCCGTGCGATGAAAGAACAGAGCGAACGCCTCATGTCCGCCGGACGCGAACTGCAGCAGCAGGCGGCAGGCCAGGACATGCTCCCCAAGCCGAAGGGCCCCTCCATTGCGGATCGCGTGCAGAAGGCGGTGGACACCAACACCACCATGATTCGCACGTTCATTGCCGACGGTAAGGAACGCATCGAAAACGGCAAGGAACAGCTACAGAAGAAGCAGGCGAAGGCAGACGCCGCCGAGGCTCAGGCTTCTGAGGCAACCGCGGCGAAGGCAGAAGCGAGCGCAAAGGCTGAACCTCAGCAGGAGGCGCTCTTCGACCTGGGCACCGATAACTCAACCGGTGCGGCCAAGAAGAACTAAGCGGTAGCTCAGCTGAGCGCGTACCGCCTCAACCTTTCAAAGGGCGCAGGACAGAAACCCTGCGCTGGTCACTAAGATAGAACTATGACCAGTGCAGAATTCTCTCCCGCGCCCTTTGCCGTACCCAATGCTGTTGTACCAGGCACTACCCTGCCCGACCTCGAGTACACCCTCTACCAGCCGCAGCAGCTCAAAAGCCGCGTCCCCGCCCTCATGCTTCACGGCTTCGCCACCCGCGGCGAACAGCTCTACGGCGGCACCAGCTGGATCCGCCAATACCTGCGCGCCGGATACCCCGTGCTGATTGTTACCCTGCCCTACCACTCAGACGAATACCTCAAAGACCCCGAATCCATGCACGCCGTCGACTGCAAACTCCCCGACAACACGAGCGTGCGCAGCCGCACAATTCCGTTCGATTCGGTGCCCCCTGTCGATGCGGCAGGTCAGCCGCTGACCCCCATGCACCTGTTCACCAACCTGCTCGCCCAGCTGCTGCGCACCGTCGCCACCGAGAACGACCTCGGCGTTGAACTGGAGCCCCGCGCGCACGTTATTGGCTTCTCCTTCGGCGCCCGCGTCGGCTGGGAACTCGCCCTCACCCACCCGGAGGCAGTCGCATCCCTCACCCTGGGCGGCCTGCCCCTACACGACCACCTCATTACCCTGCGCGCCATGCTCGAAGCGCACGAGGGAACCAGCGCCTCCGCGAGTGCAGAAACCCCGGCGGCAGACTCCACCGACGAGGCGATTGCCTCCTTCACCTCGATTATTGACAACTCCCCCATTCAACCCGACGCGCTGCTGAAGTTCGTGAGGATTCCCTTCGGCCCGTTCTTCGACGTGCCCGCCCTGCGTGCCGGATCCCCGGATTTGCCGGCGGGCCACCCGGGCGCGCATCCGCGCGTACCCGTTGCGGTGGTACTCGGTGACGCGGACACCATCGCCGCCGACGGAGCGGAACTCTACGACATGGTGCGCGGCAACAATCCGCTTAACCGCTTCATCTCCCTGGCCGGCCGCGACCACGTGAACGCACTGACCTCGGGCGCGTTCCGACGCGGTGCGCTCGCCTTTGCGGCAGAGGTGGAGGCGGCAGAGTAAGTAGCCGCAGACTACGCGGGTTCCGGGAGGAGTAAGAGACAACGTCATAAAACGTCACATTCACCTGGGGGCTTCACGCTCAGCCCCGGGGTGCATCAGGTATGCCTTAGCTCTTAGAATGGGAACGTATCAAAAAACCTTTATCTGCGGTTGAGGCTCAACCGCGCCCAGCAAAGGAGCACCATGCACAAGGTTAAGGCTGTCGTAGCCCTCGCCCAGGACGCACCCGTCACCGTCACCACCATCAACGTACCCGACCCCGGCAAGGGCGAAGCACTCGTCAAGGTCCTCACCTGCGGCGTCTGCCAGACCGACCACCACTACGTCACCGGCGGCGTTGGCCAGGACTTCCCCTACCTGCTCGGCCACGAGTCCGCAGGTATCGTTGAGGCTGTCGGCGATGACGTCACCGACATCGCCCCCGGCGACCTGGTCATCCTCAACTGGCGTGCCGTCTGCGGCGAATGCCGCGCATGCCGCAAGGGCCAGCCGCAGTACTGCTTCGCAACCCACAACGCAACCCAGAAGATGACCCTCGAGGACGGTACCGAACTCACCCCCGCACTGGGTATCGGCTCCTTCGCTGAGAAGACCCTCGTCGCAGCTGGCCAGTGCACCAAGATCACCGCTGACATCAGCCCCGAACAGTACGCAGCCATCGGTCTGCTCGGCTGCGGCGTCACCGCAGGTCTGGGCGCTGTGCTGAACACCGGTGAGCTCAAGCGCGGCGAGTCCGTGGCAGTCATCGGCTGTGGCGGCGTCGGCACCGCAGCAATCGCAGGCGCACAGCTCGGTGGCGCAACCACCATCATCGCCGTCGACATCGACGAGGATAAGCTGGCACGCGCACGCGAACACGGCGCAACCCACACCGTGAACTCCTCCAAGGTCGACCCCGTCGAGGCCATCAAGGAACTCACCGGCGGCTTCGGTGCAGACCTCGTCATCGACGCTGTCGGCATCGCCCCCACCTTCAAGCAGGCATTCGAAGCACGCGACCTGGCTGGCCGCGTCGTCCTCGTCGGCGTGCCCGCACCCGGCACCACTTGGGACATCCCGCTGGATGAGGTGTTCGGCCGCGGCGGCTCCATCAAGAGCGCATGGTACGGCGACACCCTGCCCTCCCGCGACTTCCCCGAATTCGTGGACCAGTACCTGCTCGGCCGCCTCGACCTGGACGGCTTCGTCTCCGAGCGCATCCGCCTCGAAGACGTCAACGAAGCATTCGAAACCATGAAGACCGGCCGCGTGCTGCGCTCGGTCGTGGAACTCTAGGAGCGTAGCGTGAGCGAACGTATTGAACGAGTCGTCACCTCCGGCACCTTCTCGCTGGACGGCGGCTGCTGGGACGTCGACAACAACGTCTGGATCATCGGCAATGACTCCTCCGTGATCATCATTGACCCCGCCCACGACGTCGACAAGATCTCCCGCACCGTCGCAGGCCGCACCGTGGAGAAGATTCTGCTGACCCACGCCCACGACGACCACATCCGCAGCGCCAAGGAGGCGGCAGAACGCTTCGGCGCACCCGTCTACCTGAACCCCGCAGACCGTGTGCTCTGGGAAATGGTGTACCCTTCCTGGGACTTCGACCACGAACTCGCTGACGGCGATGTACTGCGCATCGGCGACACCGAACTGAAGGTCCTCGCCACCCCCGGCCATTCCCCCGGCTCCGTGTGCTTCTACGCACCCACCCTCAGCTGGGAAAACAGCGAAGGCGTCGTCTTCTCCGGCGACACCCTCTTCAACGGCGGCCCCGGCGCAACCGGACGCTCCTACAGCGACTTCGACACCATCATCGAGTCGATCTCGACCCGCCTGCTGACCCTGCCCGGGTCCACCGCGGTCCTCACCGGCCACGGCGACAGCACCGGCATCGGTCTGGAGGCGCCCGAGCTTCCTGCATGGATCAAGCGCGGTCACTAAACTGTAGCCTCACGCTGAAGTTCACAGGCTGAGGCTCTCACACCGAGGTTCTCAGGCCGAGGCTCACCACAAACCGAGCACGGTACACAAAAGGCGGATGCCCCACCACCTGCAGAAGGTGGCGGGTCATCCGCCTTTTATCGCGCGCTCATCACGCTCAAGCTACCGGCAAGGAACTAGCAGCAACCCAAACTAGCCGCGTTCCGTCTCAGCCAAAGGAGCCAACTGCTCCTCATGCTCCTCACGCCACAAGTAGCCGTACAAATGACCCAACGCAAAATACAGCGTCGCAATAATCACCGGCACCATAAACGCATTACGGTAATACGGAGCGTCACCCATATAGCCGCCCCACATACTACCCATCGCAAGACCAATACCCAGCATCGAGCGGGTAAAGAAGCTCGCCTGCGCATCAGGAATATGCTTGAGCGAACGGTTCAGCCACAGCTCATGACCGCCAAACGCCACACCCAGCACCGCACCACACAGCACCAACGCATAGAAAATCGTGGACGTATCATCACTCGCCGGCAAATACAGGGCACCCATAATCAGCAGAACGCCGCTCACCAACCAACCATGCCACGGGTTCACCGAACGGGCACCCAAAACCACGGGGAAAGACACAAGCACCATCGCGCCGGTACCGGTCGCAACCATCGCCATGAACAAGTTCATCGAACCGTGAATCAGCGAGAAGCCCAGCAGACCCGAACCGACCGCGCCCATACACGCACCCAGCAGCACCAGACCAAGAATCAACACCACCGTCTGCTTATTCGGACGGACCAGATTCTTCGGCGGAGACATGCGAATACGCGAAATATCCGGCAGCCACATCGGCGCGGCCAGAACCACAATGAACAGTAGCGCATCCAGAATCATCGTGATCCAGAAGCCCGCATACTCATGATTCGGGGTGAGGTACGCATCGCCCAGCCGCACCAGCAGAGCAGCCAGCGGGTACATCGACAGGTTCGCCGTCGTCCCCCAAGAAACAGCTGTCGACAAGCGAACATCACTGTACTTATAGTTGCGGCGGTACAGCGACTCCAACGCAAACGGCGTCCACGGCGGAGTCGTAAAACCCATCGCCACGCAAGAGAGCGCATGGTATGTCGTACTCACGTTATTCGGGTCAACCGTCAAACGCCAACCAATGACCAGCATATTCAGCACCGCAGCAATATTCAGCACCGACGTAATCGCCAGCAACGCCCTCAAACCCAGGGCACGCACCAGCATCGGGCCGAGCATAATCTGCACCGAATACGCGCCAGCAAACGCCGCCACCGCATAGCCGCCATCATGCACACTACCCAGGTGGCTCGCCAACAGAATATACAGCGCAAACGCCGAAGAAGCCGCCGGAATATGGAACAGAATCGTCAACACATTACGGGCAAAGCCCTCATCACGGAGCACACCGCGCAGATGGTAACGCTGCTCCTTACCGTTACGCAGGAACAACGCCCAATGCTGACGCAAAATATCCGGCACCGAGGCGTTCGTATTAACCTCATCCGCAGTAGGAACCGGTCGCGGCGGCAACTCCTGCAACACGTGCTCGTTACTGCGCACCACATCCGTCAGGGAGGTGCCCGGAACCGTCGGAATGCCTGTACCCGAAGCACTCAACCTATCCGAGGTATCGGGGGCGGGTGCCACCTTCATGGTGCGCGGAGGAACCTTCGGCGCGGATGCGTTAGTGTGCGCATCAGCCGAAGGTTCCACACGATACGTTGAATTCGGTGCCCTGTCCTGAGGTGTCGAGGTCATCATCTCTTTCACGAATAAGCCGCCGGACATGCCATAACAGCAGCCCGGAAGCGAATTTATGCCTACTAGGAGTTTACCCTCACCGACGAGCCGTTCTGACCCTTTTCAACCACAATCTGGGCGGGAATACGGTTCTTCATCTCCTCCACATGCGAAATCAGGCCAATAGTGCGGCCACTATCACGCAGCGATTCGATTGTGCCCATCACCATGTCCAGAGTTTCAGCGTCCAACGTGCCAAAACCCTCATCAATGAAGAGGGTATCCAACTCGATACCGCCATTATTCGCCTGAACAACCTCAGCCAGACCCAACGCCAACGACAGCGACGCCAAGAACGACTCACCACCGGACAGCGACGACGCCTCACGCGGCTCGCCCGTCCAGGTGTCGGTAATCTCCAGGTTCAGGCCGCCGCCGGAACGGCTACCCTTCGCACGGTGATCGCTGAACACCATGCCGTAGCGGCCCTCACTCATGCGATCCAGGTGCAGTGACGCCGAGTGCAGAATCCGCTCAAACTCGGCACCCAGCACGTAACTCACCAGGTCAACCTGATGCTCATAGCCGCCCAGCGTGTCACCGCGGGCAGCCGCCGCCAGGTTCGCCAACATCTGCGCACGGTCATAACGCTGCGCCGTCTTCGCACGGAACGCCGCATACTCGCCACGCAGCACATGCAAAGAACGCAGCATGCTCTCCCGCTCACCCTCACGAAGAGTCAAACGGTGCGCCGCCGCACGCAACTGCTCAACCTGCTCACGCACACCCTGCAGATCATCCGGCGCCTGCTCACCAGCGGCGGCACGCGCCGCCACCGCAACAATCGCCTCACGACCAAAGCCCTCAAGGAGGCGGGCATGCTCCAACTCATACGCGGCAACAGCCTGCTCCAGGGCATCAACACGCTCGGGGGTGCGCACCGCCGCCTGCACCAGCTCAGCGCTCTCAAACGAAGACTCAGCCAGCAAACGCTCAGCCTGCGCCGCCGCCAAAGCATGACGCTCACGCGCCTGCCCCAACAGCAACACTGCACGAGCAAGACGCTGATGCGCCACACGGTAACCCTCAACAGCCTCAACACGTTGCGCAAAACCCACCGCTGCACGAGCAGGCGCCAACTGCGCCGCAGCCGCCTCACAGCGCGCCGCAGCATCACGGTGACGAGTCTGAGCCTCAACCGCCGCGCCCTCAATGGTGCGTAGCGCCTCCTGAGCCTTCTGCCGTTCAGCCTGCACCCGCTCAACCTTCACCAGCACGCCGTCACGCGCGGTCACACGCGACTGAGCCTGCGCGAGGCGAGTCTGCGCCTGCTGCAACTGGGCGGCAGTCTGCTCCACATCGCACTCGCCCTGAGCCGCCAGGGTCTCATACTGGGTGCGGGCGGCGGCGAGCGCCTCGGAGGCTTCCTGGTGCGCCTTGGTCGCCCGATCCTTAGCCAGCTCGTGGGTGCGCGCCTGCTTGTGAGCCTTGTCTTCACGCTCCTTGGCGACGTCCAGGTCGGCACGCTCAACCAGCTGCTCGCCCTCGGCAATCTGTGCGGGGGCGGGGTGCTCGACCGAGCCGCAGACCGCGCAGGGTTCGCCGTCCTTGAGCTCGCGCGCCAGCAGCGAGGACGCCTGGGCGAGGCGCAGCACCTGCAGGTTCTTGAACTCCTCCGTGGCTACGAGCGCCTGCTGAGCCGAAGCCTGCCACTTTTCCTGCGCCTTCTGCTCGGCGGTGGCGGTGCGCTTGCTCTGCTTCTCAGCCTCAGCAACCGCGGCGGAGGCGACATCGAGCTTCTGCTGCATCTGCTGGGCGGCATCGTGCTTCTGCTGCGCCTCGGTGACCAGGTGCGCGGCGAGGGTGCGTTCCTCGTCGGCGGTGCTGTAGCCGGCGAGTTCTTCGGCAAGCTGCTCGGCGGCGGCGGTCAGGTCGCTCAGGGTCTTTTCGGCACGCGACTTGTCCTGTTCGAGGGCGTTAGCCTGCTTCAGCAGGGCGGCTGCGGCGGCTTCCTCGTCGGTAAGCTGAGCGTCCTTCTTCTGCAAGGCGCGCAGGGTGTCGAGGAGCGCCTCAAGCTGGGCTTCTTGTTCAGCGGGCTCGAGCTCCGGGAGCGCGGCGAAGGTCGTCTCCTCGGGGAAGGTGACGTCTTCCGCGGTTTCCTCATCGCGCAGTGCCGCAAGCAGGGCGCGACCGGTCTCATCCAGCGCGGATGCGCACGCAGCCTGCTCCTGCTGGCGGGCGGCGAGCGCCTGCGATTCGGCGTGGACCTGCGTGTACTGTGCGTGCAGGGGCGCGGCAGCACGCGCCTGCGACAGCTCTTCACGCTGCGCCTTATGCCCCTCGGCGCGTTCGGTCAGGCGGGTGCGGCGTTCGCAGAGCTGCTCGTATTCGCGCCAGTCGGCCTGCAGCTGGGCGCGTTCGGCGAGCAGGCGGGTGTTCCGGTCGGCTTCGTCGGTGAGGCGCTGCTGCTCCTGCTTTTCGCGTGCGGAGGTTTCGCGGGCACGTTCTACTCCGCAGGCGACCCATGCGTCGAGGGTTTCGGCGGTGACGTTCTCGGCAGTGACGTTCTCAGCGGTGAGATGTTCGGAAGTCTCCTCGCCCGCCTCCGCAGCTTCCTCAGCACCCGAATCCACAGCGTCCAGTAGCGACTGCAGGGCGAGCATTTCTGCGCGGGCACGTTCAAGGTAGCCGCGCTGGGTGTTTTCGTCCTGGGCGACTTCCTGCTGGGCGGTTTTCGCTTCCTCAGTGAGTGCAGCGAAGAGCTGTTCGTAGTGTTCGACGGGGAACATCTTTTTGAGCAGTTCTTTGCGTTCTTTGGGCTTGGACTTGAGGAATTGCGCGAACTGGCCCTGCGGCAGGAGTACGACTTTGAGGAATTGTTCTTTGGTCAGGTGGGTGCGTTCGGCGATGGTGCGGTTGACTTCGGCGACGCTGCTGGAGATGGGGATCCAGGCTTTTTCGTCGGCGGGGTCGGCGCCGGGTGCGAGTTCGGCGAGGGTTGCTTTGGCGCTTTCTTCGCGCATCTGGCCTTTGCGGGCGCCGCGGGTGATGGGTTTGTTGTAGGCGGGGGTGCGGTCGATGCGCAGGCGCTTGCCGTGGAGGGTGACGTCGAGTAACACGCGCGGTTTGGTGCCGCTGTGTGCCGCGTAGGTGGAGTGCAGTTTGGCGGATTCGCGGTCGCTGCTGGTTTCGCCGTAGAGGGCGTAGCAGATAGCGTCGAGGATGGTGGTTTTACCGGCACCGGTTGGGCCGTTGAGTAGGAATACGCCGGCGTTGTTGAGGGTGTCGAAGTTGATTTCTTGGCGCTTGGGGTATGCCATGAAGGCTTCGAATTCGAGGTTGTGCAGGATCATGCGTTGTCCTTGTGGCTTTTGATGTGGTCGCTGAGGGTGGTGATGACGTCGCGTTCTTCGCTGGTGAGGGGGCGGTTGCGTACGTATTGGTGGAATTGGTCGAAGGTTTCGACGGGGTCGGCGTCGCGGGTGGGCGGTGCGGCGGTGGGTTTGTCGGTGGCGGGTTGGGTGCTGCGGTAGCTGAAGTGGGAGATGGTTTCGTAGCGGCTGCGCAGGCGGTCGACGGCGCCGACGGGTAGGGTTTCGTCGGTGAGTTCGATGCGGCAGTAGTAGCCCTGCTCGTAGGGGCTGTTTTCTGGGGCGTTGAGTAGCTGCTCCATGGTGCCGCGCAGGGTTTTCATGTGTACACGGGTTGCCCATTCGTGGCTGCTGATGGTGGGTTCTTCGCCGGGGTTGAGTTCGATGAGGTAGGCGCCGTTGCGGTTGTGTTCTTCGCTGAATGAGAAGCCGAGCGGGGAGCCGCTGTAGCGGATGGTGTGGGTGACGGGGTAGCGCTTGTGGATGTGGCCGAGGGCTACGTAGTCGAAGCCGTCGAAGAGGGAGGCGGGTACCCAGTCGATACCGCCGACGCTGATGTCGCGTTCGGAGTCGCTGCGGGGTGTGGTGTCTGCGCTGCCGGCGGTGTCACTGCCGGTGGTGTCGCTGACTGTTGCGTGGCTCATGACGATGATGCGGTCGGCGCCTGCGCCGCGGGCGCGTCGTTCTGCGGCGTCGGCGCGGATGGCGTCGGTGACGGCGCCGAGGACGGCCTGGTGGGTGGGGTCTACACCGAGGGCGGTGGCGTGGAGGCGCGGCGCGAGGTAGGGGATGGCGTAGACGTGTACGCGCAAGGTGCCGTCGGTGAGTTCGACGGGGCGGGTGGCGTCTTCGATGGTGGTGCGCAGGTGCACGCCGGAGGCTTCGAAGAAGGCTGCGCCGTAGCTGAGGCGGCGGAAGGAGTCGTGGTTGCCGGAGCTGAGGATGACGTGCACGCCGGCGCGCATGAGGCGGGTGAGTGCCTGGTCGAGCAGGGTGGTGCTTTCGGCGGTGGGGATGGTGCTGTCGTAGACGTCGCCGCTGATGAGGAGGGTGTTGATGCCTTCGGCGTGCACGTAGTTGAGCAGTTCGTCGATGAACTGCTGGTGTTCGCGGGTGAGGGGGCTGCGGTGGAAGGTGCGGCCGAGGTGCCAGTCGGAGGTGTGCAGGATCTTCATGGTTTCAGTATGGCATTGCGTCTTGTTTTGCGCCTCACAGTTCGTCATTCAGGGGCGGAACCCTCTGCTCAGACCCCACCGCAGCGTAGGTGCTCATGCGTAGCGGGGGCTCCGTCCTCAAGGCGCCCCGGCGCCGCAGAGGGGGCACTCCCCCGCGAGCATGAGCACGAAGCCGCCTGGTATACCCCCACCCCCGCGCATCCTGAGCACGAAGCAGCTTATGCCCTAGCCCGCGCATCCTAACCGCCCGTGGGATAATCGCCCTATGAGTTTTTCTTCTGTTGAGTTCACGCGTGCACCTGAGGTTTCGGCTGAGTTTACGGGCAGGGTGCGCGGCTTGTTGTGTGCGTCTGCGTTGGGTGATGCGCTGGGTTATCCCCTTGAGCTACTGTCGGCTGAGCAGATTGCGGAGCGCGTCCCTAAGCCGTGGGATTCGGCGTTTGGTGAGCTGTTGGTCAGTGATGATACGCAGCTGACGTGTTTCACTCTGGATGCTTTGACGGAGGTTTTGGAGTGGAATAATGAGGGCGCGGCGGCGGATGAGTTGGCGTGTTTGTGGTTGGCGTATTTGCGGTGGTTCCGCGGTATTGGTGAGGTTCTGCCGGAGTCTGCGCCGTTTTCGTTGGATCGTGAGATTGATGGGGCGCCCGAGTTGACGGCTCGTCGTGGTCCGGGTGCGGCGACGTTGCGGGCGTTGGGTTCGGGTGAGATGCAGTTGGTGTCGAAGTCGTTGAATCCTGATGCTTTGGGTAGTGGCGCGTTAGTGCGTTCGGCGGCGTTGGGTGTTTTGCCGGTGGCGCAGGAGCGTACGGTGGTTTTGTTGGCGGTGCGTGCGGCGGCGTTGACGCATGGGCATCCGGAGGCGTTGGCTTCGGCGGCGGCGTATGCGTTGTTGGTGCGTGACCTGTTGGCGTCCCAGTCTGGCTCGTTTGGTGTGTTGTTGGATTCTGCCCGCCGTGTGCTTGACTGGTGCGGCACGGTGGGCGCGGATGATTCGATTCCGGGTGATGCTGCGCGTACGGCGGCGGCGTTGAGTCGTGCCGTCAAGCTGTTGGAGGGCGGCGTGGTGCCGGTGCCGCAGGCTGTAGCGGAGCATTTTGGTACGGGTTGGACGGCGCCGGAGCTACTGGGCGTGGCGTTCTGGTGTGCTGCGGATGCTGTGAAGGGCCTGCCTACTGATGCTGATGATGCGACGGTGCGTGGCGCCTTGTTTGAGGGGTTGTGCCGTGCGGTGTCGGTGGATTCGGATTCGGATTCGGTGGGTGCGATGACGGCGGCGTTGTGGGCGGCGGTTGGTTTGCCGGTGGGCGGCGGTGAGGCTGATGCGTGGTCGCAGGCGCTGGGTCGTGTGCGCGGGCTAGATCAGGTGGAGGCGGTGGCGGACCGCTATCTGCGTCAGCTGGGTCTGTAGCGGCGCTGAACCTCAACGGCATAGCGGCGATGCGTAGCGGGGGCTCCGTCCTCGAAGCGCCTGGCCCATTCATTTATTGGGGCGCTGAAGAGGGGGCACTCCCCCGCGAGCATCGTCCACAAGCCGTCGCAACAAACTGCCTAAGGGTACAGAAAAGGCTCTCCGGTATTTCGGAGAGCCTTTTCTGTATGTGCAACTAAACCTTACGGCGTAGCCGGTCACGCGGAGCGGGGGCTCCGTCCTCGAAGCGCCCCCAGGCGCTGAAGAGGGGGCACTCCCCCGCGAGCGGGAACCGGTGCGCCGTCTGTAAGAACAAGCACACGGAGTCCGGCCCCGCGAGCATCGTCCGCGTGCCGGACAGCAGACCAGCTGCACGAGCATCCGCCAGCACGTTAGAACCGCTAGCTATGAACTTTTTTTAGTCCAGGTAGTCGCGCAGTACCTGCGAACGCGACGGGTGACGGAGCTTAGACATGGTCTTGGACTCGATCTGGCGGATTCGTTCGCGGGTCACGCCGTAGACCTTGCCGATTTCGTCGAGGGTCTTGGGCTGGCCGTCGGTCATGCCGAAGCGCATTGCGACCACGCCGGCTTCACGCTCGGAGAGGGTGTCGAGTACGGAGTGGAGCTGTTCCTGCAGAAGGGTGAAGGACACTGCGTCTGCGGGGACGACTGCTTCGGAGTCTTCGATGAGGTCGCCGAATTCGGAGTCGCCGTCTTCACCGAGGGGGGTGTGCAGGGAGATGGGTTCGCGGCCGTACTTCTGGACTTCGATGACCTTTTCGGGGGTCATGTCGAGTTCCTTGCCGAGTTCTTCGGGGGTGGGTTCGCGGCCGAGGTCCTGGAGCATCTGGCGCTGCACGCGGGCGAGCTTGTTGATGACTTCTACCATGTGCACGGGGATGCGGATGGTGCGGGCCTGGTCTGCCATTGCGCGGGTGATGGCCTGGCGGATCCACCAGGTTGCGTAGGTGGAGAACTTGAAGCCCTTGGAGTAGTCGAACTTTTCGACGGCGCGGATGAGGCCGAGGTTGCCTTCCTGGATGAGGTCGAGGAAGAGCATGCCGCGGCCGGTGTAGCGCTTGGCGAGGGAGACGACGAGTCGCAGGTTAGCTTCGAGCAGGTGGTTCTTGGCTCGCTTGCCGTCGTGGATGACCCAGCGCATGGCCTTCTTGAGTTCTTTGTCCATGTCGGGGTTTTCAGCGAGCTTGTGTTCGGCGTAGAGGCCTGCTTCGATGCGCTTGGCGAGGTCGACTTCCTGCTGTGCGTTGAGCAGGGAGACTTTGCCGATTTGCTTGAGGTAGTCCTTGACGGGGTCGGCGGTTGCGCCGGGGGTGACGACGCGCTGTGCGGGTGCGTCGTCGTCGTCGTTTGCGGTGAGGACGAAGCCGGAGCCCTTGGCTGCTACTGCTTCTGCGGCCTTCTTTTCTTCTATTTTGGCTGCGGTTTCTTCGTCTTCTTCGTCGGTTTCGTCTTCGCCGTCGGTGGTTTCGAGTTCTTCGTCGAGTCCGAGGTCGAATTCGTCGTCGCTCTTTTTGCGGCGGCCACCGGTCTTGCGCTTGGTTGCGGTTTTGGTGGTGGTGGTTTTGCGGGTGCGCTTGGGCTTGTCTGCCTCGGTTTCGGCAGTAGTTTCGGCAGTGGTTTCAGCACCGGTTTCGGCGGTTGCGCCGGTGGTGTCTTCGGTTGCCGCTGCGGCTTTGGTGGTTGCCTTCTTGGTGCGGGTGGTCTTGGTGGTGGTTTTTGCGACGGTTTCTTCGGTTGCGTCGCCGGTCACGGTCTTCTTGCTGGTTGCAGGTGCCACTAGAACCCTTTCTGGCTTGTGGTGGGGTGCTTTGTCTGCAAAACACCTAAGACCCTGTCAAGTCTGTGCTGGCGTCCTCGGTCGGGGTGTTTGCTGCGTTTGTCCGGTTTAACGCTGTGGGGGGCGGGTTTTATTCCGCGTGCGTTGGGTGGTTTGCAGGGTTCCGTTGCTCGTTGTGTGGAGCGGTTTGAGGGCGCGTTATAGCGCATTGACTGTACGGGGTCAATATATAAGTATTGCAGATTTTTGGTTGCTTTCAACTTGACGCGCTGTTTGGGTGGCTTGTGGGCCTGGTTTTGGGTGAGTGCGGCTGTGTGCGGGAGGGGCGTGCCCGGTGGCGCGCCCCTCCCTCGTTTTGTACCTCGCTTTTAGGTGCCGGTTTTAGGTGCCGGGCTTTTAAGGTTTTCGGGGTTTGAGGGTGCTGATGGGTTCGCGGTGTGTTCCGGGTTCGCCGCAGATGGTGTATTTGATCCAGGCGGGTAGGTTGCCTGCGTTGAGGTGTACATCGAGGATGTTGAGGTCCTTTCCGAATGTGTGGCGGTGGGCTTCTTGGCGGAGCATGCGGGCGTAGGTGCTGTAGCCCTTGTACCAGTTGGCCCAGGCTTGGGTGTTGCGTAGTTCGGCGTATTCTCCGTCGGTGCTGTGGGGTGTGAGCAGGCTGGTGAGTAGTTCGAGTGCGTTGAGGCGTGCCCAGTGGGGGCTGTCTAGTTTTCCTTTGAGGGCGTTGAGGTAGTGGGTGTAGACGGCGTGGTGTTTGGTGAGGTATTCGCTGTTGGTGCAGCTTTCGTCGATTCGTTGTTTGAGGTTTTCGAGTTTGTTGTGGGCGTTGTGGTCTTTGGGGTGTTCCTCGAGGCGTGGGAGCAGGTCGCGGCTGATGGTGTTGAGTTCGGCGGCGCTGGCGAGGTCGGCGGGGGTGAGGTTTTCGAGTGCCCAGCCGTTGAGGTTGGTGTGCTGGTTGCTGCGGTTCTGTTGAATGCTGCGGCTCTGCTGAATGGTGCGGTGGGTGCGGCGGATCCAGTCTTGCCATTGCACGCATTTTTCGGGCACGGCGCGTACGTGTGGCTGTTCGGTGCCTACTGTGGCGCTGAGTGCGTGGGTGAAGCTGGCGGGGATGTAGGTTTTGCGGGTGATGCGGGTGCCGTAGCGGGGTGGTTCGAGCGGCGCGCGGTCGGTGCTGGGGTATTCGCCGCCGAAGGCGTGGTAGGTGTATTGGGCGGAGTAGTGCAGGTAGGCGAGCGCTTTTTGGGCGTGGTTGAGCCCGTAGCCGGCGAGGTAGGTGAGCATTTCGGCGGTGATGGGGTTGAGGGTTGCGGGCGCGATGGAGGCGCGTAGGTGCCCTGCGACTTCGGCGGGGATGAGTTCACGGAGTGCGTCGCCGATAGTGGGCGCGTCACCGGTGATGGGGTTGCCCGCGTTATCGACCGGGTGGGTGGTGAGCAGGTGCGCGGCGGCGTTGATGGCGGCGTCCCAGTAGCAGAGGTCGATTTGGGCTTGGCGGTAGATGGTGCGGACGCTCTGGCGGGCTTCGTCGTGGCGGGTGGTGTGGGTGTGGTCCCAGAGTTCTACGGCGTTTTCCCAGTCGTGGCGGGTTTCGGGGTTGGCTGTGGGGTCGGTGTCCCAGTGGCTGTGGGCGTAGTTGTGTTGGGCGGTGTCGGCGATGGTGTCGCCGTGGCGGGTGAGCCAGGTGTAGTAGCTGCTGTGGCGGATTTCTTCGATGGGTGCGAGGAGGGTGAGTGCTTGCTGTTCGGGGTTGAGCGCCCAGATGCTGGCGCCGCCTGCGTAGATGACGTCTTCGCAGCGTAGTTCGCTGACGATGCGCGGGTCGTGGAGCAGGTGGAGCCATGCGTTGATGGGGATTTGGGTGTCGACGTCCTGTTGGATTTCTTCGATGGCGGCAAGTTGCGCGGTGTTGGGGTGCAGTTGGCGTTGGCGTACGGTGTTGTCGCCGTCGATGATGATGGCGTAGAAGCGGGTGAGGGTTTCGCCGTTGTGGTGGGTGGGGAGTTTGGTGAAGGTTTCGTGTAGGAAGTCGGCGCGTTCGCTGTGGGTGCAGGGTTCGTCGGGTAGGTTGACGCGCAGGCTGGGGCCGAGGGTGTCATCGGTTGCGGTGAGGATGATGAGTGAGTGGTCGGGCCAGTAGCCGTGCTGGTGGAGGGCGCAGCTGAGCACGTCGTATTCGTTGCGGATGGGCGGGGGCGTGTCGTAGCCGCTGTGGAAGTGGTCGCTGTTGGGGGTATTGCCGTTGGGGATGTTGCCATTGGGGATATTATTTGCGTTCATGCCTTCACGGTGGCATGGTTTGTGCGGGTGCTCAGGTTAAACGAATAAATCTGTGGATACTTCGGTTCATGTGTCCGTTGGTTCCACAGATTTATTCGTATTGTTCGTTTGTTTACCGGGGTTTGTCCACAGCGGCGCGGGGTGCCGCGTCATATTCCGTCATGCAGAGTAAGGGCGCCCCGAGTGCTTTCCCCTACTGCGCACGCTTTACTGTTCGTCGAGGAACCGCTCGAAGAGCGCACCAATCTCGTCGCGGCTGGGCACGTTGTGCGCGTCGCGGCGCGAGAGGGGAACCGCAATGTCGGAGGTGCGGAAGTTCTCGTCGTAGTTCTCTTCCATGGTCGTGATCATGCGACCAATTTCGGGGTTCTGCTTGACCTGATCGTTAATCTGGCTGTGCACGTGGCGTGCGGCTTCGCGCAGGTTCTCGGTGGGTAGCGAGAGGTGCGCGGCCATGCCCACGTGTTCGAGGGCGGTGAGGGTGCCCTGCGGCAGGTCCGCCTCCGAAATGTACTGGGGAATGTTCACGCCGAAGCCGACGGTGTCGATTCCGTTTTCGGTGAAGAGCACTTCCAGCAGGTTGGTGACGGTCGCGTGCACGTCCGCGCTGGGCTTCCACGGGGAGATGCCGCGAATCAGATCCTTGCGGGAGCCGTGCGCGGTAATCGGGAAGGGGCGGGTGTGCGGCACCGGCATGGGGAATGCGGAGACCAGCACGACCAGGGAGGGCTTGACCCGCTGGGCGATGGTCAGCACCGCCTTTTCGAAGCGCTGCCACTGCAGGTCCGGTTCGGCGCCGGTGAGCAGCAGGAACGGCTTGTCGAGGCTGTCTTCTACGGCGTAGAGCTTCAGCTGCGGGTATTGCGGCTGTTCAAAGTGGTCTTTTTCGTAGCGGATGTAGGGGCGGCGGGCACGGTAGTTGTGTAGCTGGTCGCTGTCGAACTCGACGATTTCAATATTTTTGAGTTCGCTGAGCAGCACCTGTCCGAGCTGGCCTGCGGTGGAGCCTGCGTCTTGCGGACTGGAGAGGGCGATGACGAGGGTTAGCCCGTGCATCCTGGGGTCGTCCAATATTTTGGTGTTGGCTAAGTAGAGATCTTCGGGGTTGAGCATTACGCCTCCTCACTTCTGTCTGGTTCGCGCCGCGTTCGGGGTGGGCTTAGTGTTTCTGCCGGTACCCGAGGTGTTGGGGCGAAGGGGCGTCTTCTGTTATCTGACGCTTTCCGTAGTCTTTCATTTTATGCCACTACTGCCCTGTCTCAACAGTGTGCGGGCTTTTCTCGCAATAGGTGAACTTGTTTGGTGTCTCGTCGACGTTCTTAAGGTGCTGCAGCTCGGCTTCTTGTGCATTTTTTCTGTTCTGCCAGCTGTTTGGGGTGAGAGCTGAACCTCACACCCTCCTACATATCCGTGTAGAGTAGAAGCAGTAGTCCGCGCGGCTTTGCGCGGCGGTATTCATCCTCACTCTTCGAGGGCCTACAGTTGAGTTTTTCGGGCGCGAGGATGTGCCCCGACTATTTTGAGAAGACATACGCAAAGGAGTAACGATGTCTCTGTCTCTGTCTATTCACAGCACCGACCTTGAAGCGCTCGAAGCTGACGTTCTGGTTCTGGGCGTTTTGAAGGGTTCGGACGGTGCGTACCTGGCGCCGAGCTCCCTGTCTGAGGACTCTGTTGAGGGTATTAACGAGCTGCTGGAGGCGCTGGGCGCCTCGGGTGCCCCCGATCAGCTGCTGCGTCTGCCCGGCCTTGAGGACACCGGTGCCGGCATTGTGGCGCTGGCGGGTCTGGGCTCTGATACTGCTGAGGGTCAGGAGCGCCTGGATGCTCTGCGTTACGCCGCCGGTTCTGCGGCTCGTCAGCTGGCTGGTTCCGCTGAGGAGGTCGCTTTCGATTTCGGCGTTTCTTCGGTAGAGGAAATTGAGGCTATTGCTCACGGCGCTGTGCTGGGCAACTTCATTGAAGAGGGTCTGCGTTTCAAGACCAAGGATTCGATCAAGGAAGAAATCGAGTCCATTCTGATTGTTTCTTCGATTGATCAGGAAGAGGCTGAAGAGGCTCTGGTGCACGGCCTGGTTCTGGGCGAGACCGCTAAGGACGCTCGCCGCCTGGTGAACCTGCCCCCGTCGCACCTGTACCCGGAGACTTTCGCTGAGTTCGCTGCTGAGGTCGCTGAGGATTACTCGAACATTGAGATTGAACTGTTCCACCACGACCGCCTGGCAGAGGAGGGCTTCGGCGGCATTTCCGGTGTTGGTCAGGGTTCGCCCCGCAAGCCGGTTCTTGCCGTTGTGAAGTACACCCCGGAGAACCCGAAGGCTCACGTTGCTCTGGTTGGTAAGGGTATCACCTTCGATACCGGTGGTAACTCGCTGAAGCCTGCCGCTTCGATGATGACCATGAAGTGCGATATGGCTGGTGCGGCATCGGTTCTGAGCGCTGTGGTTGCTTCTGCTGAGCTGGATGTTCCGGTTGCTGTCACCGGCTACCTGTGCCTGGCTGAGAACATGCCCGGCGGTCACGCACTGCGCCCGGAGGACATTATCACCATGCGTGATGGCCGTACCGTTGAGGTGCTGAACACTGACGCTGAGGGCCGCCTGGTCATGGCTGATGGTATCGCCCTGGCTTCCGAGTCGAACCCGGACGTCATCCTGGACATCGCTACCCTGACCGGTGCCGCTATGGCTGCTCTGGGTCTGCGCACTGCGGCTCTGCTCGGTGACGAGGAGATTCGCGACCGCGTGATTGCAGCCGGTGCAGCTGCGGGTGAGGCTTACTGGCCGATGCCGCTGGAGTCCTACCTGCGTAAGAGCCTGGAGTCCCCCGTTGCTGACATCAAGAACATTGGTTCCCGCTACGGTGGCGCGCTGACTGCGGGCCTGTTCCTGAAGGAGTTCGTGGGCGAGGGCATCCCCTGGGCTCACCTGGATATTGCGGGCCCCGCGTTCAATGAGGAGTCCCCGTACGGCTTCACTCCGAAGGAAGGCACCGGTTTCGGTACCGCTACCCTGGTGAACTTCATCGAGTCCTACGCTAAGTAGTCTGATTGGCTGGGCGCGCGCCCTAATTGGCGCATCCTAATTGGTGCCCCTTATCTGGTGCGAGCCGCACAGCATAGAGCTGATCGGAGGAGGGCTTTCCGGTATTTCTACCGGGGAGCCCTCCTCTGCGTCTGTTCTCGGACACGTTCTGTGCGACCGCTGTGGTGCTCCTGTCATCGCACTGTTCTATGACGCGCCGCTTTTCTTGCGTGGTGAAAAATTTACGGTGTTTGGGCGATTAATCGGCTAAAACCGCCCTGAGTGAACTTAAACGACCGTCAACGGGGGTATTGTTGTATTAAGTGTTTTTCTGCGTACGCGGAGGGGCGCGCGATTTTTTGTAAGTCGCGGGCCTTTCGCGCATGCTGGGAAACCTACCAATAAATTGGTAAAGAACTCATTGCAGGGGTCTTTAGCCCCCACAACTATGCAAGGGAGCAATATCGTGGCTCAAGAATTCGACATCCTCATCCTCGGCGGCGGTTCCGCTGGCTACTCTGCAGCTATTCGCGCACGCCAGCTAGGCTTCACCGTCGGCCTGATCGAGAAGGAAAAGGTCGGCGGCACCTGCCTGCACACTGGCTGTATCCCCACCAAGGCGTACCTGCACGCTGCTGAGCTGGCAGAAGAGGCACGCGAGGCGTCCAAGGTTGGCGTTAACGCTGTGCTGCAGTCCATCGAAATGGGCAAGGTTCGCGATTACAAGGACAACATCGTCTCCGGTAAGTTCAAGGGTCTTGCAGGCCTGCTGAAGATGAAGGGCGTAGAGGTTATCCCCGGCGAGGGTAAGCTGACCGCTCAGGACACCATCACCGTCGGTGGTGTTGAGTACAAGGGTAAGAACATTATCCTGGCATCCGGCTCGGTCTCCAAGACCTTCGGTCTGCCCATTGAGGGTCGCGTTCTGACCTCCACTGAGGCACTGGAGATGGACTACCTGCCCAAGAGCGCTATCGTGCTCGGCGGCGGCGTGATTGGTTGCGAGTTCGCATCCATGTGGAACGCTATGGGTGTTGACGTCACCATCATCGAGGGCCTGCCGAACCTGGTTCCCAACGAGGACCCGGCAATCATCAAGGTTCTGGAGCGTGCGTTCAAGAAGCGCGGCATCAAGTTCAACACCGGCACCCTCTTCGAGAAGGTTGAGCAGGACGCTAACGGTGCTAAGGTCACCCTGGCTGATGGCAAGGTCTTCGAGGCAGAGATCGTTCTGGTTGCTGTTGGTCGTGGCCCGAACACCGCAAACATGGGCTACGAGGAGCAGGGCATCCCCATGGATCGCGGCTTCGTCCTGGCTAACGAGCGCCTGCACACCGGCGTTGGCAACATCTACGCTGTTGGCGACATCGTCCCCGGCGTTCAGCTGGCTCACCGCGGTTACCAGCAGGGTATCTTCGTTGCTGAGGAAATCGCTGGCCTGAACCCCTCCATCGTTGAAGACGTGAACATCCCCAAGGTCACCTTCTGTGACCCGGAGATCGCTTCCGTTGGTTACTCCGAGCCCAAGGCTAAGGAGAAGTTCGGCGCTGAGAACGTTGAGACCGCTGAGTACAACCTGGCTGGTAACGGCAAGTCCGCTATCCTCGGTGCTACCGGTATCGTGAAGGTTGTCCGCCAGAAGGACGGTCCCATCGTTGGTGTTCACGCTATTGGTAAGCGTATGGGTGAGCAGATTGGTGAGGCTCAGATGTGGGTTGCTTGGGAAGCATTCCCCGAGGACGTCGCTAAGTTCATCCACGCACACCCGACTCAGAACGAGTCCCTGGGTGAGGCTGCAATGGTCCTGAACGGCACCCCGCTGCACAGCGCATAAATTTTGCTGACTGGCGTTAGCGCGTCAGCTTAGTATTGACGACCGTTGGTCGTTAGCGGTTGCCGGGCGTGTCCGCTGAACAACGCCCCTATCTGGATGCGCGTCGACGTGCTTTGACGCATACGGCGCGCATCCGGGTCGCCGCTCACATTTTTCTAGTTCAAGCATTCACAAGGAGAACGGGAAAGATTATGTCCCACACCGTAGTACTGCCCGCACTGGGCGAGTCCGTGACCGAGGGTACCGTTACCCGCTGGCTCGTTGAGGTCGGCGACACCATTGAGGTTGACGCACCCCTGGTTGAGGTTTCCACCGACAAGGTTGACACCGAGGTTCCCTCCCCCGTAGCAGGCGTTGTTGAGCAGATTCTCGTCCCCGAGGACGAGGACGTCGAGGTTGGCGCTGCTCTGGCTATCATTGGCGACGGTTCCGGCGCTGCTGCTCCGGCTGCTCCCGCAGCTGCTGAGGCTCCCGCAGCTCCCGCTCCGGTTGCTGAGGCTCCCGCTGCACCCGCTGCTGCTCAGGCTGCTCCCGCAGCTGCTGCTGCAGGCATCGAGGT
Source organism: Rothia sp. HMSC061C12 (assembly GCF_001815755.1). Lineage (NCBI taxonomy): Bacteria > Bacillati > Actinomycetota > Actinomycetes > Micrococcales > Micrococcaceae > Rothia > Rothia sp. HMSC061C12. Next base: position 239,473 of record NZ_KV821875.1, read on the forward strand.
CGTACTGCCCGCACTGGGCGAGTCCGTCACCGAGGGCACCGTTACCCGCTGGCTGAAGGAAGTTGGCGAGCAGGTTGAGGTTGACGAGCCCCTGGTTGAGGTTTCCACCGACAAGGTTGACACCGAGGTTCCCTCCCCCGTAGCAGGTACCCTGCTCGAGATCCGCATCCCCGAGGATGAGGACGCAGAGGTTGGCCAGGTTCTGGCTATCATCGGCGACGCTTCCGCTGCTGCTGCACCGGCTGCTCCCGCTCCGGTTGCTGAGGCTCCCGCAGCTCCTGCAGCACCCGCTGCTGCTCCGGCTGCACCCGCTGCACCCGCAGCTCCTGCAGCTCCTGCAGCTCCCGCTGCACCTGCCGCTCCGGCAGCTGCTGAGGGCGAAGCATACGTGACCCCGCTGGTCCGTAAGCTCGCTAAGGACAACGGCATCGACCTGTCCACCGTCAAGGGCACCGGTGTTGGTGGCCGCATCCGCAAGCAGGATGTTCAGGCTGCTATCGCTGCTAAGGGTTCCGCTGCTCCCGCCGCTGCTGCTCCCGCTGCAGCTGCTGCTCCGGCTGCTGGTTCCGCAAAGGCACCGCACACCTTCGAGGTTTCCCCCAAGCGTGGCACCGTCGAGAAGACCGCACGTATCCGCCAGGTTATTGCAAAGCGTATGCGTGAGTCCCTGGACATCTCCACCCAGCTGACCCAGGTCACCGAGGTTGACGTGACCCGCATCGTTCAGCTGCGTGCAAAGGCTAAGGACGGCTTCGCTGCTCGTGAGGGCGCTAAGCTGACCTTCCTGCCCTTCTTCGTCCAGGCATCCGCTGAGGCTCTGCAGCAGCACCCCGCTCTGAACGCTTCCATGACCGAAGACTACAAGCAGATCACTTACCACGGCTCCGAGAACATCGCTATTGCTGTGGACACCCCCAAGGGTCTGCTGGTTCCCGTCATCAAGAACGCTTCTGACCTGGGCATTGCTGGCCTGGCAAAGGCTATTGGCGACCTGGGTGGCCGCGCACGCACCGGCGACATCTCCCCCGAGGAGCTGTCGGGTTCGACCTTCACCATCACCAACATTGGTTCCTTCGGTGCACTGTTCGACACCCCGATCATCAACCAGCCGAACGTTGCAATCCTCGGTACCGGTTCCATCGTGAAGCGCCCCATGGTTGTTAAGGATGTTGACGGTAACGACGTTATCGCTATCCGCTCCATGTGCTACCTGTCCCTCACCTACGATCACCGCGTGGTCGACGGTGCGGACGCTGGTCGCTTCCTGCACACCCTCAAGACCCGCCTGGAGGAGGCAAACTTCGAGTCTGAGCTGGGCCTCTAAGACCTGCAAAGATTCAAGGAAGTTTCCTTGTGGCGGTGCCCTGATGGGTAGCCGAGTGTAGCTCTCCGGGTTTTCCCGGACAGTGAGCAAAAAGGCGGCGGTTCCATCCACTTCGGTGGGTGGGGCCGCCGCCTTTTGTTGTGTCCGCGTTGCTACGGTGTCAGTTACACGGTGTTAGTTACGCGGCCTCAGCTATGCCGGTACGGGTTCGGCGCGGGCTATCTCCCAGCCTTTCTCCCCGCGGTGCAGGTCGAAGATGACTTTCTGGCGGGTGACGCCGTTTTCTTCGCTGAGCTTGCGGGCTTCCCGCTCGGTTTTATCGGCGCGGTAGCCGGGCACGGAGACTACCGCCATCACGCGGATGTTCTCGCTGTCGCGACTGAGTTCTTCGGCGGTGTCGACGGTGAGCTCTGCGCCGCCTCGGGCACGGCGTTCTTGGTTTCGCTGGTCGATGAGTGCGCGTAGGATCTGATCGCCCTGTGCGCTTTTATCCTGCGCGGCTGTATCCTGTGTGCTCTGATCCTGTGTTTCCGTGCCGCCGGGCTCCTGCTCCCCCGCAGTGTTCACGGATTGAGCGGATACGGGCTGCGCCGTTGCCGGAGCGTTCTGCCCGTAGAGGGTGAACCCGAGAGGCAGCGCGATAGCCCCCAGTGCGAGCGCGGCTACGCCCAGACGTACGGAGGGACGGCTCAGCGCACCGCGTAGCGCCGTCAGGCGGGATGTGCCTGTCGCTTCTGCGTTCTTTAGGGCGGACGGCGCGGTCTCTGCGGGGCTCTTTGTGAAGCTCACCGCAGGGCTCCCAGTGGGAGTCAGTGGCTTAGAACCTGCGGTAGCTGCGCGCCCCGATTTCTTCACACCCGGCTTCTTCACGTGTGGCAAACGTTCCGCCAGGTAGCGTTGCGCCTTCTGCGTCTTTGAGAGCTTCTGTACCGGCGCGGGCTCCACAGCTACGGGAATGAGGGCGCGGGCTCGTTCTGAACAGCTCAGGTAGACGTTGAGCGGGCGAGGCGGCACCTCCTCCGCCAGGGCGACCACGGAGCTGAGCCCTGCGAGCGCCGCCTCCTGGGCGGGTGCGTCCAGCAGGTATTCGAGGGCTCTGCCGAGGCGCTCAATCCACTCGCTGTTGGGCGCCCCTTCGGTTGCGGTGTCGGCGGCTCCCATGCGCTGTGAATCCATGCGCAGTGAGAGGGGTACGCGGGCGGTGGAGGGTTCCGGCGCGTGCCCGCAGGCGGCTTGCCAGAGCAGGGCTGCTGCGGAGCGTGCGTAGTTGCCCCGAGCGGCGGTGAGCTGTTCTCCGTCTTGAGGGGCCGTTTCACGGTAGACGGCGTCAGGTAGCAGGAGTTTGGGCACTCCGGCGGCGCTCAGCGCGATGTATTCGGCGCTTAGTTCGGCGCGCCCCTCCCCCACCTTTTTGAGGCTGCCGAGCGCCCGGTGCAGGGTTCGTGCCAGGGTCATGAGCTCGGCGGGTGTCAGGGTGCGAGCGCGCAGGAGCTTGTCGAGAGTGCCCGCGTCGAGGGGCTCGTACCAGAGGCACAGCCGATTGGCGCTATCGGCGCTCCCACTAGTAACGGCGTGGAGCTTGGCGAGTCCGGGCGCGTTACGTAGGGCGGCGGCTACTTGCGGGGTCTGGGCGTGCCGCTGAGCGGATGCATCCGTGTTTTCCTCGAATCCGTACCCGTTGGCTGCCGCGCGCAGAGTGGGCGCGGCAGGAGCCAGCTGGGCGGAGGGAGCTGGCGGGGCGGGGTGAGAAATGGTGCGCAGGGTGTAGCGTTCGGGGTGCGCGGAGGTTACGGAACGTGTAGCGGGCGCACTCTCGGTGGTTTCGCCCCGGTACTCGACAATCTGCAGGGTGGGTAGAGCCGGGTTGGCGATGCTTTCCAGAACGTGTGCTTCTTTGCTTCTCATACCATCATGTTATCAAATTACATCAAATAATATCTTTAAGTACACTAAAATAGTTAAAATACCCCAAAGAACCCCAAAGGTTAATTCAGGTATTTATCTGCTTATTCACCCTCCCTCCCCTTGAGCACACCCTCACGTAACATTCCGACGTGTTCGCTCATCACGTGATTCAGGGCGCCCTAATTTTCTTCCCTCCACCAGCAGTACTAAGGTAGAAAGTATGTCTGTGACGATTGAACGCGTGGGCTTCGCCCCGAACTATGTGAACTATGTTGAGTGCCTGGACGAGCAGTACCGCATCCACGATGAGGTGGCTAACCGCACCCGTCAGAATACGATTCTTCTACTTGAGCACGAGGCAGTGATTACCGCCGGTAAACGCACCGAAGACCACGAGTACCCCGCAGACAAGTCCACCCCCGTCGTCAAGATTGACCGCGGCGGCAAGCTGACCTGGCACGGCCCCGGCCAGCTGACCGGCTACCCGATTCTGCGTCTGCCCGAGCCCATTGACGTGGTGGCGTATGTGCGCATTATCGAGGAAATCATCATTAACGTCCTTGCCGGTCTGGGCATTAAGGGTGAGCGCGTTGAGGGCCGTAGCGGCGTGTGGATTTTGGGCAACGGCATCACCCAGGACAAGAAGATCGCGGCACTGGGCATGCGCGTTTCCCGTAACACCACCATGCACGGCTTTGCGATTAACTGCTGCAACGACACCGCACCCTTCCAGCAGTTCATTCCCTGCGGCATTAGCGATGCGGGTGTTACCACTATTTCGGAGCAGCTGGGTCGCACCGTCACCCCCGCCGATATTTTAGAGCCGCTGGAGGCGGAGCTTCTGAAGTATCAGGACCGCCTGGCGGAGTCCTTCGAGCCCGTTGCAGCGCAGGAATAAACACAGGATTAGACACAGCCAAGAGGCATCGAACGGGCCGTACACGTAATGCGCCCGGGTTTGTTCGTCATATACGAAAATCAGTTTCACCTACGCCTGAGCGGGCGTAAAATAGAAGATGGCCCACCTGCACAGAGGGCACATCTAGACCAAGGAGAAGACTTTTGAGCACCGCACCTGAAGGACGCAAGCTACTGCGTGTGGAGGCCCGCAACGCTGAGGTTCCCATTGAGAAGAAGCCTCACTGGATTAAGACCAAGGCTATTGTTGGCCCCGAATACAACGAGATGCGCGAGCTGGCTCGCGGTCAGGGCCTGCACACCGTGTGTGAAGAGGCTGGCTGCCCCAATATTTACGAGTGCTGGGAAGACCGTGAGGCAACCTACCTGATTGGTGGTTCCGAGTGCACCCGCCGTTGCGACTTCTGCAATATTGCGACCGGCAAGCCTGTTGCTGTTGACTACGCTGAGCCGTTCAAGGTTGCTAAGAACGTGAAGGTCATGGGTCTGCGTTACGCAACCGTGACCGGTGTTGCTCGTGACGATCTGGAAGACGGCGGTGCGTGGCTGTACGCAGAGACCACCCGTCAGATTCACAAGATGTGCCCGAACACCGGCGTTGAGATGCTCGTCCCCGATTTCAAGGGTGTTCCCGAGCATGTTCAGAAGGTGATTGACGCTAAGCCTGAGGTGTTCGCGCACAACCTGGAGACCGTCCCCCGTATCTTCCGTCAGATTCGCCCGGCGTTCCGTTACGAGCGTTCCCTGGATGTTATTACCCAGGCTAAGGAAGGCGGCATGGTCACCAAGTCCAACCTGATTCTGGGTATGGGCGAGACCGATGACGAGATTTACGAGGCGCTGTGCGATTTGCACGATGCTGGTTGTGACATCATTACCCTCACCCAGTACCTGCGCCCCGGCCCGCTCTTCCACCCGATTGAGCGTTGGGTGAAGCCGCAGCAGTTCGTGGATTTCGCGAACATGGCTGAGGAGATTGGTTTCGCTGGCGTTATGGCGGGCCCGATGGTTCGTTCTTCGTACCGTGCAGGTCGCCTGTGGGCTCGTGCAATGCGTAAGAACGGCTACCCGATCCCTGAGAACCTTGCCCACATTGAGGGTGAGGGTGCAGCTCTGCAGGAAGCCTCCTCCCTGGTGGCTGCGGGCTACTAAGCCTTTTCAGAATCTTTCTGAGAGCGTTGAGGCTCCTCGAACCCGGTGTTCGTCCGGTGTTCGGGGAGCCTCCCCTTATGCCCCGCCCCTTGTGCGGGTAGGGTAAACTAGAAAAATTGCAGGCATACACTGCATCGTTACGTCACTATGGTTCCGTGAGCGTTTGAGGCGCTTCTCGGGGCCGCGGAAGAACCAGCCGAGGAAGAATCGTGGCAGATAAGCGCGAAGAGAAGAAAAAGAAGAAGGAACGCACTCCGGGCACTTTCGCCCAGATGAAGCAGGTCTACCAGATGACCAAGAAGTCCGACCCGAATATCGGTTGGATTCTGAGTCTGTCGGCTCTGGGTACCCTTTTGGTTTTCCTCCTCATCGGTATTGCCCTGGGTAACTGGATTACTTTCCTGATTCTGGGTCTGGGCGTTGCCGCTATTGTGGCGATGCTTCTGCTGGGTCGCCGCGCGCAGACTGCGGCTTTTGCTCAGATTGAGAACCAGCCCGGTCGTAGTGGTGCAGCGATGAACTCGGTGCGCCGCGGTTGGATTGTTGAGGAGCAGCCCGTTGCTGCGAACCGCAACCAGGATCTGGTGTTCCGTGCGCTGGGCCGTCCCGGTATTGTGCTGGTGACCGAGGGCCCTCACAGCCGCGTGAACTCGCTGGTGAACACTGAGAAGAAGCACCTGGCTCGTGTGGCTCCCGGTGTGCCGGTTCATGTGATTGAGACCGGTCACGATGAGGGTCAGGTTGAGCTCAAGGACGTTGTGAAGACTATGAACAAGCTTCCGAAGGCTCTGACTCAGCAGGAGATGCAGGTTGTTTCTGGTCGCCTGAGCACTCTGAACACTATGCGTAACCCGATGAATGGTCTGCCGAAGGGTGTTGACCCGATGCGTGCACGCCCCGACCGTCGTGCGATGCGCGGCCGCTAAGCGAGACGCTGATATGAGGTTTTGAAGGCTCCGGCTCTTCCCGTGTGGGGAGGGTCGGGGCCTTTTGTTACGCCCGGTTATTGCGCTGTTGCTGGCATTGATATTGGCTTTGCTACTGGCTCTACTGAGGGCGTTAGCATCTCTACTGTGTTTCGTGAGGCAACGTAGATGTAACTCCTTTCCAGGATTTGTAACATTACCGAAACACGATAGTCACGCACGCGCAAAAAATAACCACTATGCTTGATATGTCACAGGGTTTTGCCCGCGGCCAAAAACTAAACCAAAGACTGAATGTGATGAGGGAAAGCACCCTCCTGCACCGTCAGTCGAACAAGGAGCAGTCCTCATGTTTACCAGCCCCCAGGAAGTTCTCGACTTTATCAAGAACGAAGAAGTAGTCTTCGTTGATATCCGATTCACCGACATGCCCGGCGTGCAGCAGCACTTCAACCTGCCCGCTAAGGCGATTGATGACGATTTCTTCGTCAACGGCCAGCTTTTTGACGGCTCCTCCATTCGCGGCTTCCAGGGCATTGCAGAGTCCGACATGCAGCTGATCCCCGACGTTCAGTCCGCGTACGTTGACCCCTTCCGCATTGAGAAGACCCTGGTCATCATCTGCTCCATCGTGAACCCCCGCACCGGCGAGCCCTACCACCGTGACCCCCGCGGCGTCGCTGAGCGTGCCGAAGCATACCTGCAATCCACCGGCATTGCAGACACCGCGTTCTTCGCATCCGAGGCTGAATTCTTCGTCTTCGAGGACGTCCGCTACCAGGTCGAGCCGAACTCCGTATTCTTCAAGATCGACTCCGATGAGGCTCCCTGGAACACCGGCCGCAAGGAAGAGGGCGGCAACCTGGGCAACAAGACCCCCGTCAAGGGCGGCTACTTCCCCGTCTCCCCCGTCGACAAGCAGGCTGACCTGCGTGACGCAATGTGCGTAGCAATGGACGAGGTCGGCCTTGAGGTTGAGCGTAGCCACCACGAGGTGGGCGCAGCCGGCCAGGCAGAAATCAACTACAAGTTCGACACCCTCACCAAGGCTGCTGACGACCTGCTGAAGTTCAAGTACGTCATCAAGGGCACCGCAGACGCATGGGGCAAGTCCGTGACCTTCATGCCCAAGCCCGTGTTCGGTGACAACGGCTCCGGTATGCACTGCCACCAGTCGCTGTGGCAGGACGGCGAGCCCCTCTTCTACGACGAGCGCGGCTACGCTAACCTCTCTGACACCGCACGCTGGTACATTGGCGGTCTGATTGAGCACTCCTCCGCTGTTCTGGCGTTCACCAACCCGACCGTGAACTCTTACAAGCGTCTGGTTCCCGGCTACGAGGCTCCCATCAACATGGTGTACTCGCAGGGTAACCGTTCCGCCGGTATCCGCATCCCGATTACCGGCACCAACCCGAAGGCTAAGCGTCTGGAGTTCCGTGCACCGGACCCCTCCGCTAACCCCTACTTCGCGTTTGCTGCTCAGCTGATGGCTGGTCTGGACGGTATCCGTAACCGCATTGAGCCGCCGGCACCGATCGATAAGGACCTGTACGAGCTGCCCGCTGAAGAGGCTAAGGACATCAAGAAGGCTCCGGCTAACCTGGAGGAGGCGCTGGCGGCTCTGGAGGCTGACCACGACTTCCTGCTCGAGGGCGGCGTCTTCACCGAGGACCTGATTCAGGCTTGGATTGACTACAAGCGTAAGAACGAGCTGGAGCCGCTCTCGCTGGTTCCGCACCCGCTTGAGTACCAGCTGTACTACGGCGTCTAATTCACTGGCGTCTAATTCGCTGGCGTCTCATCTTTCCTTCTGGGCTTTGCCCCGCACCCGCACTGAGGTAAATTCCGGGGTGGGTTCTGGGGCAAGTTCTAGATAGCGCACAACGACCTATACGTTCCTTTGGGAGCGTATAGGCCGTTGTTGTGTTTTCTGCTGGGTGTCTGCAGGGTTTCTACGGGGTGCAGGCTCACCGGACTATTTTGATGACGGTTCGTGTCTAATATTTTTCTGCCTTGTTGAGCTTCGTGTGCCTTAGTTGCGCTTAGAGCGGCTCTAAGGGCTAAGCTGTTGGTGCTGGCGTTCCCTCCCTTTTTGTCGTGCAACCGGAGGGAACGCCAGTCTATTTTTATGCCCTAATGTTGCTGAGCGTTTAGAACCTGCTGAGCGATGAGCCGGTCAAGCTTGCGGACGTCAATCTTTCGGCCCAGCTTGATTTTGATGTAGCCAACCTTCGTCCATAGAGCAATTTCACTATTCGCGTCGAACAGGTTTCCTGCATTTTCAGAAGACCACATATGAATCGAGGAGTAAGGCAGCGAGTACATTTCTACCTTCTTACCGGTCAGGCCTTGAGCATCACGAATGATGAGTCGGTGAGTCGTGAAAATAGCGGAATCGCGGAAAGTAGCAAAGGCTGCGACGGCGCTTTCGCCCGGCCCCAAAAGGGCTTGAGCATCCTGAGGTACTGGAATTTCTGATTGCAGAGTCCAGGTCATGATAGCAGCGATAGACATAGAGTTACCTCCAAGGTGTTGAGTGATAATAACGTTCTCAGTATAAGAGCTTTATTAATTCATGCGCGGTCTAGATGGTTATCTGCACGGATATATTGTGAGCAATAAATACCTGTGGAGGGTTATACCGCTACATTTCACAGAGCGGCTTTTGGTTCTGTTCCTGCACGCAAATTCCCTTAATGGAGTACGCTCATTCCCTGACCTCCAACGAAAGATCGAGAGCCTCTTGTTTCCTTCCTCTTTAACGCCCCCGCATTTTCAGGCCAAGCATTTCAATGAGCTGACTCTACGAGAACTGCAGCAGATTCATATCACGCGTTCGATGGTCTTTACAGTGGGTCAGCAGATTCTTGCGCAAGAACCCGATGAGGCTGATTTTGAGTGTATTCATTTCTTCCACACAGATGAGTCTGGGCGGATCTTAGCATACTTAAGAATCTTTGATCTTATGACAGTAGATGACGGCTATCATCGCCCCATCCAGGGTGCTTGGACCGTCGGTCGAGTAGCTGTCCGTGAGGAGGCGCGTGGCACCGGCCTGGGGCGCGCCCTACTGCATGAGACGATTAGCTGGGTCCGTGAAAATACGGAAACTCGTCAGCTGGTGATTAGCGCCCAGTCCTACCTAAAGGACAGCTACTACGGTGCAGCGGGGTTTGTGCAGGTGGGAGAGCCGTATCTTGAGGTTGGAATTGAGCATGTGGAGATGGTTCTGGAGCTCTAGCGGGCCCTCCCCCTCTTCCCTTGTAGGAGCAGGTCGCGGGCCACATCATAAGATGTCGTACCCGCTAGTCCCGGGGTTCTTCCTGCACGGGCGTACAATGAAAGTGCGTGCGCCCGGCCTGCGTCACCTACGAATTCCTAGAGAAACGACATCACAACGCCGTGTTCTCCCCGCCGCCCTTCCCCTTTTTAGCATCAGCTAGGGCGAGTATCGCCGATGACCGACCGACCCGTCTGACGCCGCATCCACTGTAACGAGGAGAAATCTCATGGCATATCAGCCGACCATCCTAAACGGTGAAACTGTTTTCCGTAACGAAGTTTTTCAGACCGGCCTCATGTCCCAGCTGCTGGACGGCATCTACGATGGCGAGATGACCATCGGTGAGCTTCTGAGCCACGGCAACTTCGGTGTGGGTACCTTCAACGGCCTCGACGGCGAAATGGTCGTCCTCGACGGCGTCTGCTACCAGGTGCGCCACGACGGCTCCGTATCCCTGCCCGACCTGCGCCAGCAGACCCCCTACGCCGTGGTCACCAACTTCGTGCCCATGATTAAGCGCGAACTACCGCATAACCTACTCCGTAAGTCTGCCTCGCAGATTCTGGATGACTTCACCGTCTCCAAGAACTACATGTACGCCATCAAGATTTACGGCGAGTTCGAATGGGTCCGCACCCGCACCGTCATCAAGCAGGAGAAGCCCTACCCGAAGATGGTTGCGGCCACCGAGAATGAGGACATTGTCCAGTTCGATAACGTGACCGGCACGATTGTTGGCTTCCGCACCCCGATCTACGAGCAGGGCATCTCGGTGCCCGGCTGCCACGCCCACTTTATCGATGATGAGCGCGTTCAGGGCGGTCACGTGGTCGACTTCAAGCTGCGCTCGGCAAAGGTCGAGATTTGCCCCGGTACCGGCCTGCAGCTGCACCTGCCGCTGACCCCCGAGTTCTCCTCCGCTAACCTCTCCCCCGAGGACCTGGCTGAGCAGATCTCCAAGGCTGAAAAGCACTAAGCTTCTTTCCCGCCGGAACATAGCAACGGGATATAGCAACGAAGGAGCCGCCCTCTACTGTTGTGTAGAGGGCGGCTCCTTCGTGGTTATACGCGCTGTCGTGTTTATACACGCTGTAAAGGGCGCTTATGCCTCCGGCACGAACTCGCCGTGGCCGCGCTCGCGCAGGGCAGCACGCACCTTCTCAGCAGCCGCATCCAGCTCTTCGGCGGTAGCATCCTTCTTCGCGTTAGCGGGATCGTAGTCAGCCATGCCGTCAGCCGGGAACAGGTGGATGTGGGTGTGCGGAACGTCGAAGCCCGCAATCATCAGAGCCACACGGTCCTTATCAAACGCCTGATCCAGGGCACCAGAAATCTTGTGCGCCACAGCGAACAGGTGCGCCGCCAGCTCAGCCGGCAGGTCGGGCCAACGGTCAATCTCTGCGCGGGGAACGAGCAGCAGGTGACCTTCCGACAGGGGCATGATGTCCAGGAAGGCGACGCAGTGCTCGTCCTTCCAGACGAAGCGGCCGGGAATCTCACCCTCAATAATCTTGGTAAAAATCGTGCTCACAATAATCTCCTTCATGCGCCGTCACCGGCACGTTTGAAGCTCAGTGGTCAGGCTTACGCCTCAACCTCAATGCTCTCACCGGGGTTCAGGTGCTTCAGCTCAGTGCCGTACTTCGCGCCGAAGTTCGTCACCAGACCCTCAATAATGCCGGTGCCGTTCTGGTTAATCATGCCATTGTGAATCGGAACCACACGCTGAGCGCCGGTCGCAATCACAAAATCAATGACTTCCTGAACCTTCGACCAGGGCGCGTGAATCGGCACCAGAACGGTATTCGCACGCACGCGGTGAGGAACCACCAGCGAGTCACCCGGGTGGTACAAGGCACCGTTAATCAGGTAACCGACATTGGCGATGGTCTGAATCAGCGGGTGAATCAGTGCGTGCTGACCGCCGTAGGTCTTCACCTCAAAACCGGGGATGCTGAACTCAGAATCAGAGGAAACAACGGTAACCTCGGCAGCGGGCACAGCCTCCTTAATGACCTGGGCAACAGCCTCGGGAGCCCAAATCTTCAACGGGGTCTGCGACTCGGCACGCTGAGCAATCAGCGGCAGCACCGACGGGCCGTCAAAATGGTCCGGATGCGCGTGGGTCACGAACAGGTAATCGGCGCCTTCCAGCGCGGTGGCGTGTTCGCCTTCTGCAGCAAAGTTGCCGGGGTCAAGAACGAGGGTGCGCCCCTCATTCTCAAGGCGGATACATGAGTGGGTGTACTTCGTCATTTTCATAGTTTTAGTCTACCGTTAACCCTCATTCGTGCCTGTTGATGACTTCAATTTTTGAGATAAAGCGCAAATCAACCACCTTTTGAACGCCTCTAGTGTAAAGTCGTAAGACAAGATCGACCACACAATGGGACGGATTTCCGCCCCGAAAGGTTCAGCAATGGACACTCATATTCCCGTACGGAGAATTACGAAGCCCGCCGAAGCCCGAAATACCCGCCAGCGTCGCATCATCAAGGCGACCATGGAAGAGCTCGGCGATTTCATCTCAGCACAGGATCTGCACCTGACCCTCGCGAACCGCAAGGAACAGGTCTCTCTCGCAACCACCTACCGCGTGCTGCAGTCGCTGGCTAACGCCGGTGAGCTCGACTCGGTCAAGGGCGTTGAGGGTGAGACCCTGTACCGCCACTGCCGGGTGAAAGATCACCACCACCACCTGCTCTGCCGCCGATGCGGCACCGCCATTGAGCTGGAAGCACCCGCCCTCGAGGACTGGGCACTGGCCATGGGTAAGCAGCACGGCTTCTCGGAGCTGGAGCACGTGGTTGAAGTGACCGGTTACTGCCCGGACTGCACTTTGGCACGTCGCGAGGAAGAATCGCAGGGCGGCGCTGCACGCTAACGTTGCAGGCTAAGCCGCAACCTCTAAGCCCCTCCATCTGAGGAGCTCTCCCCCACCGGGGAAAACCTTCTCAACGAAGGATACGGCGTCTTCAAAGATCTTCGGCGCCACTACAGCACGACACACAGGGCATCTGGACAGGACAACACAACGCCACACAGGTTGAGCCCGCATTGCGCACCGGGTACATGACCCGTAGCGCTAACACAGCACGACAACGAAAGAGCCCCACCTCATTCCCGAGGTGGGGCTCTTTCTATAGATCTTATGCCTTCTCAGCCAGCTGGCGGCCCGACGCGCTATGGCGGCGCTTCACGCCACCAATCACACGGCACACCACGTAAATCAGGAAGGAAATACTGGTCACGTAGGGGCTAATCGGCAGCGAACCGGCAAGAGCCAGCAGAATACCGCCCACAATAGACGCCTCCGCAAACAGCACCGACAGAATCAGGGTGCGTACCGGAGATGCCGTTACCTGCATCGCCGCAGCCGCCGGAGTAATCAGCAGCGCCAGCACCAGCAGCGAACCGACCACCTGCACCGACAGCGCCACAGCAATACCCAGAATCACCATGAACACCAGGGACAGGAAGCGCATCGGCACGCCCTTAGCGCGCGCGACCTCCGGGTCCAGGGAAGCAAAGCTCAGCGGACGCCACACCATCACCAGCAGGGAAATAATAACCACCGCACCAATAATCATGGTGTGCAGCTGGTCGGCATCCACGGACACGATCTGACCGGTCAGCAGACCAAACTTATTCGCGCTACGGCCCTGGTACAGGGAGAGGAAGAGAATACCCAAGCCCAGGCCGAACGGCATGAGCGCACCAATGACCGAGTTCGAATTGCTCGCTTTAGAACCCAGAAAGGCAATCAGCAGAGCCGAGGCAATCGAACCGACCATGGAGCCGGTCACCACGTCATAGCCGAGCAACAGGGCAAGGGCTGCACCCGCGAAAGACATTTCAGAGACGCCGTGCACCGCAAAGGCATGGTCGCGCATCATCACGAAAATGCCGACGAAACCGCCAATAAGGCCTAGCACAGCGCCAGCAAAAATGGAGTTCTGCAGCATCTGCAGCAGCTCGCCGTAGCGGTCAAAAACGAAGATACGGGAGAGCAAATCGTTCTGCGCGGCGGCAACCGGTGCCAGAGCGGGGAGGGAAGCAAGAATGGTCATCGAGTGGTTCCTCCCGGAAGGTGTAGAGTGCGCTGCGGTTCAGAAAGACCAGATTTCAGGTGGGAGCCGTGAATGTTCTGGTCGGTGCCCTCAATATGGCAGTGGTCGCTGGCGTGAGTCTCACCCACCACCACGTAACGGCCATTAGACTTGAGCACGCTCACCGGGGTTCCGTACAGGGAGGTGAGAGTCTCGCTGGTCATGACCTCTTCCACCGAGCCGACCGTGAAACGACCGTTCGCCAGGTAGAGCACACGATCCACATGCTCAATGATGGGGTTGATTTCGTGGGTCACGAACACTACCGCCACGCCGCGTTCACGGTTGAACCGGTGAATCAGCTCAGCCACCGCGTACTGGTGGTTGAGATCCAGGGAGAGTAGCGCCTCGTCAGCCAGCAGAATCTTCGGGTCGTTCGCGAGCGCCTGGGCGATACGCAGGCGCTGCTGCTCACCGCCGGAGAGCAGCCCCACCGGCACGTTCGCGTATTCGGTCGCGCCGACGGCTTCGAGGAGTTCGTCAACCTTGGCGCGGTATTTGCGGCCGTGCAGGCGGATGCCCCAGCGGTGCCCGTCCACGCCAAGTCCCACGAGGTCGCGGGCACGCATCGGGGTGGAGGTGGGGATGGACTTCTGCTGCGGTACGTAGCCGACGCCAGCGTTGCCCAAACGTGCGGGTTTGCCGAGCACAGAGATTTCTCCGGCGTTGAGTCCGGTCAAGCCGAGAACGACTTTGAGGAAGGTGGACTTGCCGGAGCCGTTGGGTCCGAGCACGGCGAAGTATTCGCCTGCGCCGATGTCGAGGGTTAGATCTTTCCAGAGGGTGCGGGCCCCGAAAGCGAGGCTACCCCCGCGAATGGAAATCGCGGGGGCGGCACCGTTATTGTTGTCAGTCACTTAGGAGAGCGCCTTTTCGAGGTTGCTGACGTTGGTCTTCATCCATGCCAGGTAGTTGGTGTTTTCCGGCAGGGTTTCGGTGAAGGATACGTAGTTCACCGAGGCGTCCTTAGCTGCCTGCAGCACCTCGTTGGTCTGAGAGGTGGAGGTCTGCTCGTTGTAGGCGAGCAGCTGGACCTTCTTCTCGGTGATCATGTCCTTGGTTTCCTTCAGGACGAGGGCGGGGACGTCGTTGCCGGCTTCTGCCGCCTCAGCGAATTCGCTGGGGGTTGCGTTCTCTGCGCCGGTGGAGGAAATCAGGTAGTCCGGCACGGGCTCGGTGGACAGGTACTTCTTACCTTCACCGGCGATTGCCTTGGCGGTGGTGTCCAGTGCGTCCAGTTCCTTGGAGAAGGTGGATGCGTTGGTGCGGAACGTCTCAGCGTGTGCGGAGTCGAGGCCTGCGAGCTCTTCAGCGATCTTCTGGGCGACCTTCTTCATGGTTTCGAAGTCGTACCAGAGGTGCTCATTGAACTCGTGTGCGTGGGCGTGGTCGCCGCCGTCTTCGTGGTGTTCGCCGCCGCGGTGGTCCTCGACCAGGTGGGTGTATTCGGCGTCGGTGAGCTTGCCGCTGACCTTGACCGCGTTCACGATCTTCTGGGAGGCGTTGTCCTTGCCGGCGAGGTCTTCGAGGAACAGGTCGTAGCCTGCGCCGTTGATGACGATCAGGGAAGCGTCCTTTGCCTTGAGGCGGTCGGCGCTGGTGGCTTCGTAGGAGTGGGGGTCGGTGCTGGTGGAGGCGATGAGTGCGGTGACCTCAATGTAGTCGCCGCCGACCTGCTTGGCGATGTCTGCGTAGACGTCGGTGGAGGCGACGACCTTCACCTTGCCATTGTTGGAGCCAGCCGAGGAGGACGAACCGGAGGAGGTGCTGTTCTCGGTTGCGCAGCCTGCCAGTAGCAGGGAGGACGCGGCGAGTGAGCCCATTGCGGTGAGGAAGTGCTTGCGGGTGATCTTCGGGTGCGACATGAGGGCTCTCTTTCGGTTCGTTCTAGTCTGTAGGTTCCTTAACTACATCATGCGCACACCCGTATAAACAACTCTTTATTGTTGTCATTTGGGTGCTGTTAGGCAACCCTTTTCCCTGTTAGTAGCTTATGCAACAGGGATAGTTAGCTCAGCCTACTGCGCTCCCCCACCGCTACTTTATACTGCCGCTTCATCCCGCCGCCTGAGACCACCCCTTGGGAGCACCCATAAGCCGTTTTTGACCGCAAAACAGCCCGCCCCGCGCCCTCCTTGACGAGGGCGCCGGGCGGACTGTGCGTTCAAAGATTCTCCCGTTTTATTCGGGATATCTCACGATGCGGTTACTGTGCTTCATGCGGCTACTGGACTTCGCGCGCCTGCTGTCGGCGTACACGCTCACGCACCGCATCCTGGGTGGTGTCGTTGATTTCGCCGACGAGCTCCTCCAGCACGTCTTCGAGGAAGACCACGCCGAGGGTTACGCCCTGTTCATCCATAACCTGTGCGATATGGGTTCGGCTGCGCTGCATGGAGGCGAGCGCATCATCAATATCGGTAGTCGGGGTGAGCGTATCCAGGGAACGCAGCTTGTACCAGGGGAAGGGCTCCTCGAACCGCTCGGGGGCGATGGCGAGGGCGTCCTTCACGTGCAGGTAGCCCATGTAGGTTCCGTCGCTGTCGGTAATGACGAAGCGGGAGTAGCCGCTGCGTGCCACGGCGCGTTCCAGTTCGGAGGGGGTGCTGCCGAAGGGCAGGGTGACGAGCTTATCGCCGGGCACCATGATTTCGTAGACGTCCTTCTCGGTGAATTCGAGGGCGCTTTCAATCACGCCGGCGTCGTCTTCCACGGTGCCTTCTGCGGTTGAGGTTGCCACGATGGTCTGCAGCTCGCCCAGGGTGAAGGTGGAGGCGACTTCGTCCTTCGCTTCGACCTTCATGAGCGCCAGCAGCTTATTGGACAGGTTGTTCAGCAGGGCGACCACGGGGGCGAAAATCTTGGAGATGGTCACCAGGGTCGGCACAATCCAGAGAGCCACGCCGCGGGCGGCGAGGGTCACGGCGGCGTTCTTGGGAACCATCTCGCCGAAGATCACGTGCAGGTAGGTAACCAGGATCAGGGTGATACCGAAGGCGATTACGTCCACAATGGCGTGGGGCAGGCCGACCAGGTGCAGGGGCACCTCCAGCATGTGGTGCAGCGCCGGTTCTGAGACGTTCAGAATCAGCAGCGAGCAGATGGTGATGCCCAGCTGGCAGGTGGCGAGCATGAGCGAGACGTTTTCTAGCGCGTAGATGACGGTCTGCGCTCGCTTATTGCCTTCTTCGGCGAGCGGTTCGATTTGTGCTCGTCGGGTGGACATGATGGCGAATTCACCGGCGACGAAGAAGGCGTTTCCGGCGAGCAGGATGACGAGCAGTGCGATGGCTACCCAGTCGTTCATGCGTTGCCTCCCTTCTCGGTCTGTTCCTGTGCACTAGTGGCGGGCGTGGGGGTGAATCGGATGCGGTCCACGCGGCGGCCTTCAAGGGTGTCGACGCGCAGGGTGCCGCCGGGTACGGGGACGCTGTCGCCTACTTCGGGGATGCGGCCGAGGCGTTCCATCATGAAGCCGCCGACGGTTTCGTATTCGGGGCTTTCCTCAACCTCGAGTCCGGGGATGAGCGCGTTGATTTCATCGGGGCGGCGCAGGCCGGAGAACACCCAGTCGCCGTTGCCGTAGCGTAGGGGGCGTTCGGTGCGGCCGCGGTCGTGTTCGTCGGAGACTTCGCCGACGATTTCTTCGACGAGGTCTTCGAGGGTTGCGATGCCGGCGGTTCCGCCGTATTCGTCGAGGACCACGGCGAGCTGCAGGGCGCCCTGGCGTAGCTGGGTGAGCAGCGCATCCAGGTGCAGGGTTTCGGGGACCTGCAGCACGTCTTCTGCGAGGGCGCCGGCTTCGAGGGTTTCGCGTACCTCCGGGGGCACACCGACCGCCTTCTTCACGTGCACGACGCCCACGATGTTGTCGTGGTCGCCCTTATAGAGGGGGAATCGGGAGTGGCCGGTGGAGCGTGCCAGCTTGATGACTTCGGCAACGGGGGCAGTGTCTTCGAGCATGGCGACCTGGCCGCGCGGGGTCATGACTTCGGAGGCGGTCAGCTCGGAGAAGCGCAGGGTGCGGTCCACGAAGCGAGCCGCGTCGGAGTCGAGGGTGCCTTCTTCTGCGGAGCGGCGCACCATGGAGGAGAGCTCTTCGGGGGTGCGTGCGGCGGAGAGTTCTTCTTTGGCTTCCATGCCGAAGCGTCCGAGGATCCAGTTGGCGGAGCCGTTCATGATGCGCACGAGCGGGGACATGACGCGGGTGAAGGCGAGCTGCGCGGGGGCGACTCGACGCGCCACATCGTAGGGTTCGGCGATAGCGAGGCCCTTGGGCAGCAGCTCGCCGACGACCATGGAGAGCAGGGTCGCGATGAGCATCGCCAGCACCAGGGTGAATACGTCGGTCACGCTGGTGGGCAGACCCAAGCTGCTGATGGCGCCGGTGGTGAGCGCCTTGATGGCAGCGTCGAGGGTGTAACCGGTCAGCAGCGTGGTGATGGTGATGCCGATCTGGCAGCTGGAGAGCTGAGTAGAGAGCGTCTTGAGGCAGCGCAGGACGGCGTCGGCTGCTTTATCGCCGGAGTCCTTTGCCTGCTGCACGGTGGCGGTTTCGAGCGCCACGAGTGAGAACTCTACAGCAACGAAGAAGCCCGTTCCCAGGATGAGCAGCAGGCCGATGAGCAGGAGGATTAGATCCACTCAGCCACCGCCTCCATCGACTGGTGTGCTGCGCCTTGGGCTTGGCGGGGTAGCCCCGCAGCCAGGCTGTCCAGATGCTGAGCATCGGAGGTGGTGTTTTTGGGTGTTACAGTGCCGTGTTGTGCAGAGTACGCGGGCAGTATTCTGCGCTGGCTAGTAGTCAGAGTCTTACTCAAAGGGTCATCCATACCCCATATTTTAGCGAAGGTTTCGTCTCTTCCCAGTGCTGTAGAGTGCCTGCTCACAAGCACAAGACAGCACTTGTTGCACACGCGGCTCATTGCTAATCCGTAAGAGTGAAAAATTGCATTGCGGATATGGCGCGATGAGCTGGAAAGTTCACCGTGCTTCTCTTTACACTTATACATAGGAGCATGAGTGTGCCGCCATGCAAGCGGATGAACCCCGACGTTCACGGCACGCTAGGCAGGTTTGTACGGTGCACACCCCGCACATACAGCCACCATCTTAGGCGATGCGCACATGCTCAGCGTGATGATTCGCCCCTCGAAGACGCGGGTCGTCTATGCCGGGGAGAGTCCCGGACGCGACGGATAAATTCACACTAATTGGAAGAGGCGTTTAACGTGCCAAATCTGCCAGAACATCTGGTGCCTGAGGAATTTGCCGGTAACGAATGGTTCGTTGAAGAACAGTACGAGCGTTACCAGAAGGACAAGAACCTCGTGGACCCTTCATGGTGGCCCATTTTTGAGACCATCGACAAGGCGCTGGGAGGCGCCGGTACCGCTAGTGCAGCTCCTGCTGCGGCACCCGCCGCACCGGCTGCACCTGCCGCACCTGTAGCAACTCCCGCCCCCGCGGCACCGAAGCCTGCGGCTGCGCCTGCTAACCCCACCCCTCCCGCTGCTACCAAGAAGGCTGAACCTGTGGAACCTGCTGAAGACAAGATTGTCCCCCTCCGCGGCCCTGCTAAGGCAGTTGTCACGACCATGGAAGAGTCGCTGACTGTCCCCACCGCAACCACCGTTCGTGCGGTCCCCGCAAAGCTGCTCATTGAGAACCGTGCTGCCATCAACAAGTACCTGGCAAGCACCCGCGGCGGCAAGGTCTCCTTCACCCACCTGATTGGTTACGCAGTAATTCGCGCAGTGGCAGCGATGCCTTCGATGAACGTGACCTACGGTGTGGACGAGAAGGGCAAGCCCGTTGCAATCCACAACGCACACGTGAACTTTGGTCTGGCTATTGACCTGCCCCGCCCCGATGGTTCCCGTAACCTGGTCGTTCCGAACCTCAAGGGTGCTGAGCAGCTGAGCTTCCGCGAGTTCTGGGATGCGTACAACGACATCGTTAAGCGTGGCCGTAACGGCGCGCTGACCATTGAGGACTTCCGCGGCACCACTGTTTCGCTGACCAACCCCGGTGGTATTGGTACCGTCCACTCGGTGCCCCGCCTCTCCAAGGGCCAGGCAGCCATCATCGGTGTGGGTGCGCTGGAGTACCCGGCTGAGTTCCGTGGTCTGTCCGAGAAGCTCATCACCCAGCAGGGTCTGTCCAAGATCATCACCCTGACCAGCACTTACGACCACCGCGTCATTCAGGGTGCAGGTTCCGGTGAGTTCCTGAAGCTGGTTGAGCACTACCTGCTCGGCGGCGACGACTTCTACGACGCAATCTTCCGCGACCTGAAGGTTCCTTTCGAGCCGGTTCGTTGGGCACGCGACAACCACGTCGATGACGCTCACGAGATTTCCAAGGTTGCACGTATCCAGCAGCTGATTCACGCGTACCGCGTGCACGGCCACCTGACCGCAGCAACCAACCCCGTTGGTTACAAGATGCGTTCGCACCCGGACCTGAAGCTGGAGAACTACGGCCTGACCCTGTGGGATCTGGACCGCGTCTACCCGACCGGTGGCTTCGGCGGTTCCGAGCGTCTGCCGCTGCGCACCATCCTGGAGCGCCTGCACGAGGCATACTCCGGCTCTCTGTCCGTTGAGTACATGTACTCTGAGGACCCCGAGGTTCGCGCATGGTTCCAGGAGCGCCTGGAGCGCGGCGTTGCTAAGCCCACCCGCGAGGAGCAGCTGCGTGTTCTCTCCAAGCTGGTTGAGGCTGAGGCATTCGAGAACTTCCTGCAGACCAAGTACCTGGGTCAGAAGCGTTTCTCCCTGGAGGGCGGCGAGTCCCTGATTCCGCTGCTGGACGCTGTTCTGGACAAGGCAGCTAACAACGACCTGAAGGGCGTTGCCATTGGTATGGCACACCGCGGTCGCCTGAACGTGCTGACCAACATTGCTGGTAAGTCCTACGCTCAGATTTTCCGTGAGTTCTCCGGCACCGCAGCACCCTACGAGGGTGGCTCCGGTGACGTGAAGTACCACCTCGGTACCGAGGGTGTCTTCACCTCCGATTCCGGTAAGCAGACCCAGGTTTACGTGGCTGCTAACCCCTCGCACCTTGAGGCTGCAAACACCGTGCTCGAGGGTATCGTCCGCGCTAAGCAGGACGTCTACCGCGAGCAGGGCGTTGAGGGCCACCCGGTTCTGCCGATCCTGATTCACGGTGACGCAGCGTTCGCTGGCCAGGGTATCGTCATGGAGACCCTGCAGATGGCTGACCTGAAGGCGTACACCACCGGCGGCACCGTGCACGTTGTGGTGAACAACCAGATTGGCTTCACCACCCTGCCGAACGACGGCCGCACCGCAACCCACGCTACCGACATTGCGCGCATGACTAAGGCTCCGGTCTTCCACGTCAACGCTGATGACCCGGACGCAGTGGTTCGCGCCGCACGCCTGGCATTCGAGTACCGTGAGCGCTTCGGTCGCGACGTTGTCATTGACCTGATTTGCTACCGCCGCCGCGGTCACAACGAGGCTGACGATCCGTCGATGACCCAGCCGAAGATGTACCAGGATATTGACGTCCTGCCCTCGACCCGCACCCTGTACGCACAGGACCTGGTCGGTCGCGGCGATGTCTCTCAGGAAGAGGCAGACGAAGTTCTGGACTCCTACCACTCGAAGCTGGACGCTATCTTCGTCGAGACTCAGTCTTCGGCACCGGCTCCTGCTGGCGCGCACGTTTCCGGTCTGGAACTGCCCGCATCCCAGCAGAACACCGAGGTCGTTCACGGCGGTAAGACTGCAATTTCCCGTGAGACTCTGCAGCACATCGCTGATGCGTTCGGTAAGGAGCCCGAGGGCTTCACCGTCCACAAGAAGCTGAAGAAGCTCATGGAGCAGCGCGTTGAGATGGGCCGCACCGGCAACGTGAACTGGGGTATGGGTGAACTGCTCGCCTTCGGTTCGCTGCTGATGGAGGGCACCGACGTTCGTATGAGCGGTCAGGATGTTCAGCGCGGTACCTTCGTTCAGCGTCACGCTGTTCTGCACGACCACATCACTGATGAAGAGTGGTCGCCGCTGGAGCACCTCTCTGAGGACCAGGGCAAGTTCCGTATCTACAACTCCTTCCTCTCTGAGTACGGCGTTCTCGGCTTCGAGTACGGCTACTCGGTGGAGCGCCCCGACTCGCTCGTGGTGTGGGAGGCTCAGTTCGGTGACTTCGCAAACGGCGCTCAGACCATCATTGATGAGTTCGTGTCTTCCTCCGAGCAGAAGTGGGGCCAGCGCTCCTCGCTGGTTATGCTGCTTCCTCACGGCTACGAGGGTCAGGGTCCTGACCACTCCTCGGCTCGTGTTGAGCGTTACCTGCAGCTGTGCGCTGAGAACAACATGACTGTTGCATGCCCCTCGACCCCGGCTTCGCACTTCCACCTGTTGCGTCGCCACTCTCAGCACCGTCCGTACAAGCCGCTCGTGGTGATCAGCCCCAAGCAGCTGCTGCGTCTGAAGGCTGCTGCGTCCTCCATCGAGGACTTCACCGAGGGTTCGTTCCAGCCGGTGATTGGTGACCGTTCGGGTATCAACCCGGCTCAGGTTGAGCGTGTGGTCTTCGTATCCGGTCGTCTCTACTACGATCTGGAAGCTGAGCGCGAGCGCCGCGGCGACACCAAGACCGCTATTGTCTCGGTGGAGCAGCTGTACCCGCTACCCGAGCAGGAGATCAAGGAGCAGCTGGCTCTGTACTCGAACGCTACCGACATTGTGTGGGCTCAGGACGAGCCTGCTAACCAGGGTCAGTGGCCGTTCATGGCTCTCAACCTGCAGCCGCTGCTCGACCGCCGCATGCGCCTGGCTTCCCGCCCCGCAGCTGCTTCCCCGGCTGCCGGTACCGGTAAGCTGCACGCAGCTGAGGCTGAGGCTCTGCTCAAGCAGGTCTTCGAAGGCTAAGGTCTTCGAAGGCTAAGGTCTTCTACAGCTAATCGGCTCATGATTTAGCTCTTCAAAACCCGTCTTCCCGTCAGATGTTTCTGGCGGGCAGACGGGTTTTTTAGTCTCGGATGCTTACCGGATAGGGTATTAAGTTCGAAAAGAGGCCGGTAAGCGCTTATCCTAGATATGAAGACTATTACTCACGTGCCTTGCCGCCTCTCACGGCGGGCGCATCCTGCTGAAGAAAGAATTCCGTGGAGCAACGCAATATTCGAATTGTGGCAGTCGGCGATGACCTGCTCGCCGGTGTTGGCGACCCCCGTACCCTCGGCTGGTTTGGCCGCGTTATGGCGCGCACCCCGCAGACCACCGCATCCATTGCGGCATATAACCTTGCCGCCCCCAATGAAGGTAGCGAGCAGCTGAATGCACGCTGGTTCGAGGAGGCGCGCCGCCGCTTCGTTCCCGGTGCTGATAACCGCCTCATTATTGCTCCGTCGACCTTTGACATTGATTTGGGTCTGACCAGCGCTCGTTCGCGTTTGAACCTGGCGAACATTGTGGACATGGCGTCGCAGAACAACATTAAGGTTCTGGTTGTTGGTCCGCCGCCGACCCTGGACGCTGAGCGTAACCGCCGTATCGCTGACCTTTCGGCGGCGTACGCGGATGTGGTGACCCGCCGTAACCACGTGTACGTGGATACGTTCAACCCGCTGCTTCACCACGAGCAGTGGCGCAACGACCTTGCCGCTAATGACGGCCGCCCGGGTCAGTCCGGTTACGGTCTGATGGCGTGGCTGGTTCTGCACCGCGGCTGGTACAACTGGCTGAACATTCCTGAGCACGGCTAAGAGCCTGCTCCCCCGGCTGGGGTTGTGAGCTGAGGCGAAGAAAGTTCGTGTTTTTTAGCTCATATCCCGGTTCCAAGATGCAATCATGCCGTTTCTATGAAAAAATAGACGGCGTTGCCCTTATAGCGTGGGCCACCGGTTTTCGGTGACCGCCTCTGCTAGGGCAGGTAATAGGGAGCGCGCACCGCGAAGGTGGGGCGTGCATCCATGAACACTATAAGGAGGCTCTGATGAGCAAGCGCGGTCGTAAGCGCAAGGACCGTCGTAAGGGCGGCGCAAACCACGGTAAGCGCCCCAACGCATAAGGTATCTTGCATACACTTTAAAACCCCGGCGTTTCGGATATTATTCGGACCCGGGGTTTTGCTTTACCCGCAGATGTTTGTGCGCATTCTGCGGAATAAAGAGAAGAATTCTACGTTATGGAAGTGAACGCCTGGCGCGTTCCTGTAGAGGAGAAACATGGCTGAAACCAACACCGCAGCGGATACCCGCGAGCTGCGCGAACGCTTTACCGCGGACGCTATGCAGTATGTGGATCAGCTCTACGCTGCCGCCCTGCGGATGAGCCGCAACTCTGCCGATGCTGAAGACCTGGTGCAGGAAACCTACATGAAGGCTTTTGCTTCGTACCACCAGTTCACCGAGGGTACGAACCTGAAGGCGTGGCTGTACCGCATCCTGACGAATACGTACATCAATTTGTACCGTAAGCGTCAGCGTGAGCCGCAGCAGTCTCAGGGTGAGACGGTGGAGGATTGGCAGCTGGCTCAGGCCGGTGAGCATGATGCGGTGGGTCTGCGTTCTGCCGAGGCGGAGGCGCTGAGTGCCCTGCCGAATACGGAGGTTCGTGAGGCTCTGAACGAGCTGTCTGAGGATTTCCGCATGGTGGTGTACTACTCCGATGTGGAGGGGTTCGCGTACAAGGATATTGCGGAGATTCTGGATATCCCCCTGGGCACGGTGATGTCTCGTCTGCATCGTGGCCGCCGTATTCTGCGTGAGAAGCTGCTCGATTATGCGCGTGAGAACGGTCTGCGCCCGTCGACCATCGCAAAGGTAGAAGCGAAGGCTGAGGCGAAAGCCGTAGCAAAGGCGAGCGCTAAGGGGCAGCCGGCAAAGGCTACTAAGGGCACTAAGGCGGCCAAGGGCGTAAAGTCCCCTCCGGCGGGCTCTGGCTCCAAGGCGCCTGCAGATTCTTAGCTTCGCTCTTCTACACGTGAGCTAGCCCCATGAGGTTGGGGCTAGACTCCCCTAACGCTTTATACCTTCCGTGTGAAAGGAACCCCGATGTCAACCACAGACAAGAATTCTTCTGTCCCTGAAGCCTCCGCGGCTTCTGAGCCGCTGGAGGATTGCGGCGGCCAGCCCTGCTCGGCGGCCCTCAAGCGCCTCTATGAATTCCTCGATAGGGAGCTGAGCCCCGAGCAGCTGCGCACGGTTCAGGCGCATCTGGATGCCTGCCCCGAGTGCGCGGATGTGAAGGACTTTGAGCTAATGATTCGTGAGAAGATGCGTTCTTCATGCGCTCAGCAGGCGCCCGAGCAGCTGAAGGCTCGTCTGCTACAGGATGTGCAGAAGTTCTGCGCCGAGGCTAACCTCTAAGCTACCTCAAGCTCTTGCCCCGCTGGGGGTACAGACATCTGATGATGAGTGAAGGCGGTGCACCAATAACGGTGCGCCGCCTTTACGCGTATTGATTGGTTCGCGCTGTCTGGTTCGTGTTGTCTGGTTCGCGCTGCCTATCTCACCGCTGGAGCCCTCAGCGGCTCGCAAACCCTCAACCGGTAGAATAGGGGTAGACATCAACCGGCGCAGCGTCTCTGATTCTGCGCCCTCCCCATGATTTGAACCAGAAGAGGATGTATGAGCGACGCAGCAGTGCAGCTTTCCCCCGGTGATTGGCCCGCTCCCCTGGCACCCGCCTCCAGCGAAGCCGTTGGCAAGAACGCGCTGGTGCATATTCCGGGTTCTAAGTCGCTCACGAACCGTTATCTGTTGCTTGCTGCTCTGGCTGATTCCCCCTCGTATTTGCGTGCGCCGCTACATTCGCGCGATTCGGCGCTGATGATTGAGGCGTTGCGCCAGCTGGGGGCGGGTATTGAGCTGGTGCCGACCGATTCGCCGTTCGGTCCGGATGTAAAAGTTACTCCCCTCAACTTTGCACAGCCCGGTTCCGCACAAGCGGTGTCGATTGAGTGCGGTCTTGCCGGTACCGTGATGCGTTTTGTGCCCGCCCTGGCGGCGCTGTTGCCGGGTGAGTTCGCTTTTGACGGTGACCCGCATGCTCGTCAGCGTCCGATGGGTCCGGTTCTGGAGGGTCTGCGTCAGCTGGGCGTGCAGGTGGAGTGTGAGCAGGGCGAGAACGCTCTGCCCTTCGTGCTGCGCTCCCCCGGCCTGGCGAGCGCAGAGGGTGTTTCTGAGGCGCCCGTGGTTCGTATTGATGCTTCGACGTCGTCCCAGTTCGTTTCGGCGCTGTTGCTGATGGCGCCTCGCCTGCCGCAGGGCATGGTGCTGGTGCACGAGGGCTCTTCGGTGCCGTCCATCCCGCACATTCAGATGACCGTGGAGGCGCTACGCCAGATGGGTATTCGGGTGCAGGAGCACTACCCGAACCAAGGCAACGAAGCAGAGGGCGGCGAGTACCGTTGGACGGTTCACCCCGGTTCTTTCCCCGGCTTTGAGATGACCATTGAGCCGGACCTTTCGAATGCCGGTCCGTTCCTTGCCGCCGCCGTGGTTACCGGCGAGTCGGTGACTATTCCTCACTGGCCGGCACCCGCGGCTGATTCTTCGGCGGGTACGACCCAGGTGGGCGATATGTGGCGTGAGCTTCTGCCCGCGCTGGGTGCGCAGGTTCGCTACGCTGAAGGCCGTCTGACCGTGAGCGGTCCGGCGCAGCTTCCCGAGGGCGACTTCTCCTTTGACCTGTCTGCCGGTGGTGAGCTGGCGCCGACCATGGCGGCTGCCTGCGCTTTCGTGAAGGGCCGCGTGGAGCTGACCGGTATTGCGCATCTGCGCGGTCATGAGACGGACCGCCTCGCAGCGCTCGCCGCTGAGATTAACCGTCTGGGAGGTACCGCCCACGATACCGCCGATTCGCTGGTGATTGAGGCGCCCATCCCCGCTGCCGCTGAGGCTGCGCCGGTTCTGGCCCGCACCTACGACGATCACCGCATGGCAACCTTCGCGGCGATTATTGGTCTGCGCCGCCCCAATGTGGTGGTGCAGAACGTAGCCACCGTGGCTAAGACCATGCCCGAATTTACCGCAATGTGGGAGGACATGCTGGCGCAATGGCAGGCCGGCGCTTCCACCTCTGACGTTACCGCCGACCAGGAGGTCTTCTAAATGGGTTCTTCCCGTATGAACGTGCGCGATTTCTCCGAATGGGATGAGTCGGATGTGCGCGTGCGCCCAAACAAGAAGGGCTCCCGCCCCCGCACGAAGGACCGCCCGACCTTCAAAGAAGCGATTCGTGGCAGGGTCATTACGGTGGACCGCGGCCGCTGGTCGGTTGTCGTTGATGAGGGTACTGAGAAGGAGCGTACCCTCATTGCGGCGCGCGCTAAGGAGCTGCGCCGCACCGCGATTGTGACCGGTGACTTTGTGGACCTGGTGGGTGATACCTCCGGCGCGAAGGATACCCTGGCACGCATTGTGCGTCTGGGCGAGCGCACCTCGATTCTGCGCCGTAGCGCCGATGACACCGACCCGTCGGAGCGCGTGGTCGTGGCGAATGCTCAGCAGCTGGTGATTGTGGTTGCTGCGGCGAACCCGGAGCCGCGCACCGGCTTCATTGACCGTGCCGTGGTGGCGGCGTTTGATGCCGGGATTGAGCCGATCCTGTGCATTACCAAGACCGATGTGCGGTACCCGCAGAACCTGCTGGATTACTATGCGGCGAGCGGTTTGAAGATTGTGCTGTCTTCGTCTTCGGATGGTTTGGCGCCGAGCCAGGAGGGCGCTGCCGGTTTGGAGTCGGCACCGGTTCAGGAGCTTCTGCAGGAGCTGCTGGGTCAGGTGTCGGTGCTTCTGGGCCACTCGGGTGTGGGCAAGTCGACCCTGGTGAATGCGCTGACCGGCTCCGAGCGTGCGACCGGTCATGTGAACGCGGTGACGGGCCGTGGCCGCCATACTTCCTCGTCGGCGTTGGCGTTGCGTCCGGTGAATGCGAACGGCGACCCGATGGAGCCGGGCACCTGGATTATTGATACTCCGGGTATTCGTTCTTTCGGTCTGGCGCATGTGCCGCCGGAGACCGTTGTGGAGGCGTTCGTGGATCTGGCGCCAGGTGCGGCGGATTGCCCGAAGGCGTGTACGCACGCGGCGCAGGCTCCCGAGTGCGGTCTGGAGGCGTACGTTGCTGCCGGTCACGCCGGTGAGAGCGGTCCCGACCGCCTGGAGTCCTTGCGTAAGCTGCTGCTGTTGACCCCTGAAGAGGGCGATTCGGAGAAGGAACTGGGCGCTCTCGTCTAGGTTCTCTCCCCTGCACTGCACACAGCACTACACACACATTTTTGCTGACTACATCACCGAATACTGAAGAAGAGCATTACTATGAGCCGTCCCCAGCAGTACACCGACGATTTGCGTCTTGCGCATATTCTTGCCGATAGCGTCGATCGTGTGAGCGCCATGCGTTTTCGTGACCGCCCGGTCTTCTCCCCCGCTTCCGAGGTGGTAGAGCCCGCCGAGGCGGCACCCGAGGCGGCACCCGCTGCGGCACCGTTGGCGCCGTGGCAGCAGGCTACTCAGCAGCCCGTAGAACCGCAGGCGCCGGTGCAGGAGCCTGCCGATTACGCCTCGGGTGTGGCTCAGGAGGTTGAGGAGCTTCTGCGCGCGCAGCTGTCGCGTGTGCGTACTCGCGACGGTATTGCCGGTGCGCATGCCGGCTATAACGGTCAGGCGTCGCGCCAGTGGGTGATTGCACCGATTGCTGAGCTGGATAATTTTCGCCGCGGCGTGCCGGTGTGGGCGACTCTGATTGCTCTGCTGGAGCAGGGTGAGCCGGTGGTGGGTGTGGTGTCTGCACCCGCGCTGGGTCGCCGCTGGTGGGCTGCTCGCGGCTCGGGCGCGTACACGGGTAAGTCCTTGGCGCAGGCAACTCGTCTTGAGGTGTCTTCGCTGACTCAGCTGGATCAGCTGTCTGCCGCGTACACCGACCTCTCCTCCTGGAAGGCGGCCTCTGAAGGCGCTGTGGACCGCTCTGGCGAGCTTGTACAGCTTCTGGGCTGCGTGGGTCGTTCCCGCGCGTACGGTTCGTTCTGGGCGGCGTGTATGCTCGCTGAGGGTGCCGTGGACACCGTCGTGGACGCATCCCTGTCTTTCTACGAGGTGGCGGCGCTACTGCCGCTGATCCGCGAAGCTGGCGGCGTCGCCTCCACCCTGGAGGGCGATTTGCCCGAGCATGCGGGTGTTTCGGTCTCCGGCGTGCACCCGGTGTCCCTGGTGGCAAGTAATACGGCGGCGGTCCAGCAGCAGGTGCTGGAGGCGCTCGCACCCTGTTCCTAGTTTCTGCCCCTCCATCTGAGCAGGAAGCAGTAAAAATATAGCGAGGCGGCGGCTTTCCGAGAATGGAAAGCCGCC
>NZ_KV821875.1:268526-296150 GCF_001815755.1 Rothia sp. HMSC061C12
CGGCGGCTTTCCGAGAATGGAAAGCCGCCGCCTCGCTGTTATCGCTATGAGAGCAAGCGTTGCCTGTTTAGGACAGCATGGTGAGGGTGCCGAGCAGACCCAGCAGGCTCAGACCCGAGATGATGTACGCCAGAATGTTGAAGGTCGTCATCTTCGAGGTGTACTTGGTGGTGTGACCGGCGTTCACCTTCGCTGAGTAGATGGCGAGCCAGATAGACACGCCTACCGGGATTAGGCCCACGAGCAGCAGAGCAATCACCATGATGTTGGGGCTCAGGCTCAGGCTGGAGCTATAAGCAGAGGAGCTGTAATCGCCGGACCTGGTCCTTGCCTCAGCGTGGAGTGCCGCGACCTGAACCCACGCGTAGAGGGTCAGCGCCAGGGCACCCAGGGAGGCACCGAACGCGCCGATGGAGTAGAAGTAGCCGGGGCCGCGGAAATCGCCGGTGGTCTCGCCGTAGGGGCGGCGGTGCTCAGCCGGCACCCGGTAGATGTCCGGGATGCGCTGGTAGCTGTCGTCGCGGTCGCGCACGTTAGCGGGTGCCACGCCCAGGGCGGGTGCGGGTGCTGCGCCGAGGGGAGCGCCGGGTGCTACGCCTGCAGGTACCGGCTGCGGGGAGTTTGCATTGTTCTGCTCCGGGAAGGAGGGGGCGGGAATCTGGTTTTCCATGGTGTGTCCTTGAGTGGTCGTCATAGCGGCTGTGTAGCTACCGCGTCGTAGCGGTGGCGTCCCTATGACCGGCTATTCTGTGGCTCGTTTGGTGGCTCTGTGGTTGCTCTCGAATGTTGCCGGTGAGATTGTATGAACAATCAACGCCGATCAACGATATCTACCCTTCGATACTACGGCATAGGGTGCGTTTTCGTCTTCTCTGATGACGTTCTCATTACAATGCGGTCACCTGAGCACCCTCGGGCACACCGGTACACCCCAGAACAGACCGACAATACAGACCGACAATTGGGCATAAAAATACCCGGCAGGTGACGCCGTGGGGCGTCCTGCCGGGTGGTAGAAACCTACCGCGGTTCTTCCTCTGGATTGGAACCGATAATCACCGCCGCACCCCATACGGGATAGCGGACGGCTGGGAGATCGTGGAGATGCGGGGAACGCGGTGTTCGTCAAAGACCAGGTGTTCTGTGGTGCTGATGGAGCAGGTGTTTTAAGACCAAACCAAGATAAAAGACTCATATATTACCTTTATATACAGCAAGATGTGGCAGCAGTTTTAAAACTGCTACCACATCTCGTTGACCACTTAGAAACTTCTAAGCGATGTTTTACACACTAGGTCCTTTAGGGGGTCCCTTAGGGAACTTTGAATCACTCTCAATCGTCCTTCTGGCTGCAAAAGTGACCAAAAGACCTCCTAAAATTGCACTTAGAATTGATACTGGATTAAAGAACTCCCCGTCTCTGGCAAATGAGATAATCACCCAGAACACCGGAACAATAGTGAGAAAAAATCCTAGTGTAAATATATTCTTCGTACGCATTGGACCTCTCCCAGGTTAAAGAGTGAGAGTGCAGGACACTGCTGCAACAGCTAGCGCAGCGGCAACTGGACGGCTCCAATTGGTGCCGCTGATTGTGTCGCTGTGGAGGTGCTGGGCGTCGCATCCCGCGTCGAGCAACGCCTCGCGCTGGGTCTCGAGCGGCTGGCCCTGGCGGGCGGTTGAGACGCGGGAGTATCCAATCTTCATGGGTGGTCACCTTACTTCCACGCTGATGAGATGGCTCAGCGTTTCCTTGCTCGTGTCCAAGATGTCCTGCATGTAGGAGTCCATGTAGTCCCAGTCGGGCTTGCCGTCGGAGGTGGCGGGGAGTTGCATCTCATCGTCGACGATTCGCTTCATCGAGATCGAGTCCGACCAGGAGTATTTCTGACGCAGTGATGCCCTGAGCGCCGCGATGAGGAACAGGTGTACACACTCGCTGACCTGTTTCTCGCCTTTGACGTACAGAGCGATGTTGTGGCTATCGTTCGAGCAGAAGTTCTGCTCCTGATAGGTGAAAGTCAGCGTTTTGCCGCCGATCATGATGCACCCGCCCTTGTCGAGCCACTCGGGTGGGCACGAGATGTACGTCAATACGCCGTTGTTCTTCTCAGATGCGGTGACATATGGTGTCGTTCCGCTATCGGGAATGATGTCCCTCTGCACGATGCTCTTTGTGTTCGACATTTCGAACACGTCGACGAGAGGGAACGTCCTCCAGTTTGTGGTCTCAATTGAGTTCATCATGACCGCCATCCTGATTCATAGAAACCTGATTCATAGAAACCTGAACTCGCCCATGCTCCGCGCTCACCGAGCTCGAGTACATGACCGTCTCGAGGAGCTTCTCGCCGAACTCCTTGGCGTCGATGCCCTGCTGGAACATGAGGTAGTTCAGGGCCGTCCGTTTGAAGTCCTCCTCGAAGATCTCGAAGGGCTTCTGCGGGAGCTGGTAGGACAGGTGCTCGGTGGGATCGACCCACTGGCAGGTGTCGTCGCCCGATTGCTTCTCGACCACGTCGATCCAGTGGTCCTCGATGGAGGCCCATCGGCCGTACACGTCGTGTCGGCCCTTGTTCTTGACCGTGGCGAGGCCGTCGCTCTCCATGTGACAAGCGAAGATCTCCTTGCCATCCTGCGGGATGCCCGTCTCGAACACGAAGATGCTCGTCGTGATGCCAACCTTGAAGAACAGGTCCTCGGGGAGCTTGATGATCTTGCGCAGACGGTGGTGGGCGAGGATGCGCCTCATCTGCGCCTTCGACGCCTTCTCGAGCTTCTTGTCGGGCAGGATGAAGGCGCAGGCGGTGCGGGCGGGCACGCTGTCGAGCACGTTCTCGACGATCTGCATGCACCCGTACTTTTTCTCGAAGGGCGGGTTCATGAGCACTTTGGTGATGTCCTGGCGGGCGATCCACTTGGCGGCATCCTCGTAGCGGGCGTCGAGCAGCTGGAGGTTGGTCTTTCCATCCTTGTGGATGAGCATGTTCGCGCAGGCCAGGGCGTAGATCTCGCGGTCGTTCTCGATGCCGAAGAGCTGGCTCTGCTTGATCTGCGTGGCCTTGTCGGTCTTGGTGCCGCCGGCCTCCTGGATCATGTTGGCCATCGCCTTGACTAGGAAGCCGCCGGACCCGCAGGTGGCGTCGAGCACGCGGTCGTCCTGGTTGACCTCGAGGATGCGGTACATGAAGTCCGTGATGTGCTCGGGGGTGAAGACCTGCCCCTGCTCGGACTTCCCCTTGTATCGGTTGAACTCATTGAAGAAGATGCCCATGACGTCCTCGCCTCGCCACTCGGAGGAGTTGACGCACTCAGAGATCTCGACGACCCAGCCGATGAAGGCGTTGATCGCGGCCTGGTTGTCCGTTGTGTTCATCTTGATGGTGGAGTATTCCTCCAGCAGGATGTTGATCTTGAAGTTTTGGTTGCGGCTGTCCTCCAGCGACTTGGAAAGCGTCGAGATGATCACCGCCTGGAATGCCTCATATCCCATGTCGACGCAGCGTGACAGCCCCCCGCCGTAGCGCTCGGCGACGAGCGCGCAGGCGGTGAAGATCATGCGGTGGTAGAGGTTCTTGACGCCGAACTCGAAGTGCAGGCAGTTGTTGATCCTTGAGGTGAGCTCGTAGATCCGTTGCTTGTCGATCGCCTCGGCGTTGAACAGGTCGAGGTAGTACTCGACGTTGTGCAGGATGTTGCTGCCCTGTGCCTTGTACTCCTCCTGACCCTTGAACACGCGCGTGTCGTCGCCGTTGTAGAGCACGCCCACGACGTTCTTGTATCTGCGCTGGAGGATGCGTATGTTCTTGAGCAGTTCATCGACGTGGCCTGTTTTGAGCACGATACGGCTGGCCTTGGTCTCCAGCACGACGGCGGGGTCGTTCACGTTGTCGGGCAGATACCACCCGTCCGGCTTGTCCGCCACACCCTTGAAGCCCAGCTGGTTGAACGTCGTGAGCTGCCCGACGCCAGAGACGACCCCCGGCCTGTCCTCGAAGTCGAGGATTCCCCTGGCCTTGTCGCGCACCTGATCTTCGGTAAGGCCCTCCGCCATCGCCACTCCTTTGCTACCAATGTCAATAAATCGGTCGATTTCGAACCCCTAGGAACAATGTAGGCTGCTGGGTTCAGTAAGACTCAGAACCTGTTCCATAATCGGTGTCCGACCACCTGAGTGTATCATCATTGACAACATTATCGATATCAAATACTTCTAGCGGGGAAGCCAGACCCAAATCACCATGTGGGTGACGGATATCGGGCTGAAGTTCATAGCAATGCAAAGATGAAAACCTTACTATCCGGGACATCGACGGTGCTGTACTCGAAGCGTGCATTTCGCTCATAGACAGCCCCATCGAAATAGCACACATCCTTGTCGAGTCAGCTGTGTCTTTTATCCTCGAGTTCGTCAGGGAGGTAGTCTCTGAATGAGGACCAGCTACCCCAATATCAACCCTCTAACGAATGGGGAGAGATAGATCAGCCCTCGAAATCAACGACATGTGAGTCGTCATTCTCTGATGACATTCTCATTACAATGCGGTCACCTGAGCACCCTCGGGCACACCGGTACACCCCAGAACAGACCGACAATACAGACCGACAATTGGGCATAAAAATACCCGGCAGGTGACGCCGTGGGGCGTCCTGCCGGGTGGTAGAAACCTACCGCGGTTCTTCCTCTGGATTGGAACCGATAATCACCGCCGCACCCCATACGGGATAGCGGACGGTTGGGAGATCGTGGAGATGCGGGGAATCGAACCCCGGTCCGATGTGGCGTCAACGGGGCTTCTCCGTGCGCAGTTTATGCGAACGCTACTTTTCGGCTCCGGTACTTGCATAAACACATATACCGACGAACCTAGTCACGTAAAAGTCCCGCTAACCCCCGCAACAAGGGCTAGCAGCAGTGGCCTTTTAAGTCGATGCCGGTAACTGAGCCAAAGGCATGCTCAGGCCGACAGACGGCAACTCGCGCTTAGGCAGCGAGTGCGAAGTCAGTGCGCTTAGATTCTGCACTTAATTTTTTGCAGAGGGCGTTAACGAGATAACCCTGCATCCTCGGCACGCTTCACCCATCTCAACTCACATCGTCGAAACCGATCATCCCCCTATGCTTTTATCAAAAAGCCCACCGTCTTCTGAAAGTTTTCCTCGACATACCTTGATGCCGCGGTGCCATTCAAACACGGTAGAGATTCAGTATATCTAAGATGTTTAACGGCGTGCAAGTCCCCCACCCACGCAGGTACACCCTCCGCTAGAGGCGAATAAAGCGAACAGATCAGCGCAGCAGCAACACCATAGCCTGACACAGCGCATAAAAAACAGGGTGAGGCTCCCCAGATCATCTGGGAGCCCCACCCCGTTCGCGTACCGCACCGGGTAGCCAAAATTAGGCAGTCAAAATTAGGCGGTCAAACCTTAGCGGTGAGCCGGAACAGTCATGCGGTTGTTCGGGTTGTCACCAATCTGGCAGACCACGTTACCGTGACCGTCCTCGGTACCAACCTCAAGGCATTTCTCAGCGGTCTGGAAGAAAGAAATGTATACGAAAAGCATGCAAATCGAAATCAGGACAGACACCGCACCGGTGATAATACCGGTCAGCGCGAATGCCTTACCCGCGCCAACTTCCTTAGTCTTCTTCAGGGACAGCGCACCCAGAATAATCGCGGCAATACCCAGCAGAATACCAAATACGAGGAAACCGGTCAGCACAGCCGCAATACCGAGGATCATCGCAGCCAGCGCCATGCCGGGAGCCTTCTTCGTCACGGGAGCCGCATACGGGTAACCCGCGGGCTGGCCGTAACCGTAAGCATCCTGCTGGGGCTGCTGCTGGTAAGAGTTCTGCTGGTAGTTGTAGTCAGCGGGCTGCGCCTGGTAGGAAGCCTCCTGGCCGTAACCGTACTGGTTCTGCTGAGCGGGCTGCGCCTGGTAGGAAGCGTCCTGACCATAGCCGTACTGCTGCTGAGCCTGACCGTAGGTGTTCTGAGTCGCAGCGCCCTGGGCGGAGGTACCCTGAGCTGCGTTCTGGCCGTAAGCATTCTGCGAAGAAGACTGCGCACCGAACTGACCGTACTGGTTCTGCTGGGCCGAGTTCTGCGGAGTAGCGTTCTGTTGCTGTGCCTGGCCGTAGGTGTTCTGAGCGGATGCGCTCTGACCGTAATCCTGGCCGTAGGTGTTCTGTGCCGAAGGAGCCTGGCCGTAATCCTGACCGTACGAGCTCTGGGCGGAAGAATTAGGCTGCTGAGCAGCGTAGGGGTTCTGTGCGTTCCCCTGGTTGTTTCCGTAGTTATTCTCAGACATCCGTCGTTCTTTCCTTCACAGTTGCAGCGAACAATTTATACTCGCCCAACGCACCATTGCGCGCTGAGTTCGGTTCCATTATATAAATAAGCCGCCATTTGGGTCATCTATGAAGTCCAAGATTCCAGAATCATCCCCCAGAATCCACCAATCGGGCAGAATCAGCGCAGAAACAGAGCAAGGGACCGAATAGTTCAACACTATTCGGTCCCTTCACGTCTCTATATGCTCAACGCGGCTTAGCGGCGGGCAGCGTCGTAGTCCTCGGGAGTCAGGGTCATGGTCTGACCGGCCATGGTGCACACGTAGTTACCGTTCGAATCCTGCACCGCGTTCTCAACGCACTGGCTCGCGAGAACAATGCCGAGCACCATCATAGCAGCAGCAGCAATCATGCCCAGCGCGCCGGTAACAATACCACCAATCGCCATGCCCTTACCGGATGCGGTACCGTTCTTCACCTTCACCAGAGCAACAATACCCAGGATCACGCCGACCAGGCCCAGAACAGCACCAAAAAACATCAAGCCAGTGAGCAGACCAATAATACCCAGAATCAGCGAAGCAATCGCCAGAGCCGAGCTCGGGGTCGGCTGGTAGCCGGGGTAACCACCCTGCATGTTGTATGCCGGTGCCTGCTGCGGTGCGGGGATGAACTCGCCCGGGTTCTGCTGGTAGTTCGGGTTCTCAGACATGTGTCTCCTCAAAAATGTATGGTGCTCACGGTACACCGCGAATTTTCAACCATTATACGCGAGGAACCGCACCCGGGCCCCAGCCGCAGACCCCAACGAGATAGGGACCAGCTGATAGGGACCGGATAATTAGCTCCCCGCCGTTGCCTCAGCCCTAGCCGAGGTTGCGGTAACGCATCGCGCGGCGCGCCTCCAGGTCATCCTGACGCTCACGCAAAGCCTGACGCTTATCGTACTCACGCTTACCGGTCGCCAAAGCAATCTCAACCTTCGCACGACCATTCGAGAAGTACAGCTTCAACGGAACCACCGTGTAACCGGTCTCCTTCAGCTTCTGCGCCAACTTATTAATCTCAGAACGATGCAGCAGTAGCTTACGGCGACGACGAGCCGCATGGTTCGTCCACGTACCGTAACCATACTCCGCAATATGAATACCCTCGAGCCACAACTCGTTATCGGTCACCTGGCAGAAACCATCCACAATGGACGCCCCACCATCACGCAGAGACTTCACCTCAGTACCCAGCAGAACAATACCCGCCTCATAGGTATCCACAATGTTGTAGTTGTGGCGAGCCTTCTTATTCTGGGCAATAATCGCGTTATTCGGGTCCTTCTTCGCGTCTTTCTTCTTTTTCTGAGCCATCACTCAATCCTTATACGTCTTAGCTCTCTTCAGCCGCGCGCCCCGAAGCACGCCAGCGAATACCAGCATCAATAAAGGCGTTCAAACCGCCATCCAAAACATTAGAGGTATTACCCTCCTCATAGCCGGTACGCAGATCCTTCACCATCTGGTACGGATGCAGAACATAGGAGCGCATCTGATCGCCCCAGCTTGCCTTAATATCACCGGCAAGCTCCTTCTTCTTCGCGTCCTCCTGCTCCTTACGCAACAGCAACAGGCGAGACTGCAGCACACGCAAAGCCGCCGCACGGTTCTGCAACTGCGACTTCTCATTCTGCATCGACACCACAATACCGGTCGGCAAGTGAGTCATACGCACCGCCGAATCCGTCGTATTCACCGACTGACCACCCGGGCCCGAGGAGCGGAACACATCCACCTTAATCTCAGACTCGGGAATCTCAATAGCATCCGTCTGCTCAATCAGAGGAATCACCTCAACCGCCGCAAACGAGGTCTGGCGGCGGCCCTGATTATCGAACGGCGAAATACGCACCAGACGGTGAGTACCCGCCTCCACCGACAGACGACCAAAAGCGTACGGTGCGTTGACCTCAAAGGTCACAGATTTCAGGCCCGCCTCCTCAGCGTAGGAGGTGTCCAGAACCTTCGTCGGGTAGCCGTTCTTCTCCGCCCAACGCAGGTACATGCGCAGCAGCATCTCCGCGAAATCAGCAGCATCCACGCCGCCGGCGCCCGAACGGATTGTCACCACAGCCTCACGCTGATCGTACTCACCCGACAGCAGCACCAGCACCTCAAGCTCTTCCAGCTTGGCGCGGATCTCACCGCACTCACGTTCAGCATCAGCGAGCAGCTCGGCGGCAGTCTCCTCATCCTCCGCTTCGGCAAGCTCCACCATCACCTCAACATCATCAATGCGAGAAGACAGCGAACGCAAACGGTTCAGCTCTGACTGCTTATACGACAGTGCGCTCGTGACCTTCTGCGCGTTCTCCACGTCATCCCACAAATCGGGTGCGGCAGCCTGCGCAGACAGGTCCTCAATGGCGCGCTCAATCCCCTCAATATCGCTCACAGCAGCAATAGAGTCGAAGATCGCGCGAAGCTCTTTAATCTCAGCAGAAAAGTCGAAGGATGCCATAGCTTTTAACACTATCGCGAAACTGCCAGAAAGTCCCGCCGTTACAGCCCGCAACAGCCCACAGCGCAGAAGGACAGGGTGGTTAGAGGGCAGAAGCCGCGGAACGAAAATGTAAAAGAATGCAAAACGAGGGCGCATCCGCTAGCCGTTACACTACCTTGCGGATGCACCCTCGCAGTCTATGGGGCTCACAACACGCCAATAAGCGGGTGAGCCGATACGCCCGTGCGCCGTTATGCCCGTGCGCCGTTGATGGACGCACTAATCGGTGGACGGGCCCTGGCTCGTCTTCAAACGCGACGAACCATGAGCGGTCACCTCAATACCATCAGGCACCAGAATCGACAGCAGCGGCGGACGAATACGAGCCGACAGGTACACGTGCACGCTCTGATCAGAATCCACGGACACATTCTCCAGACGCAACGCCTGAAAATCCTGCCCCGGCTGAACCTCAGCCAAGTACGCACTCGCATACTCCCACGCCGCCGAACCACTCGCCTCATCCGGAGTGCGCATCGTGCGGGTAATCGAGTTCGCCTGAGCGTCCGCCACATCCTGCAGATGCTGAGTCTGCAGATACGCGCCCGTAATCGCCACAGTCACCGAACCGATGAGCAACAGCAACGCCAGCATGCCCACAATCAGCGGGGCAATGCTGCCCTCTTCCGGGTCTGAGGCGACCGGGTCAGCGGCGAGGCGGTCTGAGGCGATCGGGTCAGCGGCGAGCGCCCGGCTCTGCGCACGGGCTCGAATCTTCATGTTGGCACGAGCCAGCAAACCATTAGGAATCAGCATGACCAGACCCCCAACTCGTCGCGTGAGAACTCACCGGAATCACGCCGCCACCCATAAACGAAGGCAACAGCGGCAGGCGCGCCTGAACCGTGACCGTGGCGTACGCCTTCGTACCCGAGACGCACTCCCCCGACGAACAGTTCAACGACACGCTCACATCGGACGGGTCAACCCCGTAATCCGCGGCGGCATGCGCCGCCAGACGCTTCGCCAGATCAGGGCCCACCGACGAATCCTGCGGCTGCTCCTGCACGTACAGCACCACCTGGGCACTCGCAGCATGAGCCGCCATCACCGAAGACTGCAGGCTAAAAATCGTCAGAATACCGTAGAGCACCGGGATGAGCAGGGTAATACCCAGGCCCAGGAACTCCACAATGGCGCTACCCTCTTCAGAGCCGTGTTGCTCAGAAAGAGGCCGATCAGAAAGAGACTGGTCAGACCGGTTCTTCAGGCGAGCCTTCACCCGTTGCCGAAGCGAAAAGCCACTAATCACCGGAACGATGCTCCGCATAAATCGCATGCCCCTTCACCTCAATAGAATCCGGAAAACCCCACGGACCCAGCACCGGCAACGGAGACTTCACCGTCACCTCCAAAGTGCGCACACCCGTAGAATCACTACTCTGACGGTACGAAATGTTCTCAGCGTACGAGGACGGAAGAACCCCCTCAATCATCTGACGGGTACGCTCCATGCCCTCCTGCGGAGTGCGGTCACGCATCGTACCGTAACGTGCCCCAGCCGCCGCAGCATCCACCAACATCGTTCGTGCATACAGGGCGAAAGAAACCTGCAGAATCGCCATGGTCAGCAACACCAGCAGGGCACCAACCATGACGAATTCCGTGCTGGCGTCACCGCGCTCGCTATCCTCCACAGAATATTCCGCGGAGGAAAGCTCAGCGGCAGTCAGCTCAGAAGCGATGCGGGGCTCACGCATTACTGGTGAACCAGAGCAATCGCGTCGTTGAACATCTTGGTCAGAGCGGGCTGAGCAATCGCCAGGATAGCGGCAACCAGCACGGCGCTCATCATGGTGATCATGACCCAGCCGGGCACGTCGCCGCGCTCGGGGTCGTCCTGCTTGTTCTTCAGGCGCAGAGCCAGCACGGATGCGATAGCCAGGGCAATCAGCACGGTGAGGGTGGTGCGGAAACGACGGAACATGATTTTCTCCTTATCAAAGGGTGTAGTGTGTGGTTGGTGCGGCACGCCGGGCAATCAGCCCAGCCCACCGCGGTGCAGCCGGTACGGTGTGTACCCGCCGCAAAATCTAAAAGTTCAAACGCATGAGCGACAGGCCGGGGAATACCGCGAAAATCACGGTCAGCGGCAGGATGAAAAACACCACCGGGGCGAGCATCGCAATCTCTTTCTTACCGGCTGTTTCCATCAGCTCACGCTTAGCGTTATCGCGCACATCCTGAGCCTGCGCACGCAACACATCGGCTAGTGGGGTGCCGCGCTCAATCGCCACGGCGATACCCTCAACGAAGCGACTCAACGCCGGAACGCGAGTACGCTCCGCAAACTCCTGCAACGCACTCAGCAGCGAAACGCCGGTGCGGGTCTGCGCCAAAATCTCAGAAAACTCACGAGCCAACTCGCCGCGAGAGGTCAAACAGATACGCTCCAAAGCCGCCAGCGCCGACTCGCCCGCCGTTACCGACAGAGCCATCATCTCCGCCAGCGCCGGGAACTCAGCAACCAGTTGCTTCTCACGCTTAGTCACCGCCTCACCCAGCCACCAGTCACGCGCCAGAAAGCCGCTCAAACCACTCACCAGCACCAGCACAAGAGCCACCAGGATAGAGAAACGCTCCTGCACCACACCGATAACGGTCAGGGCACTCATGACGGTCACACCGGCAAGAGCCCACAGCAGCTGCTCAGCACGAAACGCGCTCACACTCTGCGAAGAGCCAGCACGACGCAGACGCTCCTGCACCGAACTATCACTCAACGACGAGCCGCTCAGCGACGAAGACAACGAACGCAGAAGCGGCGCGCAGAACGCCGAAATCGCCTCCAGCAGGCTCGGCTCACGGCGGTCCTGCTCCTTCAACAGCGACTCACGCAGAGTCTCACCGCGCAGCTGCGACGCCACACGATCAGAAAACGAAATACTGCGAGTATTCAGTACCGACGAAAGAATCAGACCCACGCCGGCCGCCAACAGCAGACCAAAAATCAGAGGCAGGTTCACCCGAAAACCCTCCGTTCACGCGGCAACTCACCAATACGCAGCATCAGACGGTACGCCGCCAAAGAAATAGCGGCACCGGCAATCATCAGCATCGCACCGGCAAAGGAGTTATACACCATACGCGCGGCAGGCTGAGTCGCCATCAGACACAGCACAAACCAGGGCGCCACGCAGGAGAGGCGAGCCGCATTCACAGTCCACGACTGGCGAGCCAGAAGCTCCGAACGGGTACGCGCATTCTCACGCAGAAAATCGCTCAGCGTGCCCAGCAGCTTACCCAGGTCCGAACCGCCCACCTCGCGGGCAATCTTCAACGCCTCAATAATGGTGTCCGCCACCGGGTCAGAGAGGTACTCCTTCAAACGGTTCAGCGACGGCACAAACTCACCCGACGCACGGTAATCACGCGAGAAATGGGCGAAGGCATCACGCAGCTCTTCCGGGCCGCGGTACGAGAGCTGAATCAGCGCCTCCGGCAGCGACAAACCCGCACGAATCGCCGAACGCAGGTGGTCCACCGCATCCGGCCACAACTGCCAGATACGGGCATCCGCCGCGCGGGCACGATGATTCACAATCACGCGAGGCGCCACAAAACCACCAATCAGGCCCAACAGACCCAACGGCAGAAGCTGAGTAACCATCAGCAACAACACTGAGGCAGTCACACCGCTGGCAACGCTCACCCACATGAACGTGCGAGGCGTCAACGAATGCATGCCCGCCTTACGCAACGCAATCACCAGCGCCGGGTCATTACTCGGCTTCGGCGGCTTGCCGTTATCAGGAAAGCAAGAGAGGTAAATCAGGCAGACGCCCAACCCCAAAATCAGGCTCAGAAACAGAGGCATTACTGACCCGCCTTCGCCGCAGCCAGCACCTGCTCGGGGCGGTGACCGGCACGAACCCAACGGTCCGGATTCGGTAGCTCCAACGCCACGCACACCATCCGGCCATCACGGCGCACAAACAGCGGGGACATCTCAATCACACCGTCCTCAACGCGACCACCCAGCATGCTGATCTCTTCGACCTGACGCTGACCGCGCGAATCACGGCCGCAATGCACCACAATGTCAAAGCAGGACGCCACGGTCGGCACCACGAACGCCGAGGAAATATTCTCGCCTGCCAACAGCGGCAGGGTGCAAATCTTGGTCACCGCGTCACGTGCCGAGTTCGCGTGAATCGTGCACATGCCCGGCAGACCCGCGTTGAGCGCAATGAGCATATCCAGGGACTCCGCCTCACGCACCTCACCAATGAGGATGCGGTCCGGGCGCATACGCAGAGCCTCCTTGACCAGGCGGCGTAGCTCAATCGCGCCGGTGCCCTCAAGGTTCGGCTGGCGGCACTGCAGACCCACCACATCGCGCAGCGGAACCGCTAGCTCAAAAATTTCTTCGCAGGTAATCACGCGCTCACGCGGCGGAATAGATGCCGACAGGCAGTTCAGCATCGTGGTCTTACCCGCCTGGGTTGCACCCGAGACGAGGATGTTCATGCCGCTCTCCACCGCCGCGTGTAGCAGGGACGCCGCGCCGGCACTCAGCGAGTTCATGCGCACCAGGTCGGGCAGGCGGCGGGCACGCACCACGAACTTACGGATATTGATGCTCGTGTGCTTGCGGGTAATATCCGGAATCACCGCGTGCAATCGGGAGCCGTCCGGCAGGGATGCATCAACGAACGGGGAGGAAAGGTCCACACGGCGGCCCGAAGGCTTGAGCATACGCTCCAGAAGGCTATTGATCGCCTCGGCGCTCAGGTGCAGGCCGGTCAGCTCGCTCTCGCCATTGCGGGCGATAAAAATTTCGTCGGGAGAGTTGATCCAGATTTCTTCAACGCTCTCATCATCAAGGAACGGCTGAATTACGCCGAAGCCGCAGATTTCATCGTGCAGGCGTTGAATCACGGATTCGCGGTCGCCCAAATCGGGCAGGGAGATGCGGGTGCGTCGCTGTTCGTAATCGTTCAGGTGCTCGTCAATGAGCCCACGCACCGCGTGCTGGTCCTCGTGCGGGTCCAGGCTGCGGTGGCGCATTGCCTCACGGATATTCTCCTCGAGCAGAGTAAGATGCTCCGCCCGGGTATCCAGTACGGTGTTCTCCATTGAAATGATCCGATGCTGTGTGTGGTGTGGTTGTGTGGAATACGGTGAAGCATTGATACATCAATGCCACCATCACCCTAGCGTCAAAGCATCAAATTTATCAAAATGTAATAAAACACCCCTTAATATTTACGAGTATAGTATTTGAGTATTTTTGATGCATAGAATCGCACACATCGTTACCTAACGTGCATCAAAATTCAAAACACCTAGTCAGCTGTGACTCACAGAACAGCCACCCGCACACCCTTCAAACCCCTCACCGCCGACCGTAGATATATTGCACTCGGTGCACGCGTAACATTTCGTCTTAAAGAGCCTGCCGCCGCCATCTTGAAGCCTCGCACCCCATCCCGAAGCAACAATATTCGGGCACAGCAAAGGGGCGTGCACTCCCCCATCGGGAATACACGCCCCATCACAAGCAATCATCTAGCGATTAGTCACCGCCGCGAATCACCTTCACAGCTTCCTTAATCGGACCGTCAAAACGCAGGTTACCGTGCTCCAGCACCACGCCGCGGTCACAAATCTTAGAAACCAAATCCAGGTCGTGGCTCACCACGGCAAGAGTCTTACCGGCAGAGC
This sequence comes from Rothia sp. HMSC061C12, assembly GCF_001815755.1. Classification (NCBI taxonomy): domain Bacteria; kingdom Bacillati; phylum Actinomycetota; class Actinomycetes; order Micrococcales; family Micrococcaceae; genus Rothia; species Rothia sp. HMSC061C12. The sequence continues at coordinate 283,045 of NZ_KV821875.1, forward strand.
ACAGCTCCTGAATCTTCGCAATACACTTCTTCTGGAAAGGCTCATCGCCCACCGCAAGGATCTCATCCACCAGGAAGATATCCGGGTTCGTGTGAACCGCAACCGAAAACGCCAGACGCAGGTACATACCCGAAGAGTAGAACTTCACCTCGGTATCGATAAAGTCGTGAATCTCAGCGAAATCCACAATCGAATCGAAGGAAGCCTCAATCTCTTCCTTGGTCATACCCAAGATAGCGCCGTTGAGGTACACATTATCGCGGCCGGTCAGATCCGGGTGGAAACCAGCGCCCACCTCAATCAGACCCGCAATATTGCCGCGAGTGAGAACCTCACCCTCATCAGCGCGCATCACGCCAGAAATCATCTTCAGCAGCGTAGACTTACCCGAGCCGTTCAGACCCAGCAGAGCCACACGCTCACCCTGACGAATATCCAGGCTCACGCCGTTGAGCGCATTGAACTTCTCCGAAAGATCACCCTTGCGGCCCTTAATCAGCCAAACAAAAGCTTCCTTCATCGAACGGGTGTGGCGCAGAACGAAGCGCTTCACCAGGTTCTCCACGTGAATCACCACGGGAGCGTCCGGGCTCACCGGAGGGAACTCAAGCTTCTTAATATCCACAGAATCAGAGCTCCTGGGCGAAGTTGCCCTCAAACTTACGGAAGAGCAAATCACCAATCAAAACGGTCAGCAGAGAAATACCAATGGCAATCGGAGTCCAGAAGCTGAAGAGATGCGGAACCACCTGCGAAGCAGGAAGCGCCAAATCCTCAGGACGGAGCGTCGGATGCCAGAAGCCATAGTGGAACAGCTCCACCGCAACGGTCAGCGGGTTCATCATGAACACGTTGAACACCCACGGGTAGAGAGTGTCACGCACCATGGTCCAGGAGTACAGCACCGGAGCGAACCAGGTAGCCACCATCAGCAGCATGTCCACAATGTTCTCCGAATCTCGGAAGAACACGTTAGCCACACCGAAAATCAGACCCAGACCGTAGGACAGCAGCATCACAATGAGCATGCCCGCCAGAATCGACTCAAAAGCCAACAAGGACGGATGCCAGCCCACCGCAAAGCATGCCAGGAGCATGACCACAATCTGCGGCACAAAATGCACCAGAGCCACCCACACCGTAGACAGCGAGAACAGCTCACGCGGCAGATAAATCTTGCGAATCAGAGCGCTGTTAACCACCATGGCGCGAGCACCATTACCAAAACCCTCCGAGAAGAAGTTAATGGCAATCATGCCCGAGAAAAGATACACAGCGTAGTTGTGCATACCGCGTTCCAGACCAAGGAAAAGACCCATGGCAATGTAGAACACCAGGAACTGCACACCCGGCTTAATGTAGGACCACAGAATACCCAGCACCGAGCCGCGGTAGCGGACCTGGATTTCCTTATCGACCAGAAGTCGAAGCAGGTAGCGATTCTTCATCGCATCCAGGATGCCGCGGCCGCGACCGGGCGCCTTCAGGGGAACAGACTTCAGATCGCTCATCGGGTCAGCTCAGAATCCGTATGCTCAGCGAAGGTCTTAGCCCATGCATCGTAGGATGCAACCTCGGCCGCCTTCGAACGGTACTGCTCACGCAGCTTCTCCCAGCCGGTCACCAGCTGGACGTGCAGCTTAGCAGCCTGTGCCAGCTTCGACTTCAGCTGCTCGGGATCGCGGCGGTACCAGAACAGGCCGGTACCCTCAGCGTTAGTCGCCAGAGCCGAATCGAACTTCGACAGGGTCCACCAGTTGGTCTCGCCGTAGTTCAGCTGAATCTGCGGGTGAGCCTTTGCCTCTTCGCTCACCGGCTTGAACAGCTGACGAGCAACAGTCTTCGCGGTCCAGGAAGCAAGCTTCTTGTAACCGGGAGACGCGAAGGAGCGGCGGCCACGGAACGGAGGCTTCTTCGTCTGAATAGCCGGGAAGTCATCCACATTCGGCTTCACCTGAGACTCCGGGTACTCCTTAGCCATCGCACGAATCACCGGCAGACGCTGCGAGAGCGAGGGGTGCAGGTGATCGGGGCCGGAGAGCAGATCCTCCAGTGCCATCAGGCGGCCAGCCTCAGTGTAGTACTGCATGGACAGGGTGTGCTTGACATCCAAGAACAGGGACTCCAGCAGCACGCGGCCGCCCTTATCGAAGGGCGAGTGCAGCAGTGCGGTAATGAGGCGGTTGCGCTCGTGGTAGTACGCCTGCCAGCCGACGGAGTCGTCCTTATCGGTCCAGGACACGTGCCACACGCCCGCACCGGGGAAGGAGACGGTAGCGAAGCCTGCAGCCTTAGCGCGCAGACCATACTCAGCGTCATCCCACTTCAGGAACAGGGGCAGGGACAGACCGATTTCCTTGATGACGGCGGTCGGGATGAGGCACATCCACCAGCCGTTGTAGTCCACGTCCACGCGGCGGTGCAGCCACGGGGTGTTACGCAGGTTGTGGTGGCCCAGGTTGTGGCCCATCGCCATGTCTTCGTGCGGCTTAGCGTAGAAGTTACGCCACGGGTCAACAACCTCACCGAACGCGTGCAGGACCGAGCGGTCGAACATGTCGAACATGTGCGCGCCCACGATGGTGGGTTCCTTGCAGTAGTTCGCGAAGGTCACCATACGCAGGATCGACTCGGGCTCCACGATGACGTCGTCATCGAGCAGCAGCACGTAATCGGAGCCGTTGTTGACAGCCTCGAACATGCCGCGCGAGAAGCCACCGGAACCGCCCAGGTTACCCTGGTTAATGATGCGGAACTTACCTGAGAGAGGCTTCACGACCTCTTCAAAGTCCTCGTGGTCCTGCACCTTCTGGGTACCCTGATCCACAATCAGGAACTCGTGCACAGCATCGAAAATCTCGGGGCTCTCACCCAGAGCACGAATGTTGTTGATGCAGTACTCCACCTTGTTCATGGTGGTAATCTGCACGGTCGCCTGACCAGCCTTCACATCAGCGCGGGGCTCAATATCGCCCAGCCAGTTCGCCTCAATCAGCTCAAGGTCAGTGGTGCCAGCCAGGTCGAACCAGTACCAGCCGCCGTCACCAAACGGTGCCAGGGGCAGGGTGAAGGTGTTGGTCTCCTCGCCGGAGAGCAGCTTCGCATCCACGCGCTGAATCACGCCACGGCCATTGGACTTGTACACAATGACCATGCCCTCACCGCGAGTCTGAACGCTCAGAGTGACCTTCTTCAGGTCAGTCCAACGGCGCCAGTACGAGGCGGGGAACGCGTTGAAGTAGGTACCGAAAGACAGGCTCTGACCCGCGCTCACGGTAATGGAACGGCGGCTGTTCAGGTTATTAGCGGCATCACGGTTTGCGCTGGCGCTCGAAACAGACTGACCGGAGGTGTTCATCGCCTCCGCAATGGAGGTCGAAGCATCGCCGTCAATACGGGTGGGTAGCTGAACGCCGGTCGCGACACTCGCGTCCACGTACAGGGGCACAACGTCAGTCTCAACCGCACTCGGGAAAATAACCCGCTGCAGGTTCTTCAAAGTCTTATCAGCCATAGTTAAGCGTCAACACCACCGGACTCGATCTTCGCACCGTCAGCGAAGTGCGGGCGGATCTTGTTGTCGAACATGGACAGTGCAGCGCCGATAGCCATGTGCATATCCAGGTACTTGTAGGTACCCAGGCGGCCACCGAACAGCACGTTGTTCTCACCCTTAGCCAGGTCGCGGTACGCCAGCAGCTTCTCACGGTCCACGGAGGTGTTGACCGGGTAGTACGGCTCGTCGCCCTTGTTCGCGAAGCGAGAGTACTCGCGCATGATGACGGTTGCGTCCTTGGTGTAGTCACGCTCGGGGTGGAAGTGACGGAACTCGTGGATGCGGGTGAAGGGAACATCAGCATCCGGGTAGTTCATCACGGAGCAACCCTGGAAGTCCTCAATCGGCAGAACTTCTTCTTCCAGGTCGATGGTACGCCAGGACAGGTCGCCCTCAGCGTAGTCGAAGTAGCGGTCAACCGGGCCGGTGTAGACCACGGGAATCTGACCCAGGACGTTCTCGCGAGAGTACTGGTGACCGGGCTCGAAGAAGTCAGTGTTCAGGTGCACCTCAATGTTCGGGTGCGCCGCCATACGCTCCAGCCATGCTGCGTAGCCGTCAACGGGCAGACCCTCGTACTTGTCGTTGAAGTAGCGGTTGTCGTAGTTGTAGCGAACCGGCAGGCGGGAAATGATGGATGCGGGCAGCTCTTCCGGCGGGGTCTGCCACTGCTTAGCGGTGTAGTGCTTGATGAACGCCTCGTACAGGGGGCGACCAATCAGGGAGATACCCTTATCGTTCAGGTTCTGCGGGTCGGTACCAGCCAGCTCGCCAGCCTGCTCAGCGATGAGCGCCTTTGCCTCTGCGGGAGAGTAAGCTGCGTTGAAGAACTGGTTGATGGTACCCAGGTTAATCGGCATGGGGTACACGATGCCGTTGTGGCGGGTGTACACGCGGTGTACGTAGTTGGTGAACTCGGTGAAACGGTTCACGTACTCCCAGACACGCTCGTTGGAGGTGTGGAACAGGTGCGCACCGTAGCGGTGCACCTCAATACCGGTCTGCTTCTCCTTCTCGCTGTATGCGTTACCACCGATGTGGGAACGGCGGTCCAGCAGGGCAACCTTCAGGCCCAGCTCAGTGGCAGCCTGTTCTGCGATGGTCAGACCAAAGAGGCCCGAACCGACTACTACGAGGTCAGCGGTCAATGTTTTCTCCTGTATTATCACGGCGCACCGCCGCTTCTGCGAGGGCGGTATTCACCTACCAGATTGGACACATCCGAGGGTTCTCAGTCGCGCCGCAATCCGCACGGGTGGGCACAAAAAGCCCCTCCCGTGATGGATATAGTCATAATCTAAGATACCTGTTTATCAAGCACTACGCATACTTATGACGTGCTTTTAGGGGCTTTTGGACTATTGTTCGCACGCTCTTTCCCCGAGTGAATATTCTTCGCGAGCCCCGAGGTCACGCCGGTCTGAGACAGTTCTTTCTTCTGCGTATTTTTACGGTCTACTCATGGTGAAGGAATTTTATTTACGGGTAAATATTCACCCTGTCCTAGTTGCGGCGGTAATTACCCGCCACCTAGAGCTGTAGGCGCAGGGGGGTGGTTCGAGGGTGGCGTTTCATGGCTCTCACGCGCTACAAGGAAGCACCCCTGCGGCATATTTGGGGATGCGCGCTGGTGCACGCGAGAGGTGATTGAGGTGGTTTATCCACAATTTTTTGAAAAATAGGGCGAAAAATTCAAAAAATACGAACATATTAGTTTACCTACAGATAATTTATTGAGCTTTAATGCTTTTTAATGTTTTCTGAGGGTATGACTCTCTTCTTTCTCGACCACCACAACACAACCAACGCGCTCCCCTACCCCCGAGTACTCCGACTCGACGGCGAGGCGGCACCCACCGGAATACAGCTGCGCCCCGGTAGCGTACACCAGCAGGCTCTAGATCAGGCACTCAACCAAGCTCTACAGCACCCTGCACCCGGCGCGCACGCTCAGGCACAGGAAACGACGTTCCAGCTACGCCCCGCACACGATAAGGATCCCGCCGGCGCCTCGATTGCGCCAAACAGCCACATTCCGAACGAATCTCAAACTCCGGGCGCGCCCGCCGTCAGCCTCCTGCACATTCTGCGCGGACCCGACGCGGGCGCAACTTTCCCCATCAGCCGCGGCCGCACCAGCCTCGGCAGGGCGGCACTACCTGCCCCTGGAGGAGAACAGCCGCACCACATTCACCTGCAAGACCCCTTCCTCAAGCCGGTGCACGGCAACTTCTACGCCGATAGCTCCGGCATCCGCTGGATCGAAAAGCACCCCGCCGCGAGCGAGGGCAGCGAGAAGGTGCAGAGCAGTATGAAAGCACAGGGCGGCAAGAAGGTGCAGGGCGGCAAGAAGGTGCAGAGCGCCGAGCCGCGCATCCTGCGCTGGGACGAGCCTTTCCACCTCGGCTCCTCACTCTGCATGCTCACCTCCCCCAGCGCCGACGGCGAACACACCGCCAAGAAGGCGAGCGTCACCGCTACCCCCGGTTCTTCTCTCGGTTCTTCTTCTGGCTCTTCCAGTGGCGAGCCCGCGCAGATGCTCGCTCCCCTGGGCGATGCCGGCAACCCCTTTGAGCCGGTGGTGGTGAACCCTCCCGCGCCGCGTAAGCTCAAGCAGATTCTGCTGAGCGTGTGCCTGCCGATTGTGGTGGGTCTGATCATTGCGCTGGTGACCGGCATGTGGTTCCTTCTGCTGATGTCAGCGGCGTCTTCACTGCTGATGCTTCTGCATTTCTTTGGCGGTCGGGCGGAGAACCGTGCCGCATCGCAGCAAACTCATCAGGCGGCTGAGCAGGAAAAGGAACGTGCCCTCGCCCTGCCGACCGCAGGCGACCTGGCGATTTCGGGCACCTCTGCCCTGCATGATGCCGCCTACCCGGCTATTGTGCTCGGGTGCGGTCCCCGCCAGCCCTACCTGCGCGGCCGCAACCTCCCGCTGGGCACTCTGGAGAAACAGGATGCACCCCACTATCTGCCGCTACCCACCCCGACTCTCGGGCACTACCTGAAGCTGGAGGAGGCACATCTGCGCGCCTACCTGGTGCAGCTGGTGGCGGGCTATCCGGGTGCGGTGCACGTTCTGCTGGCGGGTGCTGAAAGCGCTGATCAGCAGCGCACCAATAGTCTCTTGCAGACTCTGGCTGTGGTGCCGGGCGTGAGCGTGCATTGCCTGCCGGGCGTGCAGCATGAGAAGTATCTGCAGGCCCTGCAGAGTAGCTTGCAGTCGGAGCTTTCTTCCTCGGTTCCGCCGCTGATTCTCATGCCCCTGCAGGCGAGCACTGTCTACGCTCCTCTGCTGACCGCGCTGACCTCTGGGGCGGTCGCGGAGTCTTCGCAGTCCCGCGCGTTCGCCTCCCCGCGTGAGCAGAAGATGAACGCCCCGGCGCTCTGCGTGCTGGGCAGTGCTGAGGGTGATAGTTCCGCCCATGCACCCGGTGCGCTTTTTGGTGCCGCCTGGGTTGAGTGTGCAAGTGAGGGTAGCCACCGTCAGAGCATCCGTTACCGTACACAGGGTTACGCGGCGCCGCCGGTGCAGCCCACCGAGGGTGTCTACCAGGTGCACCCTCTGGCGTGTGAGGGTCTGTGCCAGCACGCCGATGGGCTCAGCGTTGAGGCATTCTGTGCCGCTCTTGAGAACCTGTACCGCGCCGGGTGCGAGCAGGAGCAGGGCGCGCTTAGTGAGGCTCAGGTGCACCAGTCGGCGCATCTATTCTCTTCCCTGCAGGCGCAGAGCGCGCGGCAGAAGAATCGCACCGATGACATGGCGGTGGAGTCCGTTCTGCAACGTTGGTCCGCTCAGCGTTACGCCTCCGATATTCGCTGCTACCTGGGTGTTTCTTCGGGTGGCTCGCTGAATATTGGTCTGTCTGAGCACGGCCCACACTGGCTGCTCGGTGGCACGACTGGTGCCGGCAAATCGCAGCTGTTGCGTTCGCTGGTGCTCAGCGCTGCGCTACGTTACCCGCCCGAGCGCCTCGGCCTGATTCTGGTGGACTTCAAGGGCTCGGCTGGTTTGGGTCCTCTGGCTCAGCTACCGCATGCGCTCAGCGTGTTGAGCAATTTTGATGTGTCCGCGGTGGAGCGTGCCCTCGAATTTTTGCGCGCCGATATTCACCGCCGCGAGGTGGATCTGCAGGCGCTCGGCGTGAACTCCTACCGCGACTACCTGGCATCCTGCCAGACGGCGGGCACGACTCCGCGCTACCCCGAGCTGCTGATCGTGGTGGATGAGTTCCGTATGCTCATCGATTCTATGCCGGACGCTATGGCTGAGCTGATGCGCATTGCCACGATTGGCCGCTCGCTGGGTCTGCACCTGGTGTTGGCGACTCAGCGTCCGCAGGGTGCTATTTCGCAGGATATTCGCGCAAATATTGCCACGAGCATTTGCTTGCGTGTGGCGAGCTCACAGGATTCCTATAACCTGCTGGAGCATGAGTCCGCGGCGTATATTTCGGCGGCGCATCCGGGTGCCGGGTATGTGCGTCTGCCGGATGGTCGTTCCCTGCCGTTCCGCGCCCCGCTGGTGGATGCGGTCCCCTCGAGCAGCGATACCCGTCCGGTGCAGGTGCTGGGTCTTGAGGAGGGCGGCTGGCGTGAGCTGACTGCCGCTTCTGCCGTTCAGACGTTGGGTAGCAATGAGGATGAGCTGCTGATTCGTTCGGCGCAGCAGATTCGTGCGCTCTATGAACGCGAGTACGCGCCGAGGGGTCTTCAGAAGAATGCAGCAGTTGAGGATGAATACTGCCCGATTCCGCCGGAGCTTCCCGAGAACACCCCGCTGCCAGTGGTGCAGGCGCCGGTGAGCGAACTGGTAGCGTACGGCATTGATCCGGCGGCTACCTCTCAGGTTGTAGATTCTCAGGAACCCGCCAATTCTGGCACCGCTTCCGCAGGGTACCTACTGGGTGAGTTGGAGATTGCCCGATACGGCGTGCGCCGCCCGATCAGCTGGTCGGGTCAGCAAGCGCTGGCGCTGCTGGCGCAGAGCGCCGAACGAGCCCCGATGCTTTACGGGCTTCTGATGCAGGCGTTCGCCGCCCGCACGCCGGTTGTTCTGCTGACCTCTGACGGTGCACTCTACCGCGACCTGGAACCCTACGCCGGTGCCTTTGAGACGCTCGTGGGTGCGCAGGAGCTTTCGCATCTGCGTTTCTGCCTGGAGGAGCTGCGCGTCCCGAACCTGTGGGGCACCGAGGCTTCCGCCCGCCCGCTCATTGTCGTGGACGGTCTGGACAGTTGGCTGGAGGCGCTGGTCCGCCAACCCGATACGGAGAACCTGCTCTACGATCTACTCTCGCAGGGGTGCCGTCGCGGCTATTCGGTGGTGTTCACCTCCGCGTTGAACCCGCGCGGTCGTTTCGCCGCTGCGGCGCATTCCACGCTGTTGAGCCGCCGCTTCCTGGACGCCGACCTGATGCGTTCAACGAGCAAGGACTACCCGACCCCGGCGCAGAGCCACTACTGCGTGGAAGGTGCCATCAATGAGGAGCTCATCGGTGATCAGCCGCTGAGCGCGTCGATTCTTTCGCCCTGCGTTGCGGGTTTCCAGGAGCTGGTTCAGGTTCTGCGGGGTAACACCGCGAGCGCTTCTAACGGGTCGAGCACTCGCCCCGGCACTCTTCTGAGGCAGTTCCCCGAGTACTATCGCATGCCCTCGGCCGAGTACGTGACCGCCGCCCATGCCGCGTGCAATCCGCAGGGCTCTAAGCTTCTCGTCGCATTTGACCGCCGGCAGATGCCGGTATGGTTGAGCGCCCCGGCTGGCGCTGTAATTCCCGTGCAGGGTTCCCGGTCGGCGGGTAAAAGCACCCTGTTGGAAAGCATTGCTCAGCTCAACCCGCAGCTGGATACCCTCGTCTTTGAGGGGTCTGGCGGTGCTACAGGTGAGCCGCCGAGCGTGGAGCGTACCCGTGCGCTCCTGGACTCGGTGACAAACCCCGCGCGCACGCTCGTGCTCATTGATGATTTGCAGTACCTGCAGCCCGCCGTTCAGCAGCTACTTCTGGAGCGTCGCGGTGAGTTCCGCGCCATGCTGGTCGCCTACACGCCCTGGCCGAGGCGTGCCTCCTCACCCCTGCTGGCTGCGCTCATGGGATGCTCGCGTGCGCTTCTGCTCGCACCCGCATCCCTGGCGGATGCCGACATGTGCACGGTGACCGCGCTACCTCTGGATCGATTCACGCAGGGTGAGCAGCCCGCCGGCCGTCTTGTAGTGGTGGATGGCGCCTCCGTGTGCGCGGCGCAGGTTCCCCTGGCGCTGACCACGGCAGCACAGGCTGCAGCAGCCGTGCAGAAGGTGCCGGCCGGGGTCTAAAGTTGAGCGGTCTAGAGCTGAGCACTCTAGAGCCAAGCCGTCTAGGGGTTAGCGGCGCTAGGGGTTTAGCGGCGTCGGCGGCTGTACTTCTCTGCTTCTTCGCCCGATGCCTCGGTGACCGCCTCAATATAGCGGCGGCTACTGGGCATGAGCACGAAGACGAAGGCAACCGCCGCGCCAATAACACCCGCAATCGTGATGGACTGGCTAATGTTCAGGCCGTAAGCACTCACGTTCATGATGAGGGTGCTTGCGGTAACCCACAGGGCGCAGAGGGTGATCAGGATCATGGGCAGGCGCGAGCCGAAGCGACCACGGTAAAAACGTAGACCGAAGTAGGTCATGCCCGAGGCAATGAGCACCTGGAGCACACCGCCCACAATTGCCTGGGCGGTGGACAATCCACTGACGATAAAGGGGTAGAGGATACCGCGAATCAGAATGTATGCCGCGAAGGTTTCGGTCAGGGCGAATGCGTAGATGACGTTGAACGGGCGTGACGGCACGGTGGGCTCCTCAGGGGTAGTGTCGGCGGCAGACCGGGGTGTATTCGGCCTGATGCGCTGGTCGATGCGCTAGTGCGTTAGCGGGTGGGTGCTCCCCTGCCTCGGGTTCGCCTCGGGTTCACCGCCTCGTCTTCGGTGCGGTATTTCAGGGGTAGGTACCGCTTTATATTATGCCTGAGGTGCCGCTCACCCAACCGCCCACGTCTCGCCCATGAGACGGGGTGCAGACTATGTGTGTCAGCATGCGATTCCCCACCCTCTCAATTAGACAAAGGTTTGCCTAAGTGATAGATGCCTCAGTGTAATACTGAAGTTTTTAGAGAAAAGTACTTGTCACATCCGCTCCAACATGCGAAAGTTGATAAGTCAATTTTCACCCTAACCCAGGGTGTGCATCCCATCAGCGGATGTATTTGACACGCACACAGGAAAATAGATGTGTCTTGCCACCGCGTGAGACCGTAAATCATGAAGGAGGTCCACCGTGGATTGGCGTAGTCGTGCAGCTTGTTTGGACAAGGATCCGGAGCTGTTCTTCCCCGTAGGAAACACCGGACCTGCCCTGTTGCAAATTGAAGAGGCCAAGACTGTCTGCCGCTCTTGCGAGGTTGTAGACGTCTGCCTGAAGTGGGCCATCGAGACCGGCCAGGACTCCGGCGTATGGGGTGGCACCAGTGAAGACGAGCGTCGTGCGATGAAGCGTCGCGCAGCTCGTGCCCGCCGTGCATCCTAACTTCCGGAGTATTCAATAGGGCATCAAAAGCGTGGTGCAGTGACATTGTCACTGCACCACGCTTTTGCCATATACAGGACCTATCTAGACAGCAAACTGCCGCCACCCCGTACTCGGGGCGGCGGCAGTTCTACATGTCATGCAAGAAGGCGCTTAGACGAGCACCGCGGTAATGACCACGCGGGTACCCTTCGGCTCATTAGCCTCCCAGCGAATCGAGCCGTTCAGCTCGCTCGCCACCAGAGTACGCACAATCTGCATGCCCAGGCCTTCCTTGCCAGTCACCGGGCGGTAGGCGTTCGGTCCGGACTCTTCAATCTTCTTATCGCCCATACCCTTACCGTCATCGGTAATCACGACTGTGAGGATGTTCTCACCCTCATCGTTAGTGCCGCGAATACCCTCGAGGGTCACGGTGCCGGTCTCGCCGTCCAGGCCGTGCTCCACGGCGTTCGCGACAACCTCGTTAATGACCAGCGCCAGAGGGGTAGCGAACTGGCTCGGCAAAGAACCAAAGGAGCCAATCAGCTTGGTGGACACGTGCTGACCGGGGGAAGCAAGCTCAGCAGCAAGGTGGAACTGACGCTCAATCAACTCGTCAAAGTCGACATTCTGGGTCAGGCCCTGCGAGAGCGCCTCGTGCACGGTAGCAATCGTTGCCACGCGGCGCATCGCCTGCTCCAGGCCCTGACGCGCCTCGTCAGTGGTCATGCGGCGTGACTGCAGGCGCAGCAGAGCAGACACAGTCTGCAGGTTGTTCTTCACGCGGTGGTGAATTTCGCGGATGGTCGCATCCTTGGTCATGAGCTCCAGCTCGCGACGGCGCAACTCAGTCACATCGCGGCAGAGAATCACGGCGCCCTCACGCTCGATACGGGCACGCCTCTGCGCCAGCAGCGGGATGGAACGCATGGTCACGCGAGCGCGGGCAATGACCAGTTCGGTGCGCAGGTCGCTGCGTCCGGCAAGGACGAGCTGCAGGGTTTCGTCTGCCTGCTCACCGGCAGGAAGCATGGCGCGGGTGACGTCGGCAAGGTTCCGCTTTTCAAGGTAACCGCTCAGCCCCATGCGGTTGTACATGGAATTCGCGTTCGGGGAAGCCACCACTACGCGGCCGGCAGGGTCAAGCACAATAATGCCGTCAATCACGCGGGGGTTGCCCTGGGTATTATTTCCCTGGGCGAGGGGGTCGGGCCACAGGCCGGAGTGAACCATGGAGAGCATGGTGTCGGCAGCGAATTCGTAGACCTCGTCACTGATGGAGGGGTAGCCGCTGGGGGTGGCAATCTTGTGGCTGGTCAGTAGTGCAATGGTGCGGTTGTTGCGCACGATGGGCACGAAGGTTACGTGTACGCGCGGGCGGGCACCAACACCTTCACCGCTTCCTTCGTCGGTGTAGGTGCTGATGTTCTGGTCAATCCAGACGCGGTATGCTTCGTCGCGGATTCCGTCTTCCATTTCCTGCTCAATGATGTCGTGGTGGAAGAGGGTTCGGACGTTGGAGGGGCGCACGTGCGCGAAGGCACGGAAAGTACTGGTTTCGCTGGGGCCGGATACGGCATCCGGGGAGCTGCCGTCGGCAACAACGTAGTCGGTGGGGAACCATAGAACCAGGTCACTCTGGGCGATGTCAGAGATGACCTGCCATTCACCCATGATGAGGTGAACGCGTTCAGTGTCGCCAGGACCGAAGTCGCAGGCGCTCATAATTCCTTCTGCAAAAGACATATGTTTGTGTGCTTCCCATGAGTTCGGGTAGGTTCAACCATTTTACGGGTTTGGTCGTCGTGAGTCCCATTCAAACGGCAATATGTGGAATAGTTTACAGAGCATTTCTTGAAGCACGCTTTTATTCCCAAATATGACGCAGAGAGATGAGATGAACCCCTCAACTTTGAGGTGAAATATTCGCGCTACTGCCCTGCATTATTGTCACCTTCCCCGATTCAAAACCCCGGCCCAAAACTGAACTGCCTCCCGTTTCTTGGACAACGA
>NZ_KV821876.1:0-270 GCF_001815755.1 Rothia sp. HMSC061C12
AATGCGTCCAAGTTTCGGGGCGCAGTTCAATGAGACTCGGGGGCTTTACGTTGAGCTTTTGCTTCCACGTGGGATGCGCGGTTCCGCTTGGATTCCGCACGGAAAGCGGTATTCGTCCTTGTTCCTACAGGGGCTGGGTGGGTGGGTACGCTATACCCTTCCTCCGCTCCTGCAGGGGAACCCACCGCACCCGGACGCTCCGCTTCTCCTTGCTTCGCTGCGGAGAGCGCCCGGGTGGGCACCCTGATGTCGCTTCCGGAGGGTATAGCT
>NZ_KV821876.1:370-7114 GCF_001815755.1 Rothia sp. HMSC061C12
GCGAGGGCGGGTTCCCTGTAGGAACGAGGAAGAGCACCGCCCCTCACAGATTCCGCCACCTCATCGTTCCTAGGCCCCAAACGTGTAATCAGACGGTGCTAGTCCTCGTGCGCAACCTTCACGGTCACGCCGTTGAACGTCACGGTATCTCCGGGGTGCAGCTGCTTGCCGCGTGCTTCTTCAATATCGCCGTTGACCTTGACCAGGCCGTGCTGAATGACCTCGCGTGCCTGCGCACCGTCCTCTACGAGGTTGGCGAGCTTGAGGAACTGGCCGAGGCGGATCATGTCGTCGCGAATAAAAATTTCTTCCATGCTTCCTAGTTTATCCCGCCGGGTGCATCCTGGTGTTCGGCAAAAATGGGGGAGTGGTGGGCCGAGTAGGCATACCCAGGGGCGGGTTGGTGATGGTACCCTAGTGTCTTGCATCAAAAAGTGTGCATATTGCGCCGATGAGCGCGAATGCGGGCGCCCCGTTCTGGGCGGCGTCCCTTATGAACCCGAACTCACGCACGTCACAGCCGGTGGCGGGGCAGAAGGAGTAACTATGGCTGAAAAGTCCACCCTCGATAACGTTATTGCGCTCGCGAAGCGCCGCGGCTTTGTTTTCCAGGCCGGTGAAATTTACGGCGGTTCCCGCTCCGCATGGGACTACGGCCCCCTCGGTGCAGAGCTGAAGGAAAACATCCGTCAGCAGTGGTGGCAGCGTTTCGTCCGCTCCCGTGCGGACATGGTTGGCCTGGACTCCTCCGTTATTCTGCCTCGTGCGGTGTGGGAGGCGTCCGGTCACGTGGCGACCTTCACCGACCCGCTGGTTGAGTGCCTGTCGTGCCACAAGCGTCTGCGTCAGGATCACCTGCTGGAGAACTTTGAGGCGAAGAAGGGCCGCGCGGCTGAGGGCATGGAAGAGATTGCTTGCCCGAACTGTGGTACTCGTGGCGAGTGGACTGAGCCGCAGAACTTCTCCGGTCTGATGAAGACTTACCTGGGCCCGGTTGATAATGAGGAGGGTCTGCACTTCCTGCGCCCGGAGACCGCTCAAGGTATTTTCGTGAACTTCAACAATGTGGTCACTGCTTCTCGTAAGCGCCCGCCGTTCGGTATTGGCCAGATTGGTAAGTCGTTCCGTAACGAGATCACTCCCGGTAACTTTATTTTCCGTACTCGTGAGTTCGAGCAGATGGAAATTGAGTACTTCGTGCACCCGGATGACGCTGATAAGTACTTCAACGAGTGGGTTGAGGACTGCTGGAACTGGTTCGTTGACCTGGGCATTAACCCGGATAACATGCGCCGCTTCGACGTTCCTAAGGAGGAGCGTGCACACTACTCGGCTGGCACTATTGACGTTGAGTACCGCTTCGGCTTCCAGGGTTCCGAGTGGGGCGAGCTGATGGGCGTTGCGAACCGTACCGATTACGACCTGGGCGTGCACAACGAGCACTCTAACGCGAAGCTTGAGTACTTCGACCAGGCTACCGGTGAGCGTTACGTGCCGTACGTGATTGAGCCGTCCTTCGGTCTGACCCGCTCCATGATGGCGTTCCTTGTTGACGCGTACGTTGAGGATGAGGCACCGAACACTAAGGGTGGCGTGGATAAGCGCGTCGTGCTGAAGCTTGATCCGCGCCTGGCACCGGTGAAGGCTGCTGTTCTGCCGCTGTCGAAGAAGGCTGAGCTGTCTGAGCCGGCAACTAAGCTGGCGAATGAGCTGCGTGGCCTGTGGAACGTGGACTATGACGAGGCAGGCGCTATTGGTCGCCGTTACCGCCGCCAGGATGAGATCGGTACTCCGTTCTGCATTACCGTGGACTTTGACACTCTTGAGGATCAGGCTGTGACTATCCGCGAGCGTGACACCATGAACCAGGAGCGTGTGGCTCTGGATCAGGTGAAGTCTTACCTGGCTGCACGCCTGGCAGGCTAAAAATAATTTATAACATGGTCGGCGGGTAGCCTCTTAGAGCGAAAGAGGCTACCCGCCGTCGTGTATTTGGGCTACCCTGGTTAGACTGATTGGCACGTTTGACGCGAGCGAAGGAAAGGTGCACGGATATGGCTGAACGCCTCAGCGAAAAATTTGAGATTCGTCCTTGGCAGGAGGGTGATGACCTTGCCCTGCTTGAGATTTGGAACTCTGCCCGCAATGAGGTTGAGGAGCGCCAGCGTGGCCTTTTCGGCCCGGATACGGATGCGCCGTTCAGCCGTACTCTGGTGGTGACTATTTCTGGTGTGCCGGTGGCTGCGGGTACTGTGGTGGCTTCGATGCTGCATCCGACGCGTCTATGGTCCTATGTGGAGGTCGCGGCTGACCACCGCCGTCAGGGTATTGGTACTGCCCTGCTGGATGCGTTGCGTGAGATTGCGGCGGCGCACGGCCAGACCACTGCTCTGCGCGTGAAGCTCGCCCCGTTTAGCGATGGTGAGGAGTTCGCACAGGCTGCCGGCATGAAGCTGGTTCAGCGTTCCCGCATGGTGCGTGTGGAGCCGGGCGCAATTCCCCCGGTGTCTCTGCGTGAGGATGCCGACGGTAACGAGACTCAGGCGATTGAGGATTTGGCGACCGGCTCGGTGGAGCTGACCGCCACCCTCTGGGAGTTCTACCGCCGCTCGCATCAGTGGGATGTTCCCGCCGAGGTTGGTTTGGGCACGGTGAACCGCTACTTCCTTTCGGATGAGGTGCGTGCTTTTGGCGCCGTGGTGCTTCGTGACCATATTCGTGAGGCGGCTGCAGAGGGTAAGAAGGGTCCGATTGTTGCGTTTGCGGTGAGCTACCACCCCTTCGAGACTGACCCGGAGGCGGCGCTGGTGGATGAGAAGACCGCCACGGAACTGCTGCTGGGCTACGACTTCGATAATGAGGGTGCCGTGGAGGCGATTATGCAGGTGCTGTCCCTGCTGAGTGCTAAGTACCCGGTGCTGATTGAGGTTGATGACGCCATGGAGGCGCTGGTTCAGGTGACCGACGTGCTACTGCGTGCCGGCACTGCCTCGGTGGAGGGCGACCCGACCTATATTTACGTGACCGAGTAGGTTCGAGAGTAGATTCTCGAGTAGGTTCGTAGGTTGCCAAGTAGATTCTCGGTACTGAACCTGCTGGCTGACTCTTGCTGAAGGGGCGGGGGAGTGGAATGCTCCTCCGCCCCTCTCGCGTACCTGCGCCTCCTCACGGTTGCTGAGCTTGCACAGTGCTCCTGTACCCCCTCAGCTGAGTCCGGTTCTCGATTTGCCCCCGTATGCCACAATATAGGGGTGAATTCTGAAGCACCCCGTCTTACCCTTCCGCCCCTGAAACTGGGCAATCTGACCGTTGATACTCCCGTGGTTCTCGCCCCGATGGCTGGCGTGACCAATAAGGCTTTCCGCCGCCTCTGCAGTGAATATGGCGGCGGCCTGTACGTTACCGAAATGGTGACTGCGCGCGCCCTGGTGGAGCGTAAGCCCGAGTCCATGCGCATTATTGAGCATGACCCGGACGAGAAGATCCGCTCCATCCAGATTTACGGTGTGGACGCGGTTAACGTCGGTAAGGCTGTGCGCATGGTCGTTGAAGAGGACCGTGCCGACCACATTGACTTGAACTTTGGTTGCCCGGCTCCTAAGGTGACTCGCCGCGGTGGCGGTGCCGCTCTGCCCTGGAAGACTGACCTGTTCACTGCGATTGTGCAGACCGCGGTGAAGGAGGCGTCCCGCAACGATATTCCGCTGACCATTAAGATGCGTAAGGGCATCGACGATGACCACATTACGTTCTTGGAGTCCGCCAAGATTGCGCGTGATGCCGGTGTCGCGGCGATTGCTCTGCACGGTCGTACTGCGGCTCAGCATTATTCGGGTAAGGCTGACTGGGATTCTATTGCGCAGCTGCGCGAGCTGATTCCGGACGTGCCGATTCTGGGTAATGGCGATATTTTCTCCGCTGAGGATGCGGTGCGCATGGTCGAGCAGACCGGCGTGGACGGCGTGGTGATTGGTCGCGGTTGCCAGGGTCGCCCGTGGCTGTTTGGTGACCTGCAGAATGCGTTTGAGGGTTCGTCTGAGCGTATCCGCCCGACCCTGACTGAGGTGTCGGACATGATTTACCGCCACGCAGAACTGCTGGTGGAAACCTTCGGTGATGAGACCCGAGGCCTGCGCGAGATCCGCAAGCACGTGGCGTGGTACTTCAAGGGTTACCCGGTTGGCGGTGAGCTGCGAGCGAAGATGGCTCAGGTGCCCGACCTGGCGACGTTCCGTGAGCTGATTGCTCAGCTGGACCACTCGATTGGTTACCCGGGTGCCGCTGTGGAGGGTTCGCGCGGTCGCGCCGGCAGCCCCAAGCAGCCGCACCTGCCCGATGGCTGGCTGGATTCGCGCATCCTGGGGGATGCTGAGCGTCTGGGCCTGGCGGAGGCTGAGCTGGATATTTCCGGCGGCTAAACACCTGTGTGCCGCGGCGTGCTGTATGCGCGTCGCGGCGCATCCTTTTTACGAGCCTGTTTGTGCGTTATTTTCCGCGCCTATAACGCCTGCAGATGCTACCTGTTGACCCCCACCGTAGAATTGAGTTTATGGCTGGATTAATCCGCAAAGAAGACATTGACGAAGTCCGCGCCCGTACCGATATCCGCGAAATCATTGAAGGCTATGTGAGCCTCAAAAGCGCCGGTATAGGCACCTTCAAGGGGCTGTGCCCGTTCCACGACGAGCGCACGCCCTCCTTCAATGTGCGCCCGCAGGTCGGCTCGTACCACTGCTTCGGTTGCGGTGAATCCGGTGACGTGTACTCCTTCGTCATGGCGATGGAACACACCAGCTTCGTTGAGACGGTGGAGCGTCTAGCCGCCCGTATTGGTTACACTCTGCACTATGAGGGCGGTAAGCCCGGCGACCGCTACGAGGCGGGTATGCGCCGCCGCCTGCTCGACGCGCACAAGATTGCCGCCGAGTTCTTTGAACGTAACCTCTACAGCGCTGATGCTCAGGAGGCGCAGCGCTTCCTCGGCGCCCGCGGTTTCGATCCCGCCGCAACCCGCAAGTTCGGTGTCGGCTACGCCCCGCGCGGCTGGGACCACCTGCTCAAGCACCTTCGCTCCCAGGGTTTCACTGATGAGGAGCTGAAGGCGACCGGTATGTTCTCGGAGGGCAACCGCGGCCTGTACGACCGCTTCCGCGGCCGCATCATCTGGCCAATCCGCACCATTGCCGGTGAAACCATCGGTTTCGGTGCCCGCCGCCTCTTCGATGACGATCAGGGCCCCAAATACCTAAACACCCCCGAGACGCAGCTGTACAAAAAATCCCAGGTACTTTACGGCATTGACCTGGCAAAACGCGATATGACCAAGGCTAAGCAGGTCGTCATCGTGGAAGGCTACACGGACGTCATGGCGGCACACCTCGCCGGCATCACTACCGCCGTTGCCACCTGCGGCACCGCGTTCGGTCCCGGCCACATCAAGATGGTGCGCCGCATGATTACCGACGACGGCTCCGGCGGCGAAATCATCTTCACCTTCGACGGCGACGCCGCAGGCCAGAAAGCCGCCATGGCCGCCTTCCAGGAGGACCAGCGCTTCGTCGCGCAGACCTTCGTGGCGGTTGCCGAGAACGGCATGGACCCCTGCGACCTGCGCCTACACAAGGGCGACGCCGCCGTGCGCTCGCTGATTGCTTCGCGCCGCCCGCTGTTCGAGTTTGCGATTGATTCGACCCTCGCCAAGTACGATTTGGCGACTCTTGAAGGCCGCGTGCTGGCGATGCGCGCTATCGCCCCGATTATTGCCGGCATTAAGGACCGCGACCTGCGCCCCGCCTACATGCGTAAGGTATCCGGTCAGCTCGGTCTGGAGCTTGATGAGATTCAGCGCGCCGTGGCGTACGCGCAGAACCACCCGAAGCTTTCTCGCTCCCAGCAGGCGGAGGCTACCGCCGCCGCGCCGCGTTACGAGCGTCTGAACGAGGGACCGCAGGGAGTGTCGGGCACACCGGGATACGCGGGCGCTCAGGGTTACGCGGGCACGCCGGGTTATACGGGTGTTCAGGGGACAGTTCATGCTGACGCGCCCTACGACCCCGCCTACGATGCACCGCCACCGGAAGACCACGCCGCACCCAGCGCCTACGCCGGGCAGAACGCAGCCGCGCACCCGCCGAGCAGCATTCAACCCGCCGCACCCCAGCCGGAGGCGACCGCCCCCGCCGTCGAGGAATTCCTCACCCCCGACCCGCGCGACCCGGTTGCCCGTATCGAAAAGGCGGCGCTCGAAATTGCCCTGCAACACCCCGAGCTCATCAGCGTGGAGCAGTGGCGTAACCTCGCCACCGTGCAGTTCCGCTACCGCACCCACCGCGAGGTGGCCGCCGGTATTATCCATGCCGCAACCGTCATGGCGCCCACCCCCGGCATCGAATGGATTAACTGCGTGCGCTCCGGCGCTGTGGAAGGCGTGCACCCCGCCATCGCGGAGCTCGCCGTCTCACCGCTACCGGTCAGTAGCGCCGAGCGTCTGCCCGGTTTCGTCACCGGTGCGCTCAATGCTCTGTTTGAGCAGCAGATTGCCCGCCAAAAATCTGACCTGATGATGCGCCTGGAACAGCTCAGCGCCAACCCCGACGACGAAGAATTCGAAGCGGTACAGCGTCAGCTCCTCGAATTGGAGATGCGCCGCCGACAGCTCGCCGCACAGCGCGGCTAGGTGCGGTTCCTTGTGAGAGCCCCGGCTGTCTGCTCAACGTTTTACGTTCCGCAGACAGCCGGGGGGGG
>NZ_KV821876.1:7214-22550 GCF_001815755.1 Rothia sp. HMSC061C12
GGGGGGGGGAGTAGCGCGGGTTAACCGGAGCCCAAGCTCCCAATCTAAAGAGTGATACACTTCACGCTATTTCGAGTTGCGGAGCCCAAACAGCCCCGGTATAGTTATTACTCGTTGCAAGGGAAACCAAACAACAAAAACAAAATAATCCCCCGTAGCTCAATTGGCAGAGCATTCGACTGTTAATCGAAGGGTTACTGGTTCGAGTCCAGTCGGGGGAGCAGATATAGCAAGAACCCCGGAACGAAGTTCCGGGGTTCTTGCTATATACGTTACTCTGGCTCGAACCAGTAACCACTCCACCCTTCGTGAGCGCTGGGGCGCTCCCTTCGGGCCCTCGGGCTTACGCCCTCGGCGGGGTTAACGGTTTTTACTTCCTCGCGCGCTCGGAAAATCTTCGCCTCGCTAGTTCGAGTCCAGTCGGAACGTTCTCTCCAAGTCATGAATCAGTAACCACTCCGCCATACGCAGGCGCTGGGGCGCTCCCTCCAGGTCCTCGGGCTTACGCCCTCGGCGGGGTTAACGGTTTTTACTTCCTCGCGCGCTCGGAAAATCTTCGCCTCGCTAGGCGAGTCCAGTCGGAACGTTCCCTCTAAGTCGTGAACCAGTAACCACTCCACCCTACGTGAGCGTTGGGGCGCTCCCTCCAGGCCCTCGGGCTTGCGCCCTTGGCGAGGCAAAGATGCCCCACCACGCAAAATTGTGAAGTCTAACGCGCAGAAAAGTTCCCCACCCCCACGCGCCACGCACCCACTCGGCGCGTAGCGGGGGAGCGGCGCATCGGCATCCTCTTACGCCTACTCCAGAGCAAATCTACAGGCGCAACCAAACCCAGAAAGCTACGCCTGCAGCTCAATGCAGCCTCCAGAAAGTCGAAAATACCTGAAGAGATAGCGCAAACCCCCACCCAAACGGTCACGCGGAGGTATCATAAGGGGCTAAACTATAGGAGGTGGAGTGCGAAAAAGAAGCCTCCAAAAACACGTCACGGAGAGGTGGTCATGACCACTACTACTAATCCCAAGGCACCTAAGCGTTTCTTTGCTGGCATCAGCGGGATTAAGTCCGGCGTCGCGAACATCATCGACGCTGGCAAAACCTTCAAGACCCTCGGACCCAGCCAGGTCAAGGACGAAATCCAGATTGCAAAGCAAGAGCTGAAGACCAAGGGCATCGCCGTTGGTAAGGGTGCGGCCTTCTTCGGCGTCGCAGCAGTCTTCGGTCTGTTCCTGATCATTGCGCTGGTCGCCGCAGCAATCCTCGGCCTCGGCACCGTCATGCCCTACTGGGCATCCGCGCTGATCTTCGCCCTCATCTTCCTCATCGTCCTGGCAATCTGCGCCCTGGTCGGTCTGAAGAAGGTCAAGGCACAGCTGCCGTTCAAGCCCGAATCCGCAATCTTCGGTCTGCTCTTCGACCTCGGCGTACTCAAGGAAGGTACCGCCATGTCCGCTGAGCGCCTGAAGAAGGAACAGGCAGAGCGTGCAGAGCAGAAGGCTAAGGAAGCTGAAGAAGCAGCAGAACGCGCACGTCAGGAAGCTGAAGAGCGCAAGGCACGCGGCGAGGAAGAGCCCAAGCCGCCGACCTTCGAAGAGCTCAAGCAGCGCACCGCAGAACGCCGCCAGCACCTGGCAGCCCTGCGCGACGACCTGCAGTCCTACACCGGCGACGTTCAGAACAACACCCAGCAGGCTCTGGACGCTCTCAAGGCAGTGCCCTCCGAGGTTGCCGCAGGTGCAGCAGCTACCGGCCGCGGCCTGGCAGAGAACGTGCGCAAGCCCGAGGTTCTGCAGGCACGCTGGAAGTCCTTCGCAGCACTGGGCGCATCCATTGCAACCGTCCTGCACTTCCTGAACCGCCTGGTACGCCGCTAAACCCGGTACACCATAAACCCAGTCGCCGCTAAAGCCGGCGCATAGGTTTAACGCCAAGCGTCCAAACGCCCCGATACTCGTATCGGGGCGTTTGTGCGTCTACAGGCAGGTTGCCGACTTCTGTCTCAACGTGAGGTTTAGAGGTAACTCCCAGCCAAAACCCTCCCTCTACGAGTCGGAGAAGGACGCAGCTCACAGGTAGAATAGACAAGTGCTGTACGTACTGGATCCACCCGGTGCACGCGGCAGACAGAGGTAGAAGCGGCGCGCCGTCGCACCCGAAACCCCCAAAGTCACCGACACACTACACCCCGATGAGGAGCCCCGTCATGGAACAGGCAAAGACGATTCTGATTGGCGCAGAAACCTACCCGCCGGACATCAACGGTGCAGCACAATTCGGTCACCGCCTCGCCACCTCCATGCTCAAGCGAGGCCACTCCGTGCATGTGGTCGCCGCCAGCCCCATCCCCGGCCCCAGCTACCGCACCGAAGTAGAGGGCGGCATCGTGGAGCACCGCCTGCGCTCGCACCTGCCCCCGACCCACGAGACGAACCGCATCTGCATCCCCTGGGAGATCTGGTCCGAGGTCGGCACAATCCTTGACGAGGTCCGCCCGGACGTGGTGCACGTGCAGTGCCACTACATTATTGGCCGTGCCCTCATCTTCCAGGCGAAGCGCCGCGGTATTCGCGTTATCGCAACGAACCACTTCATGCCGGCGAACCTTGACCCGTTCCTGCCTTTCCCCGCTCCCGTGAAGCGCGTGATTGAGAAGGTCACCTGGAAGGACATGCGTTTCTGCTTCTCCAAGACCGCGGTCGTTACCACCCCCACCCAGATTGGTGCGGATGCGATGCGCGACCTGGGCCATTTTGACCGCCCCGTCATGCCGGTTTCTAACGGTATTGAGATCAGCGACTACGAGCTGGCTGAGGGCGCTGACGCTGGCAAGGTTCCCGGTGAGCTGCGTATTGCCTTCGTGGGTCGCCTTGCCGAAGAGAAGAACGTGGATGTGCTCATCGAGGCGCTCTCCCTGCTGCCCGATACCCTCGAGCACGTGGTGCTGGATATCGCCGGTGGCGGTGAGCTGCGTGAGGCTCTCGAGCAGAAGGCACACGATTGCGGTGTGTCCGACCGCGTGATTTTCCGTGGCTTCGTTCCGGATGAGCATCTACCCGAGGTGTACCAGATGGCTGACGTGTTCTGCCAGCCCGGTACCGCCGAGCTGCAGTCCCTGGTTTCCCTGGAGGCGATGAGCGCCTCCACCCCCGTGGTGCTTGCGAACGCGCTGGCTCTGCCGCACCTGGTGGAGGATGGCGTGAACGGCTACCTCTTTGAACCCAATAACGCTCAGGATTTGGCGAAGAAGCTGGAGGCAGTGCTCTCCCTGCCCGCCGCTGAGCGTGAGCAGATGGGCCGCGAGTCCCGCCGCATCGTGGGCTTCCACAGCGCTGAGAACACCTGGCGCACCTTCGAGGAACTGTACGTGAGTGATGCTCCGTACCAGCGTTACCTGGATTCGCGCCGCTAAGCTTCTCTAGATTCTGAGCGTTGAGTATGAGAGAGCGTTTTTCGTTCTCAGTCGCCGTTCAGGTACTCTAGAGGATGGTGCTGGCGCCCATTGCGCGCCGTCACTGCACCGGATGGGGAGTTAGCTCAGCCGGTTAGAGCAGGGGACTCATAATCCCTTGGTCGCGGGTTCGAGCCCCGCACTCCCTACGGCCCCGCCCGTCGACTTCACCCACTTGTCGGCGGGCGGGGCTTTTTCGCACCCTCTTTTCGTGCTCTTTTGTCATGCTCTCGGAGGCGCGTATTTTCGTTCATGGAATGCATCAACGGTGATGAAAATGAGTAAATGACGAATGAAGACGCACCATAGCGTTCAATACGGTAGGGTTGAAGAGTCTTGTCACGAAAGACAGTGCGATGCCGCCGGTAGATGCCGATTCAGCCGGTAGGTGTTGCTTCCACACATCATACGAGAGGATCTCAATGTCGGAGAACACTCCCAACAACCCGTCGCAGGGTGCAGCCGGAGGCTACGGCTACGATGCCGGTGCACACCCCGCGCAGGATGCTTCGCTTCCGGGTCAGGCTGCTCAGCCGGGTAACGCAGCTCAGGCTGCTCAGCCGAGCCAGCCCGTGCAGTCGAGCCAGCAGGGTAATGCTGCTCAGCCTGCCGCGCCGGTAGCACCGCAGCAGCCCGTCCAGCCTCAGCAGGCGCCTCAGCCCGCTCAGGTAAACGCTAATGCACAGCCGAATGCTGAGGCTGAGGCAGCTCCCGCCCAGCCCGGTCAGCCTGCCGCCGCACCCCAGCTCGATGCACCTCAGCCAGGTGCCGCTCAGTCGGGTCAGCCCGGCCAGGCAACCTATGCGCCGAGCGCACCGCATCCGGCGGTGAAGGCGCTGGGTGCTACCTGGAACGCGTTCCTGGACGTTTTCTCCAGCAACCCGGCAACCGCGCACGCTCGTATCTCTTCCGCAGGTGCGTGGGGTTGGATCGTTCCCACGACTCTGCAGGCGCTGGTGGGTGCGTTCTTCTTCAGCCAGCTGGTAATTCTGGCTGCCACTGTCGCGATGTCCATGATGGGCTATATGTACGGTCGAGGCGGTGCCTACGGTGGCGCCTACGCCGCACAGGCTGTGCCGACCGGACGCATGATTCTGGCGTACGTGCTGATGGCTCTCGCCATCTTCGGTGTGCAGGTTCTGCGCGGTGTGCAGCTGCAACTGACCGCGCGTATCGGCAAGGCGCCGGCGTCCTTCACCGCGAGCATGCACGCGGTATCGGTGTCTTCGCTGGCGCTGATTCCTTCGTTCCTGGTGCTGAACCTGCTCGTGTTCTTCCTGACCCTCACCCGTAGCGGTGGTGGTGCGTTCTTCCTGACCATGCTCATAGTCCTGGTGCTTGCTTTCGCCGTGTTCTCGGGTGAGGCTCTCACCTATCTGGGTCTGAACCGTCTGGGCCGCTTCGCGAAGTCCCCGATTATCATGCACGCGGCGCTGAGCACCGCATGGGTTCTGGCGTCCATGGTCGTCTATTACGTGGCGATTCGCCTGATGGGAGCCTAGTATGCACGCGATGACTCACGCCCCGAGCGCGCCGACTCGTCAGCGCTGGATGTTCCTGGCGGTTCTGTTGACCATTGCCGCCCTGATTCTGAGCGCCTGCAGCGCAAAGATTGAGACCCAGCTGGGCCTTGAGAGCGCTGAGAAGGGTACCCGCACCATTCTGGTTTCCTTCAACATGAAGGATAACCAGGACAAGGTTAAGGGTGGAACCCAGGCACTGGATGCGTCCGTGCGTAAGCACCTGCCCGAGGGCCTGGAATACGGTGGTATTCAGTCTGAGGGTGACAAGGCACGTGCGACCTTCACCATTCCCTTCTCCTCTGTGGATGAGTACCGGACCAAGGTTGCTTCTATCCTGAAGGCTGCTGGTTCCAGTGCTACCCCGCAGATTAGCATCGTCAACTCTGACCAGGGTCTGGTGCAGGGTATTCAGGTGAAGGAAAACTTCAGCTCGAAAGACTTGCTGGACTGGCTCCCCGAAGCTCTTGTTGTTGATGGCGTTATTGAAACCTCCAACAAGAACAGCGTATTCAACAGCAGCAGTAGCGAAACCACTGTGAAGTTTGGCGAGAAGGAAGTAAAAAACTCTGGCGGCTCCACCATCTCTGCGAAGGACGTCCAGGACCGCGGCTTCAAGGCCGTATTCATGGACATCAACGAGAAGGACGGTGGTTACTCTGTTATGGTTTCCTTCTCCGCCAAGGAAATCATGAATAGCGAAACTTCCTCTGCAGTGGATGCCTACCTGAATCAGGTCAAGCCTGAAGGCGCCGAGCTGAAGAAGGGTCTGGACTCTTCTGAAGCGAGGGGTTACGCTCCTTCCGCATCGACTAGTGCAGCTAAGGAAGAAATTGGTCGCACCATGCTCTTCCAGGCTTCCTCCTCGCAGGACCTGAGCGATAAGCTCAAGAAGATTTTTGGCGCAAGCAGCACTGATTTGTCCTTCAGTCGTGAAGTAACCGAGAACGACGGATCTTTCAAGGTTGAGAAGACCATCTCGGGCACTCTGGATTGCTCCCTGCTGTGCTCTCCGGAAGGTCAGGGTATGACCCTTACGATGAAGGACAGCGAGGACCGTCGCTACGAACCTAACTACAGCCGACGCGATCGCAGCTCTTCTAGCTCGAACAATAGGATTCTTGCGATTAACCTTGTCTCTTCGCGAAACATTTCGATGAAGAGCATGAAGGTGGCTACCTCCCTGGGCCTGGACGGTTCCATGGAGGCACGTTTCCTCTACGCATTCCCGACCGAGGACGTTGCCGGCGCTGAGCAGAAGCTCAAGGACGTTTTCGCAGGCGGCAGCAATGACGAGACTGAGGTTCGTCAGGACGGCGACGCCACCATCGTGAGCGTGAAGGTTCGCGGTAAGGACCAGAACGAGTTCAACCAGCGCCTGAACGAGTACCTGCCCGATTCGAAGGTGACCGTCACCCGTCCCGGTGGCTACCACCCCTTCGGCTCCGACTACACCGTGACCCCTGAGATTAAGCTCTCTTCGAAGCTGGGTAGCTACTACTCGGCTCCCTTCGAGTTCACCTTCAAGGCGCCGACCTTCTCCTCGCTGGATCAGCAGAAGGTAGATGCCGCGAACAGCAGGGCAAACGGCGCCCATGTGCAGTTGACCGTGAACGGCGGCGAGTTGAGCGTCAAGACCGACCACGGCGTCAGCACCACCTCCGGTCTGACTGTTCCGGTGTCCGGTCTGAGCATGACCGACGTAATCGTGGATGCGGTTATTGTGGGTCTGCTGCTGCTCATCCTGGTTCTGCTCTTCCTGTTCCGCAAGAAGATTGCGGCGGCTCGCGCGAAGGGCCGTGAGCGTCGTGCCGCTTCGGCTGCGGCACTGGGCGCGGCGGCGGGTGTTGCGACCGGTTACGGCGCAACCCAGGCTGACGCACAGAACGGCTACCAGGCACAGGGCGGCTACGCTACTCAGAATGGTTATGCCGCTCAGTCCGGTTACCAGGCACAGGGGGGCTACCCGGCGCAGAACACCGCCTACGCTACGGGTGATGATTCGCCGACTCAGGTGTTCACCCCGCAGCACGGCGTGAACTACGGCGAGAACGAGCCGACCAAGGCAATGCCCGCGTATATCCCTCCGACTGAGCAGCCTGCACAGCCCGGTCAGACTGCTCAGCAGCCTGCACAGCCCAACCAGCCTGTACAGCCGAACCAGTTCGGTGCTGATGACGGTGACGTCCTCCAGTAAGTAGCTGCCTCTAGCACCTACGCTAGTGGGCACAACTTAGGCTGGCTCCTGTGGCCCGTTGCCTCCTTCGGGGGAGGTGACGGGCCACAGCTGTATCCGATACCTGCCTGTACTAGTACCCACCGCTAGTATCCGCCCGGCACGGGAAGCAAAATGCTCGGTTCCTTCGACCCCAGCAGGCTCATGGGGTTGATGTACTCGGCGGTCTTGCCGCTGCCGTCCCCGCGGGCGCCTCCCTGTCGTACACCCCAGTACAGGCAGGGGGTGGAGCATCGCCGGTAGGGGCGCTCGCTGTTGCCGCCCGCCGCGCCTGCGACGGTGCCGATGACATCACCGGCTGCAACCGTGGTGCCGACCGGTAGTGCTTCGTCCATGGGTTCGAAGGTGCTGCGCCGCCCATCCGGATGCGCAATGACCAGTACTTTGCGGTTGACGACCGTGCCGCTGAACACCACTTTTCCCGGTGCCGGTGCGTAGACGCGCCGGTCGTTCTCGGGTACGGCAAGGTCTACGCCGCGGTGCCCCGCGCTCCAGCGTTGGGCGGGCTTCTCAAAGGAGCGGATCACCCGCGGTCTGGATTCGGCGGTGGGGGAGCGGTAGCGTAGTCGGCTCGCGGTGAGCTCAACGGTGTGGGGAACGTGCGCGCTGCCGGGAACTTGTGCACTTGAGATGGCATCGTTAGTAAAACCAGCCCCGCCTGTAGGACTAATCCAGCCCGAATAACCCTGACTGCCCAAATAACCCTGACTGCCCGCGTAGCTCTGCCCACCCGTGTAGACCTGCCCACCCGTGTAGCCCTGCCCGCCCGCGCTCACAAGTGCACCCAGCAGGCAGCACGCCATCAGCATTGCGCGCCGTAGCGTTGTCGCTAATGTCTTCATGTTCTGCTTCATCTTCTGAGCACATCACGAATTGCCCCGCCCCGCGGCACCGCACGAAAAATTGTGGATAACCCCGCCGTTTTCGCCTTAAAATCCTTTATCCACAGTGCCCCTGCACACACCCGCCGCGCCTGCGCAGGTTTTAACCCTAATCCGGCGGATTAATCGCGGAATATACGGTACAATGTCGTAATGCAGTGTGCCTGCGCGGGTATTCTCCTTCTGTGAGGGGGTTCCGCACAGCTTCACTGACGACGCGCGGCGTGAGCGGCATCCTCAAACGGGGAGCCGATAAGGGACCTTCGGTCCACCCATACGGGGTGGTTAGGGCCTGAGCTGAACGGGTAACCGTGAACGCTAACCGCCGCCAGGAAAAACTGATAACTACTATGCGCGTGTTGGGCTAGCCCGAATGGGAGGTCCGCGCGGCACCACAAAGGAGACGACATGCCCGTCGTAACTATGCGTGAAATGCTGGACTCCGGCGTTCACTTCGGTCACCAGACCCGCCGTTGGAACCCCAAGATGAAGCGTTTCATCCTGACCGAGCGCAACGGCATCTACATCATCGACCTGCAGCAGTCCCTCGCCTTCATCGACAAGGCATACGAGGCTGTTAAGTCGACCGTCGCACACGGTGGCAACATCCTGTTCGTGGGTACCAAGAAGCAGGCTCAGGAAGTTATCGCTGAGCAGGCAACCCGCGTGAACATGCCCTACGTGAACCACCGCTGGCTCGGTGGTATGCTGACCAACTTCAGCACCATCTCCAAGAGCATCGAGCGCATGAAGGAACTCGAGCAGATTGACTTCGACGATGTAGCAGGTTCTCGCTACACCAAGAAGGAACTGCTCCTCATGCGTCGCGAGTTCGAGAAGCTCGAGAAGACCCTCGGCGGTATCCGTAACCTGTCCAAGGTTCCCTCCCTCCTGTGGGTTGTTGACACCAAGAAGGAGCACCTGGCAGTTAACGAGGCTCAGAAGCTGGGCATCCCCGTTGTTGCTATCCTCGACACCAACTGCGACCCCGACGAGGTTGCTTTCCCGATCCCCGGTAACGACGACGCTATCCGCTCCGTCAACCTGCTCACCCGCGTGATTGCTGACGCAGTGGCAGCCGGCCTGATCGAGCGCAACGCTAAGAAGAACGGCAAGGCTGAAGCAGCTGAGGAGCCCATGGCAGCTTGGGAGCGCGAGCTCCTGGAGCAGCACGAGGCTGCACAGGCTGAAGAGGCTGCTAAGTAAGCTTTCTTAGCCCACTAAGCTTTATGCTTTGTGGCCCCCGCCTGCGGGGACCACGTTCGGACGGCGCCCGCCCTGACCTGGGCGCGGCGCCGTCCGCCATTTGTACCACCGGGATGTCATCCCGATTTATTACAGCAACACAAGGAGTTCACAATGGCGAACTACACCGCAGCAGACATCAAGGCACTGCGCGAGAAGACCGGCGCAGGTATGCTCGACGTCAAGAAGGCTCTGGACGAGGCTAACGGCGACCAGCAGAAGGCTGCCGAGATCATCCGCGTTAAGGGTCTGAAGGGCATCACCAAGCGCGAGGGTCGCGCAACCGCTGAGGGCCTGGTAGCTGCACGCGTTGAGAACGGCGTTGGCTACATGATCGAGGTCAACTCTGAGACCGACTTCGTGGCAAAGTCCGACCCCTTCATCGCTTTCGGCCAGAACGTGCTCGAGGCTGCTATTGCTGCTAACGCTTCCACCCTGGAAGAGCTGCAGGCTGCATCCTACGAGGGCAAGACCGTTGAGGAGCTGACCACCGACGCTGGTGCACTGCTCGGCGAGAAGATCGTTGTCCGCCGCATTGCACGCGTTGAGGGTGAGCACGTTGCAGTGTACCTGCACAAGACCTCCAAGGACCTGCCGGCACAGGTTGGCGTTCTGCTGGCTGTCTCCGGTGAGAACACCGACGAGATCGCACACGACGTTGCAGTTCACATTGCTGCAATGAGCCCCAAGTACCTGGATTCCGAGTCCATCCCCGCAGACCAGATCGAGACCGAGAAGCGCGTTGCTCGCGAGACCGCAATCGCTGAGGGCAAGCCCGAGAAGATTCTGGACAAGATCGTTGAGGGTCGACTGAAGGGCTTCTTCAAGGAGAACACCCTGCTGGATCAGGACTTCGCGAAGGACTCCAAGAAGTCTGTTGCACAGGTTCTGTCCGAGGCTGGCGCAACCGCTACCGCGTTCGCACGTTTCCGCGTGGGCGCATAAGGACTCGCTGCAGTTCTGCCCTCCCGTATTGCGGGTTCCCGGTAAGGGAAATCGTATGAGGTTGGGATTATAGCCTGAAGCCGGGTAGTCACCACTGGTGGCTACCCGGCTTTGCTGTATCCTTGATAAGGACTAGGCGGCAGGAGTCCGCCCCAATCACCCACAACAATCCCTAGGTAAGCCACTGGAGGAACCATGACTGAAGCGAATCCCCGCCCGATGCACCGTGACGAAACCGGCCGCCGCCGCGTTTTGCTCAAGCTTTCCGGTGAGGTTTTTGGTGGCGGCGAAGTTGGTATTTCGACCGAGGTCGTGCGCAGCATCGCTAAGCAGATCGCCGCAACCGTTGGCGAAGTTGAGACCTCCATCGTGATTGGTGGCGGCAACTTCTTCCGCGGTGCTGAACTCTCTCAGGCGGGTATGGACCGCTCCCGTGCAGACTACATGGGTATGCTCGGTACCGTGATGAACTCCCTGGCTCTGCAGGACTTCCTGGAGCAGGAGGGTATTGACACCCGTGTTCAGTCGGCTATCACCATGCCGCAGGTTGCTGAGACTTACATTCCTCGCCGCGCGATTCGCCACATGCAGAAGGACCGCGTCGTGATCTTCGGTGCTGGTGCGGGTCTGCCCTACTTCTCTACCGACACTGTGGCTGCTCAGCGCGCCCTGGAAATCCACGCAGATGAGGTTCTGGTGGCTAAGAACGGTGTGGACGGCATCTACACTGCTGACCCGAACAAGGACCCCAACGCTGAGCGCCTGTACAACCTCACCTACGATGAGGCAATGCAGCGCAACATCCGCGTGCTGGATCAGACCGCGTTCTCCCTGTGCCGCGACAACAACGTGACTATGCGCGTGTTCGGCATGCAGGGTGAGGGCAACGTGACCCGCGCAATTCTGGGCGAGAAGATGGGTACCCTCGTTACTCGCTAACCCCTAAATTTTTAGGTTTGGGCGTACGGAACGCCCCCTCACACTGTGACCGTGCTCGATAGCGCGGACTTATTCTGGACGGTACCGCGCGGGTAAGCGCTAAAACTCGCTTATGCCCGCCGGTACCGTCTAGACTTATATCAAATACGACGTTCTGCCTCTTTCCCGTCGACTTCGCCTTATCCTTACGGTTTTCGCCTCGGATGCGCCGCGAACCGGTAGGGAACCGTGAGGGCTGAACGCGCACCCACCGACAATTCTGGTACCCCAGAATACCGACAAAGGAGATCCTTTCGTGATCGAAGAAATCCTTGCCGAAGCCGGCGAGAAGATGGAAAAGACCATCGAAGCAACCAAGACTGAGTTCGCTAAGGTCCGCACCGGTCGTGTGAACCCCGCAATCTTCAGCGGCCTGACCGCCGACTACTACGGTGCACCGACCCCGCTGCAGCAGCTGGTGTCCTTCAACGTTGAGGACGCACGTACCGTCAAGATCGTTCCCTTCGACGTGACCGCACTGGCAGCTATCGAGAAGGCTCTGCGTGACTCCGACCTGGGTGTTAACCCCAGCAACGACGGTGCAGCTATCCGCGTTGTCATGCCCGAAATGACCGCTGAGCGCCGTAAGGAATACACCAAGCTCGTCAACCACAAGGCTGAAGAGGCTCGTATCTCCATCCGTAACGTTCGCCGCCACGCTAAGACCGCTATCGACAAGCTGGTCAAGGACAGCGAAATCGGTGAAGACGAAGGCGCACGTGCTGAGAAGGAACTGGACGCACAGACCAAGAAGCACATCGACCAGGTCGACGCACTGTACAAGCACAAGGAA
Organism: Rothia sp. HMSC061C12; assembly: GCF_001815755.1. NCBI lineage: Bacteria > Bacillati > Actinomycetota > Actinomycetes > Micrococcales > Micrococcaceae > Rothia > Rothia sp. HMSC061C12. The sequence goes on from NZ_KV821876.1 coordinate 19,261, forward strand.
GCTGAACTGCTCGAGGTCTAAACCCTAATGAGTGCACGCAAAGAAGCGAAAGAAGAGAGAAGCGCGCCGCCTGCTCCACAGCCGAGCCCGCAGACCGCTGCAACGCCGGTCAAGTCGCGCAGCGCCAAAGCTGGCCGTAACCTGCCCGCCGCCATTAGTGTGGGTGTTGGTTTCGGCGTGCTATTGGTGCTGGGCCTGATTTACCAGCCGGTTTTTGTTGCGATCGCTACCGGCGCGGCAGCGTTGGGCGCCTGGGAAATTGGGCACGTGCTCAATACCCGCCGCGGCTACGGCATCCCGGAATACCTACTGGGTGCCCTGTCTGGCGCAATTGTGGTGGTGTCCTACCTGTTCGGTTTTACCGGGCTGGGCATCGCCCTGGCGGTGAGCCTGCTGGCGCTGTTGCTTTCTTCTGCTCTCGTGCGTGCTGACCGTCAGGTCTCACTGGGTAAGTCTTTGAGCGGTAGCGCCCTGGCTCTGCTGTGGGTGCCGCTGATGCTGGGTATTGCCATGGTCTACTTCCAGACGGACCACGGCGAGCGCGGTATCCTCATGATTCTGCTGATGGCCATCTGCAATGACACGTTCGGCTTCATTGCCGGCGTGAATTGGGGTAAGCACCCGATGGCGCCGAAGATTTCCCCGAAGAAAAGCTGGGAGGGCCTGGCTGGTTCCTTCGTCGGCTCGGCGGTTGTTGGCGCTATCGCCTTGGCGGTTATGGGTTCGCCCTGGTATTGGGCTATTCCGTTGGCGGCGGTCATGGTGGTCGCTTCGACTGCCGGTGACCTGGTCGAGTCCGTGTTCAAGCGCCGTATGGGTGTGAAGGACATGTCGAATATTCTGCCCGGTCACGGCGGCATGATGGATCGCCTGGATTCGATTCTTTTTGCTGCGGCGGCTGGTTGCCTGATTTTCCGGTTTATTATGCCGCTCTAAAGCTTCAAGCTTTATCGCTTATGGAGGCGGGGCGTTTCTTCCCACGAGTGGGGGAGGGGCGCCCCGCCTTTGCTGTATCCGTTGATGAGGGGTGTAAAAGGCTATATCTAAGACGCCGCCCGCCCACCTTGCACCAGGTAGCCTGCGCATTGGTATTCTTAAAGTTCAATCGTCGAGAGGAGCCTACCTTGGCAAGCACCACCCACGGAGGCGGATTTGCCCGTGCAGCAGAAACCGAACCCGGCTACAAGCGCAGTGAAGTAGACCGCCTGTTCACCCGCCTCGCCGAGGACTACGAGAAGCTCAGCGGAGCCGCCGAACTACCCGAAGACCTCTACACCTCCCGACGAATCCGCCAGGTCGTCTTCCGCGAAGAACCCGGCGGCTACCAGCTGGATGTGGTCGACCGCGCCCTCGAAAAGATTGAGGAACGCTTCGCCAAGCTCGAACGCAGCCGCTACATTGAGGCGTACGGCCTGGACAACTGGGAACGCTCCCTCGTAGAGACCGGCGAGCTGCTCGCAGGCCGCCTGGAACGCCCCGCCGGTGAGCGTTTCCGCCGCCCCAGCAAGCGCCGCCACATGGGCTACTTCGTCGGCGACGTGGACGCCATCTGCGACCGCGTGTACGCCCAGCTCAACAGCGAGGAGCCGCTGGACCCCTCCGTGGTGCGCCACGCAAAGTTCCGCCCCGCCTCGGGCACCGTCAGCTACGAGGAATCCCAGGTGGACGCCTTCCTGGACCGCTGCATTGAGCTGCTGCAGGACCTGCTCTAAAACGTGAAGTGTTGAATCCCCCGCCCCGTATGACAGGGTGGGGGATTCTTCTGCGCTGGGGTCTTCTAAGCTGGGGCTCATCTATGCTGGGGTTCATCTACGCTGGGCCTTCTAACGTGAGAGGCGGCGCCAGTACCCGAACGTACCCGCGAGCTCATGAGACACTAGAACCATGAAGTTTGGATCCTCAGCACGCGTCGGCGGCAACCGCGACCGCCTCACCGACGCCCTCACAGAACTCACCCGCGCACCGCAGCGCGTCACCCTCCTCGGCTCAACCGGCTCCATCGGCACCCAAGCCATGGAAGTCATCGACCACCTCGCCGCGCTCAAAGGCACCAGCGCCTCCGCCGCCGACGCACCGCTGAAGGTCGTCGCCCTCTCCGCAGGCTCCCGATCCCTCGAACTGCTCGCACGCCAGGCAGTGCACGTGCGCGCCGAACTGGTCGCCACCAGCGGCACCGCAGAAGACGCGCAGCGCCTACGTGAACTCATCGAGGCGGTAGCCTCCGAAGCAGGCGCCACCGGCTACACCCCGCAAATCGCCCACGGCGCCGAAGCATCCGTACAGGCCGCAGCACACCCGGCAGACACCGTCCTCAACGGCATCACCGGCTCCATCGGCCTGGAACCGACCCTCACCGCCCTCAACAGCGGCTACCGCGTGGCACTGGCAAACAAGGAATCCCTCATCGCAGGCGGCCCGCTTGTACGCGCCGCCGTCGACGCATCCCCCCTGAACACCCCCATGGTGCCCGTCGACTCCGAACACTCCGCCCTCGCGCAGGCGCTCGCCTCCGGAACCGACACAGAAATCGACCGACTCATCCTCACCGCATCGGGCGGCCCGTTCCGCGGCTACAAGCGTGAACAGCTGCACGACGTGACCCCCGCGCAGGCGCTTGCACACCCCACCTGGGACATGGGCCTGGTCGTCACCACCAACTCGGCAACCATGGTCAACAAGGCACTCGAAGTGCTTGAAGCGCACCACCTGTTCGGCGTGGACCTGGACCGTATTGACGTGGCGGTTCACCCGCAGTCCATCGTGCATTCCATGGTGCAGTTCGTGGACGGATCGACCATTGCGCAGGCGTCCCCGCCGAGCATGGTTCTGCCCATCGCGCTGGGTCTGACCTGGCCGCACCGCATTCCCGGCGCCGTGCCTGCTTGTGACTGGTCGAAGGCTGCATCCTGGACTTTTGAACCGCTGGACGAGGAAGCATTCCCCGCCGTGCGCATGATTAAGGACGCCGGTAAGGTCGGCGGCACGCACCCGGCAGTGTTCAACGCCGCCAATGAGGAAGCCGTCGCAGCATTCCACGCGGGCGCGATTCGCTTTACCGACATTGTCGACTCGGTGGCACGCGTGCTGGAGGAGCACACCGGCAGTGCTGAGGCTGTTTCTGACGCTGATTTGACGCTGGAGGCGGTGCTGAACGCGGAGCGTTGGGCTCGCGTTCGCGCGAATGAGCTGCTGGGCATGACCGGCAACTAACCGGTTCTGAGGCGGTATTCGCATTTCTATGGGATGGGGCGTGGAGGGGCTGGTGTTCGTCCTCGTTCCTACAGGGGCAC
>NZ_KV821877.1:0-243 GCF_001815755.1 Rothia sp. HMSC061C12
TGTAGTAAATAATATTTAAATATATCTAAAGCGGGTAAATCCCATATTATCATATAAGTGATTTAAATCACTAAATAAATTGCCTAGGTGTGTTAGTATTAATTCAAGTCACAGGGAATACGAGAGTCGCACTCTCAATTTCGGTTTGGGGCATGCGATGGATTTCCTGACTTCGGCTCGCCAATGGTTGCGGGTTGTGGATATGAATGACCGCGGCGTCATTCTTTTGAAAGGAGATTCTGA
>NZ_KV821878.1:0-1495 GCF_001815755.1 Rothia sp. HMSC061C12
CACATTCATGTGAAAAACTCAACACCCCACCCAAACAAAGAATCACCCAATACCCCAATAAAAACCCCAATAAAAAAGGTTCCGACGCGCACACATGCTTCACATTCCAGGAGCCATACCGGAGGCATCACCAGAAACCCAGCCATTTTCTAGGATTTCAAAATCGCATCCTTTTTTCGCGTAGCACTCTTTAAGAGCAAAGCAGGCGAACAGAGCAGCAAATTCCTTCATTGTTACCGACTCCTTTCAACCAGGAAAGTCAGGAGGAGCCCACAAACACTGGGCTCCTCCATCACAATTATTAGTTGTACTATTCAGTTCAAACAGAATGTGTTATTGACTAGTGGCGATAATTTCACGCGCCCTCGCCACATGCTTTTCTTTCTCTTCTTTCAACTGGTTAAGCTTCGCCTGGTTCTTCTCAATGAGAGGCCCCTGGTAGGATGCCTCAATATCACCCAGACGCTGAGCCATACCAACCTTCTGATTACATTCCGCTTCGATAGTTGCGAGGCGAATCACTTCTTGAGTTTTTTCCTCCTCACTCTTAGAACTTACGTCAATATTGGACGTCTCTTGACTACCCCACGCCTGGTCATCCTTGCGTGGTGTTAACCCATTGCTCTCTAGGCAGCTCCACCATTCAGAGCGAACTTTATTCCATTCCGGATCACTTTTCGCACTCGCATAGGCTTCCTGTCTAAGCCGGTAAGCGAAAGAGTCATTGTCATTCTCGTATTCAATTTCTTTCAACTGATTGGCACTTTCCTTGCGACATTCCTTCCTAATCTCTGCCGGTATTTTCTCTGCCGCCTGCGTGCGCTCTCGAGACTTTTCTTCATTGAAATATCCATACTTCTTGGCATATTCAACATTCCAGGCACCATATATATTACTGTGCTGATCATCAGAGAACACAGGGACAGCATCAGAGTATCCCTTAGCTACATAACATACTTGCATGATACGGGCGACCGCCTCATTAATTACAGCCCTTGACGCATCGTCATAGTCATACTCATCCAGGGGAAGAGTAATCAAATTATTCGCGTAATCGAGCTTGGCTTTATACTCAGAATTTGAGGCACCTCCCTGAGCGCATGAAGACAGCAAAAGCGCGCCTGCTAGGGCAGTGATTGTGAATGCACTACTTTTATGCAAGAGCACACCCTCCTTTCAGAGTGGAAGAAAAACTTAAAGCAGGAAAGCATCCTGTCCCTCTACCACCATTCACCTAGCAATACACATACCTAACTGAGCTAATCCGGTCATCCCAAGTCTCGCCCCAATGGAGACCCTCATGGCTTAGACCCCGCAGATAGTTGAGGTCGGAAGAAGAATCAAACCTGCGACCCCTATAGTGGCTGTCTTCGTAATAGCGCCACCGGCACCCATCAGAATGCAATGAAGATGCACGGTCATTCATCCAACCCAGATGAGGGTTATCCCAGGTGTACATACGGGACCCAAGGAAATTGGCATCCGAATAGAAAGT
>NZ_KV821879.1:0-409 GCF_001815755.1 Rothia sp. HMSC061C12
TGCCGCCTCGTTATTTGCCTGCTGGCCACATGCCGCAAGCAGGGCCCCCAGGCCCACAAGTGCGCCGCCGCCCAGCAAGGTACGGCGGTTGAAAATGGTCGAATCCATAGAAGATACGCTCCTATCGTCGGTGATGGTGTGTTGTTTAGTTACTAGTCGGACCGTTTTTCGCAGGTCAAACTGACCACCGGAAGGAAAACAGCCCCGTAGCTCGCCCAACAATCGCATCAATGCGCTATTGAGTACTACAGTTACCACCCTACCGCATGTTTGCCGTCGTTTGCATTCTTTTGAGGATGATGACGGTGGTTGGTCATTATTCGAGCTTCTCAATGCTTTATGCATCAAATATCTCTGCACCCGCGGTGGCGCCGTCTCTGCAGAATTTGTGCCATGGTTTAGTGTCTTC
>NZ_KV821880.1:0-42923 GCF_001815755.1 Rothia sp. HMSC061C12
ATGCGTCCAAGTTTCGGGGCGCAGTTCAGGTACCGGGGCTTTCGCGTACTTCTATGAAGTTCTTCTACGTATGAAGTTGTGGAGTTAGCGGCTTTCTGAACCGTCAGCTTCGGTAGCGACAGATACGTCAGATTCTTCAGCATCTTCAGATTCCTCGCTCACCAGCGCCTCCTCCGGTGCCGACACACGCCACGCCAGCCACACGCCCAAAGCGTACAGCGGCAGACCCATAATCAGGCGGGTCGCGCCCAGCGCCTCCACATTATTCGCAAAATACAGGGGCACCTGCACGGCAAGGCGCAGCATCATCAGCACGGTAATAATCCAGGTCGCCAGCATGTACTGGCGCAGGCGTACCGGGTTCTGGCGCCAGCTCAGCGCCTCACCGCGAATGACCGCAAAAATCAGGCCCGTAATCGGCCAACGCACCAGCATCGACAGCAGATACGCCAGGATGTACACGCCGTTCGTCCAGAAGCCCACCACAAAGTAGTCGCTCGCATTACCGGTACGGTACGCGGCAAACGCACAAATCGCCACGCCCACCAGACCGGTCAGCGCACTCACCAGCTTAGAGCCCTGCACCAGACGAATCAGCGTGAACACGCCCGCCGCAGCCAACGCCGCAATCAGGGACAGGTTCAGTTCCTTCGTCACGGTGAACAGCACCAGGAACGCCACAGCGGGCAGGGAGGATTCCACCAGGCCGCGCCAGCCGCCGATAGCGTGCAGAATATCCACGTCGCCGTTGGCGGTGCGGCGCATATTCGCACCCATGGAGGCGCTCAGGCTCTGCGCGAGCTGGTTCTCCTCCCCCGCAGGGCCAGTTTCAGAGCTAGTTGCGGGGTTAGCGTTCGGATCGGGCTGGGTCGAAGACTGCTCAGCGCTCATGTTTTCCCTTCTCAGCAAAGAATTGCGGCACGATCTCATAGCGCGGGTTATAAATCACCGGCTGATGAGCCCTCACCGACACCACACCGGAACAGCGCAACAACGCACCGGCAAGCACACCGGGCACCATCTGCTGCCCCTGCCACTTCAGCAGCACCCTATCCCCCGGGTTGAACGGCGCATACGGCGGGAAAGACACCTCGTGAGGCTCCTGCACCGCCACGGTCGCCAAAGACGCCGTGTTCAGATGGTGCTGCTTCTCGGGGTCCTCGGATTCCTCCTCGAAATCCTCACCGGGCGGCTCCACGATCGGCATACCAATCAGCGCCAGCGGGCTCGACCACTGCAGGGGTTTCGACTTAGCCACCACCAGCTCGGCACGGTACATCGGCTTATCCTGCAACGCAGGCAACCACACCTGCTCCACGCGTCCGGCAAGGCGTACGCGAAAGCGCTCGGGGTACCCGGGAGCAAGAATCTGCTCCTCAGGAACCGCGAGCGCACTCGGGTAGTTCGAAAACTCAGGCATTAGCCAATCTCGGTAATCTCAGGGCCGCGGCGAGGCATCGGGCGCAGCTTGCTGTGCTCGTTCTCGGTTTCTTCCTCAACGGCGGGCTCTTCCTCAGCCACAACCAGGTCGGCGGGCAGAGTCATGGGCAGCAGTTCACGCGGCGGGCGCGGGTCGTCGCCACGGTCCACCACGACGGTGCGGAAGACTTCCTCCACGGAGGCGGCAGCCTTATCGTCACCGAGCACAGCCGCGCCGGAAATCACGCCGCGCAGGAACCAGCGGGGGCCGTCCACACCCACGAAGCGGGCGATGCGCTCGCCGGGCTGACCGTCCGGGGTGACGGCGGGCAGGCGGGTCAGCATCTCGGCACCGAATACGCCGGCGTAGATTTCGACGATGCCGCCCTGGGATGCGACGGACTCGGTCAGATCGTGACGGATGTCGTCCCAGATGCCGGTGGTGCGCGGTGCGGCGAATGCCTGCACCTGCAGGGTTGCGCCGTCGCGGGTAATGGTTGCGGCGATGACGGCGCCGGTTGCGTCGTCAGTTTCGAGGCGCAGGTTCATGCCGTCGAGCAGCTTGATGCGCAGTGCACCCAGGTCGACGTAGTCTTCGAGGTCTTCGGCGGTGACTTCTTCAATGTCGTGCGGGCCGTTGACGCGGTCGTACTTGATGACCTCGGGAGAGTTCTCCTCTTCCTTCAGCTCCTCAACCTCGACGTTGGTCTCCTCAATCTCTTCGGCGACAGCCTTGTCGATGGCGGCCTTTTCAGCCTCCTCGGCGTGCTTCTTCTTACCAAATCCGAACATGGTATTCCTACTTTCACCGCACGCAGGGTGCGGGGGTTTCTTCTCTTCTCTCGTGCGACAATCGCGGTGAGAGCAGACTAGTGGATTCCGCTGGAGCCGAAGCCGCTGGAGCCGCGTTCGGTCTGTTCCAGTTCATCCACCACGGTAAAGGTTGCGTGCTCGTACTTCTGAATGATTAGCTGGGCGATGCGGTCGCCGCGCTGCACGTGGAAGGACTTGGTCTTGTCAGTGTTGAGCAGGGTGACCATCAGCTCGCCGCGGTAGCCGGAATCAACGGTGCCGGGTGCGTTCACAATGGTGATACCGTTCTTGGTCGCCAGGCCGGAGCGCGGGTGCACCAGACCAACGTAGCCTTCGGGCAGGGCGATTGCCACGCCGGTGGGGACGAGGGCGCGTTCGCCCGGTTCCAGTTCGAAGTCGATGCGGGAGCGCAGGTCAGCGCCGGCGTCGCCGGGCTTTGCGTAGGCGGGTGCGGGCAGCTCGGGGTCGAGCAGCTTAATGTGGACGTTTACGGGGGTCATCATGGTCAATACTCTAACCTTTCGCGGGTGTCTGTGCCATCACCTCGCGCTGTGTTGAGGCTCTACTGCGGGGTGTTTTCGTTGCATGTTCGCGTTCAGCACGTGCCGCGGCATGCTGTGCCGAGGCATATACGCGGCGCTGTTTGTGTGTGCGCGGCTTTCACATACTCAACGGGGCGGGTGCACTCGGCACTCGCCCCGTCATGAGGTGTATGTCGGGTGGGTGTTAGCCCTTCCCTAAAGTTTTAGCCCTCGCACTCGATGCAGTAGGACAGGCCGCCCTCTTCGCGTGCAATCTGCGAGCGGTGGCGCACCAGGAAGCAGGATGCGCAGGTGAACTCGTCGTCCTGAGCGGGCAGAACAACAACGTTCAGCTCCTCGTTGGACAGGTCAGCACCGGGCAGCTCGAAGCTTTCTGCTGCGCTGTTTTCGTCTTCGTCCACCGCACCGGACTGCATCTCGGAACGGCGGGCGTTCAGCTCCTCGTAGGACTCTTCGTTCTGCTCTTCGTCCTGCTTGCGAGGTGCATCGTAATCAGTTGCCAAACTTTCACGCTCCGTTGGTTCTGTGGCTGTGTGTTGGACTAGGCCACGCTGGTTTAATGAGTGCTCTAGGTGCCGCTGGTGTGTATTTAACCTCGACGGCATGCCAGGTATTGTTCACCATTGGCACCCTATTTGTCTAATCCTGGGTAGGCTTTGGACTGTTTAGGCGTCACATTCTAGCTTTTTCGGTGCGAAAAGTACATCTTTTTTTGGTGAAAATCCCGCCTCCGCTACTGATTTACCGCGCTTTCACGGTACCCTGGTAGGTAGTTTGCGTTCCGTGCAACACATTCACGAACGCGTCCGGTTCACCTATGGAGGTTCTCATGCTTGAACTGCGTCTGATTGGCGTTCACGATGACGGCGAAAATCTGGTGCTTGAGTCTGCTGACGGCACCCGCTTCTTGTTGCCGATTGACGCGAACCTGCGCACGAGCATCACCAAGGCTCGCCGTATTCAGCCCGCCCGCGGTCTGGGCGCTAAGGGCACCTACGGTCCGCGCGATATTCAGACCCGTTTCCGTCAGGGTGCCTCCGTTGAGGAAATCGCTGAAGAGTCCGGTTGGGAACCGGAGCGCGTGCGCCGCTACGAGTGGCCGATCGTTGCTGAGCGTGCCCACATTATTCGTGCCGCTCAGAGCGTGAAGATTGGTCGCCGCAGCTCCGCTTCGGGTACCGCACAGATTCCCGTGACCCTGAGCGCCCGCATTGAGGAAGTCTCCGAGCGTTACGGTTTTGAGGACGCAACCCAGGACTGGACCACCCGCCAGCAGGAGAACGGTCAGTGGCGCGTTGAGGTTGATATTGCGCTGAAGGATTCGGTGCGTCAGAACCTGCCCGCGCAGGTCGTCTTCCCCGCACGTTGGGTGTACAACCCGGCGAACCAGGGCTTGTACGCTTCGAATGAGGCGGCGTATTTCCTGATGGGCAATAGTGAGGATGCTGTTGCCGCCGCCGCGAAGAAGGCTCCCGTGGAGGTTCCTCCCGCCCGCCTGCCGAAGGCACCCGAGCCCGCACCGGCACCCCTTACTTCCTCTGAGAGCGCTGATGAGCGTAAGCTCAAGGAGCTTTTGGAGCGCGCCCGCTCGGTGCGCCCGGCGCAGGTTGAGGAGCCCGAGGTTTTCGTGCACCGCGAGTCCGCTCAGCCCGCTGAGCCTGTAGCACCGGCGACTCCTGCTGCACCGGCAGCCCCCGAGCCCACCGCAGAAACCACCGTAGAAACCACCGACCCGCTGGCTGTGGATTCGGAAGCACCCGTTGAATCCGTTCCGGTCGAGTCCTTCGCCCTGCCGGCACCCGTCGAGGACGCACCCGCTGCTGAGGCGCCCGCAGCTGAGGTACCGGCTGAGCCCGCCTCCGCGGCCGAGAAGCCCAAGTCTTCCTCGAAGAAGCAGCGCGTGAGCGTTCCCGCCTGGGACGACATCATCTTCGGCGGCCGCAAGTAAGCGACCGCCCTCGCGCCGCCTGATCAAGGGTATCTAGACATACGAAAACCGCTGGTTATTCACCCGAATAACCAGCGGTTTTCGTTTATCCTCCAGCGTTTTAGAAGGTCTTGAGCATGCGCAACGGCACCAGACGCTCAGCGTCCGTCAGCGAACCATGCTGACCAACCATGTGCAGGGCACGCTCCTGATAGTGGCGCATATCGTACAGCGCCCAATCGTCGCGAGCGCACACCATCAGGTCGCCAATACGGCCGCGCGCCGCATCCGTGATGACCGGACCAAAGTAGCCGGCACGCATCAGCTCACGAGAGTCAATCACCCAGGCGCGCTCGCCCCAGTACTGCGCCCAACGCTGAGCGGTGGCGGTACGTGCCGCCTCCGAGGTGTCTTCCAGGTACAGGTGCACGGCGCGCGGTTCACCGGCGGTCATGGCGATGTTGCGGGTCAGCTCCTCCACGCCAGAATAGTCGATGCGCTGGTGCTCGGGCACGTTCACCATGCCGTGATCGGCGGTCACGAAGAGTGCCGCCCACGCAGGGGCGCGCTCCGCCAGACGCTTCAGCACCGAGTTCAGTTCCTCCAGCTGCTGTAGCCATTCGTCGCTGCCCACACCGTAGCGGTGGCCCGCCGCGTCAATCTCGCCCCAGTACAGGTACACGGTGGTCGGGGTGCGGCTGGAGAGCGCCTCCAGGGCGTAGGTGACGCGGGCGTTATAGCCGACGGCGTCCACGAAGTCGCCGCCGCGCAGCGCCGCCTCCGTCAGACCGGTACCGCGGTACTTACCCAGCGAAATGGTGAGCACGCGGCGGTTCGTATGGTGGCGTTCCAGCACGGTCGGCAGCGGCTGCCAGGCGTGCGGGTCCACCGACTGATCCCAGCCGGACAGGTGGTTCATAACCGAACCCGCTCCCCCATTACCTGCCGGGTTGCGCACCTCGTAGCCGGCAATGCCGTGCGCGCCGGGTGCCGTACCGGTACCCAGCGAGGTCAGGGAGGCGGCGGTCGTGGTGGGGAACGCAGCGTCCAGCGGGCCCAGGTTCAGGGTCTTACGCAGGGCGGGCGCGTAGCCGCCGTAGCTGTTGAGCAGCTGCTCACCCAGGCCGTCCACCATGATCACGCAGGCGTGACGGAAAGACGCCGGATCAACATCCTGCTCCGCGAGGCGACCGGCAAGGTTCAGCGGGTCGGCAACAGAGTTGAACGCCGGGTCAGAATCCAGGGCGTGCGCGGGGCGCGCCAGGCTTCGCTGAGCCACCAGAGAGGAGGCGGACTCCAGCACATCGGCGATGCTATTGCTGCCGTAGGCGGGCGCGGGAGGCAACGGCGCGCCCAGAGCATCGTGCAGGGTGGTCTGTACCGTCATAAGGTCCTCTCAGGGGTGTGGCGGGTGTGTGAAAGTACGGGGCACCGCGCGGGCTGTTATCGTGCGGCGAGCGCTACCGCCGGTGCTTATCGGCGGGTTGCGTACATGCGGGCACGGTGCAGCGCACGCGCAAAATGCTGCGCACGCTGAACCGACTCCGGGCCGTCAGCGGTCGCAGAAACACGCACCGCAATGTCCTCACGGCGCGCATCGCCGGTGAAGCCGTGGTCGGCGTTGCACTGCGGATCCTGGCAACCGGCAGGAGCCAGCTCCATGTGCAGCGAACCGGTCCAAGCAATCTGGAAGGAAATCTCAGTCGGGGCGGTGCTACCGGCGTTGTACGCCTGCGGCTGGCTGAAACCGTAGCTGATGGTGACCGCGTTCAGGGCGCTCAGGTGCACCGCCTCCACGCTCACATGTGCCACGGTGCCCTGCGCGTCACCTTCAAGGTGCTGGTCGTCCAGGTGCGCAAAGATGACGTGCTCACCGCAGAGCACCATCACGGTGATGTGGCGGTGAAAATCATCGCGTGAGAAGTGGGTTTCATGCTGTACGAAGTGCGCGTCCGGGTTCATGCCCGCCAGCGCGTCATCCACCACTTCCAGCACGAGGTCGGGGTAGAAACCGGCATGCTTAATGTCTGCGACCAGTTGCTCGCGTTCGGGGGTGGTGGCGTACATCGTACCTCTTTCGTGCGGTGCCCTCATGAGGCGACGTCGGTCGGCACACACGATGAGGGCGGTTAGGTATTACTCCCCTCTACCTTAGAGGGTTCCAGCCGGGCTGTGCTACTTGACCACGCTAATACAGGCTCATATGACGGTGTGCAATCCCCCGGTATGCTTCGGTTACTGCCCCGCAACCGCCTTGGCGCACCCCACAGATGACGCCGACCAACCAGCCCGTCTCATCCGCTACCACCCGCTAAAATAGGAGGAGCGAAAACACACCGACACGAGGAGATATATGGCTCGCCGATCCAAATCCGCCGTCAGCGACTACCCGGTGGATGTGGTAGAGAATATCGTCGACATCGACGTATCCGCCGAGATGGAAACCAGCTTCCTGGAATACTCCTACTCGGTGATTTATTCGCGCGCCCTCCCCGACGCCCGCGACGGCCTCAAGCCCGTGCAGCGCCGCATCCTCTACATGATGCAGCAGATGGGCCTGCGCCCCGACAAGGGCCACGTCAAGAGCGCCCGCGTGACCGGCGAGGTCATGGGTAAGCTCCACCCGCACGGCGACGCCGCCATCTACGACGCCATGGTGCGCCTCGCCCAGCCCTTCGCGCTGCGCCTGCCCCTCGTTGACGGTCACGGTAACTTCGGTTCCCTCGATGACGGCCCGGCAGCCGCCCGATACACCGAAGCACGCATGGCGCCCGCCGCGCAGGCACTCACCGCGGACCTCGAAGAAGACGTGGTTGACTTCGTACCGAACTACGACAACCAGTTCATGCAGCCCTCCGTGCTGCCCGCAGCGTTCCCGAACCTGCTCGTCAACGGCACCACCGGCATCGCGGTCGGTATGGCGACCAATATGGCGCCGCACAACCTGCGCGAGGTCATCGCCGGTACCCGCCACCTCATCGCCCACCCCGAGGCGACCCTCAAAGACATCATGAAGTTCATCCCCGGCCCCGACCTGCCCACCGGCGGCACCATCGTGGGTCTGGGAGGCATCCGTGACGCCTACGAAACCGGCCGCGGCACCTTCAAGACCCGCGCGAAGGTCTCCATCGAGCAGGTCAGCCCCCGCAAGCAGGGCATTGTCGTCACCGAACTGCCGTACATGGTCGGCCCCGAAAAGGTCATCGAAAAGATTAAGGACGGCGTCAACTCCAAGAAGCTCACCGGCATCTCCGACGTGGTCGACCTGACCGACCGCACCAATGGTCTGCGCCTCGTCATCGAAATCAAGAACGGTTTCAACCCGGAGGCGGTACTCGCCGCCCTCTACAAGCACACCCCGCTTGAGGATTCCTTCGGCATTAACAACGTGGCGCTCGTGGACGGTCAGCCGCAGACCCTCGGCCTGCTCGACCTGATGCGCGTGTACATTGACCACCGCCTGAACGTGGTCCGCCGCCGCACCGAATTCCGCCTGGGCAAGCGCACCGACCGCCTGCACCTGGTGGAGGGTCTGCTCGTGGCAATCCTCGACATTGACGAGGTCATCCAGATTATTCGCGAGTCTGACGAGACCGCTCAGGCACGCGAAAAGCTGAAGGTCGTCTTCGACCTGACCGACACCCAGGCGAACCACATTCTGGAGCTGCGTCTGCGTCAGCTCACCAAGTACTCCCGCCTGGAGCTCGAGGCCGAACGCGACACCCTGCAGCAGGAAATCGCTGAGCTGCAGCGTATCCTCGGTTCCGATGCGGCGTTGCGCGAGCTGGTCTCCGACGAGCTCGCCGAGGTCGCCGAACGCTACGGCACCGACCGCCGCACCCAGCTCAAGACCAAGGACGACATGCAGGTCGCCATCGAGGCGGTTACCGCGCAGTCCAAGGCGAAGAAGAGCCTGGGCCTCGCCCTCGAGATCGCCGACGACCCGTGCTGGGTACTGCTCTCTGCCTCCGGCATGATGGGGCGAACCCCCGGCAAGCCCATCCGCGAGGCGCTCGTGGATCCCGGCAAGCGCTTCAAGCACGACGTGTTCACCTCGATTGTGCCGACCACCGCGCGCGGCGAGATTGGTGCCGTGACCTCCGCAGGACGCATGGTGCGTCTGTCCGTCATGGACATTGCGGTGCTGGACGAGAACGGCGGCACCCCCTCCATGGCGTCGGCGGTGAAGGCAGCCGAGCTGGTTCAGCTCGCCAAGGGTGAGAAGCTGGTCGCCCTCGTACCGCTGAATACGGTGCTGGCGCTGGCAACCGCGGGCGGCGTGATCAAGCGCCTGAACCCGGATTACCCGCTGAACCAGACCGAGTGGGACATCATGAAGCTCAAGGACGGCGACGAAATCGTAGCCGCCGCCCCCTGCCCCACCGACGATATGATTCTTACCTTCGTCACTCGCGACGCGAAGCTACTGACCTTCGACGCGGCGAAGGTCCGCCCGCAGGGACGCACCGGTGGCGGTATCGCAGGCATCAAGCTTGCCGACGGTGACCGCCTCATCGCCCTGGGTGTGACCGCGCCCGGCGACGCGGCGGAGGTCGTGACCGTCACCAACGGCAAGGACGGCCTAGCAAGCGCCAAGGTCACCGCCCTGAGCGAGTACCCGCAGAAGGGCCGCGCGACCGGCGGTGTGCGTGCGCACCGATTCCTCACCGGTGAGAGCCAGCTGGCCCTGGCGTGGGTGGGCGTGGGCCCGGCGAAGGCGGCATCCTCCGGCGGCGTGGCTCGTTCCCTGCCGACCGAGCACGGTGCCCGCGACGGTTCCGGTGTGATGCTCACTCAGAGCATCGGCATTGTGGGCCCGAACTATGCGGCTGTTTCTGCTACGCTGGCGGTTAGCCCGGAGGGTGAAAAGCTCTTCTAGGCGCGCCGTTCACGGACTTTCGACCTCAGGTTGTTTACAGAGCCTGGGGGAACCCGCGCAGATATAACGCGCAGAGCAATATGCCCAGAAAATTTTGCACAAAGAAATGCCCCGGTACTTTCACGAAGTACCGGGGCATTCCTCGCAGTTTCTTGCGTTCAATCTCGCCCGCGATGGCTACGCTCAGCTGCGTTTAGAGGCGAACCACTTCATCGCAGCGGGCAATATCCTCGGGACGGTGCGACACCAGAACCGTAGCCACAGAGCTAGAGCGGGTCGCCGCATCCAAGTCAGCCATCAGCGCGCGGGCAGACTCAGCATCCAGGTGCGCGGTCGGCTCATCCAGCAGCAGCACCGGCGAGTTCACCAGCAGGGCACGAGCCACCGCCAGACGCTGACGCTGACCACCCGACAGGAACGAACCGCCGGCACCCACCGGGGTGCGCAGGCCCTGAGGCAGAGCGTCAAACCACTCGCCCAGACCCACACGGCGCAGAACCTCAACCAGCTCTTCCTCGCTCGGGCGATCCGAACGGTCACGAGCCAGCAGCAGGTTACCCTCAAGGGTCGACTCGAAGATGTGAGCCGCCTGCGGGCACCACGCCGCGTAGCCGCGCAGCTGCTCGCCCTCCAGGACCTCACCGGAAGCCAGCACACGGCCGGACTCCAGCGGCAAGAAGCCCAGAACGGTCGCAAGCACCGTAGACTTACCGGAACCGGAGGGGCCGGTCACCGCAGTCCAGGAGCCCGCGCGGGCGTCCATGTTCAGGTGCGCGAAGACCGGGTGATCCATGCCGGGCCAACGGGCGGCGGCGTCCTGTAGGCTCAGGGCGGGATCAGTCTCAGCTACCTTCACGCCGAGCTCCTGCGGGGTACCGCAGCTGACCAGCTTGGGCTCGCCGGGCTTCGGGGGCCGCGGGGTATCGCTCTTAGAACCAGCCGCAGATTCGGGGCGGTCAAAGCGGTGGGCACGCTGACGGTCAGCCTCCAGCAGCTCCTCCATCTCGGCCTCCGCGCGGGCACGCAGACGCTCAACACGACGCGGCAGAACGTGGGTGTCCACCTCCGCCTCGGTCGGCACGGAACGCTTCAGGGTCGAGGTGGCAACAACGCCCTCCAGGGATACGTTGCGCACGCTCGGGGCAATCGTCGCGAGCAGGCGGCTGAACGCGGGCCAGGAGCGGACCGCCTCAACATGGCCCAGGGAGCTTTCCAGCATACCGGTGCACAGCAGCACCACAATCGCCGCTTCGGGGGCACGCACAGTGCCGTCAACAGCCAGCGGGTACGCAATGACTGCGCTCGCCAGAGCCGCACCGAACCAGCTCAGGGTCACGAGGGTACGGCCCACGCCCTGAGCGGTCGAGCCCTTCTGCAGGGCGGACAGGTTCTCGGCGTCCAGGGCACCGTTAGCCTTCTCAGCGGTGGTTGCCACGCCGTTAGCGCGTAGGTCCTCAGCCGCCGAGAGCATGCCGGTACCCAGGCGCAGCATCTGCGCGGTGGAGCGGCGAGCCAGCGCCTCCGCACGGGCATCGGCGCGGAGCACAATCCACGGAGCCACAAAAGTGCTGACCAGCACGGCAAGCAGAACCGGAATCAGAGCCTGCGGCAGGATGCACGCGGTTGTAATCAGCGCCGCGGTCATGACCAGCAGGTGCGCAGCCGGCGGAATAATAACGCGCGGCACGCCGTCACGCAGCTCATCAATACCGCCGACGAGGCGTTCGAGCAGCGCGTCACCACGCAGCAGGGCACGCACGCTGCTCACGCTCTGCCATGCGCCAACCCAGGCGCGCAGACGCAGAATATTTGCGGCGGCAAGAACCTTCGAGTGGGTCATCAGACGCTCAGCGTAGCGGGCGCAGGCACGGCCCAGACCGAAGAAACGCACGCCCACAATGGCGACCATCAGGTACATCATTGCCGGGCCCTCGGCGGCGCGAACAATCAGCCAGCCGGACAGCGCGGTCAGTGCCGCAGCCATCAGGGAAGTAATCGCAGCCATAATCACCGGGCCGGTTGCGGCGCGAACACCGATACCGGTCAGTTCCTTCAGGGTGCGCAGGCTTGCGAACAGGCCGGCAGGCTCGGCTTCCTCGGCCTCGGTAGCTGCGGAGGTGCCCGCCGGGGCGGTGCTTTCAGCCTCGTACTCTTCCCTGTCCTTGAGCAGGTGCGCGGGGGCTTGCTCGGGAACCTCAACGCGGGCGGTGTTCGCCTCGGCGGTCCAGGTGTAGCCCTGGGCGGTCTGCACGGCACGAACAAGGGTGTCGCATCCGGCGGCGAGCTCCTGCTCGTGGGTCACGATCAGCACGGTTGCGCCCAGTTCCGCCAGGCGGTGCAGGGCGCGGGTCACCAGGTATGCCGAGTAGGCGTCCAGGTGCGCGGTCGGCTCATCCACCAGGACGGTCAGCACGGTCTGCTCACCGCTGGCACGGTAGATAGCCTCGGCACGAGCCAGGGTGCGTGCCACGGCGAGGCGGCGCGCCTGACCTGCACTGAGGGCACCGGGTTCAAGGGCGGTCAGCTTCTGCATGCCCAGCTGAGCCAGCGGGCCAACCAGCAGCGCGGACTCGGCATCGGTGACGGACAGCTTCTTGGAGTCCATCGCTTCGCCGAGCAGAGCGGCTGCACGCTCACGCTCCGCCTCGGTGGCGCTGAGTGCGTAGAGCGCCATTTCGGTCTGCACGGTCGGCGCGGTGAAGACCGGTGACTGCGGAATAACCAGGGTAGTTCCCAGACCGGTCACGCTACCGGTCAGGTGCACGGGCTCCTCCGAGCCGGTGGGCACCAGACCTTCACGCACGGCACCGGAGAACACGTTCAGCAGGGTGGACTTACCGCAACCGGATTCACCCATCACGCCGATAACCGCACCGCGCTCACCCTGGGCGGTTTCACCCTGGGCGGTGGCAACGCGACGGTCCAAGTTCAGGGACAGGTTAGTCAGCACCGCAGGACGCGCCGGGTAGCTCACCGACAGGTCCTCCACAGCGATGGTGGAAGGCTGAGCCTTCTGCGCTGCCGAATCCTGCGCTGCCGAGTCCGCAGCGGCGGCGGGCAGGGGCGCATCAATAATCTTCTGAGCGCTACGCAGGGCGGCAACGCCGTCCTCCGACTGGTGGTAGGCGGCACCCACATCACGCAGCGGCTGGTAGCATTCGGGAGCCAGCAACAGCACGAGAATTGCGGTGTCCAGGCCCAGGGTGCCGTTGACCAGGCGCACACCAATCAGCACAGCAATCAGCGCCACCGAAATGGTGGTGATGAGCTCCAGCGCGAGCGAAGACATGAATGCGCTACGCAGGGTCTGCATGGTGCGTTCACGGTAGCGCTGACCGAGGGCGTTCATGGCGCGGGTCTGCGCGCGTTCACGGCCCAGACCGATAATGACGGGCAGGCCGCGTACCAGCTCCAGAATATGGTCGGAGAGTCGGTGCAGTTCAGCCTGCGCTTCCGCGGTTTCGTCGCGGGTGTTCTTACCAATCAGGATCATGAACACCGGAATAAGCGGCAGGGTACATGCCAGGACCATGGCGCTCATCCAGTCCAGGGACGCCACAACGACCCAGAGGATGAACGGTACAATCGCGGTGGACACGAACGCAGTCAGGGTCTTGGTGTAGTAGTCATCCAGGGCGTTCAAGCCGCGGGACAGCAACACAGCGGTCGCGCCGGTACCCTCGGGGGTGTCTGCGCCACCGGTGGCGAGCACACGCTTGAGCAGCGAGGAACGAATCTGAGACTTCGCCCCGGAGGCGGCACGCTGCGCGCTCACAGCCAGCAGGTAGTCGGTACCCGAGCGGACAAGCAGGGCAGCCACGGCGACCGCAATCAGGCCGGGGGTAATGGTGTCTGCGTCGCCGAAGATACCACCGAGGCCGAGCAGCCAGCCGCCGTGCGCCTCCAGCTGCGCCTGTGCGGAGCCCGAGAACTCAATGTAGGCGCGGTACACGTCCGGGGCGCTCGTCTCTTTGAGGCGCGCGTGCTCGGCGGCAACAGCGGCGAAACCGGCGTGTGCTGCGCGGGCAATAATCACAGCCAAGGCGGCACTGAAAAGCACCGTCGCGATGGTGTGCACGGCGGTGATGACACCGAACGTGCTGAGGGTTTTACGGGCGTCAGGGCCCAGAGGTGGGCGGCGGTCAGTGCGGTCATTGCGCTTTCCTTCGGTCACCTCTGGTGCCTCAGTGTTCTGATGTTTGTCAGCGTGACGCGGTGTGTGCGTTCGACTCACGTGTTGTCCTTAGTCTTCTGCTGTTTTTACCTCCCATCAGTTTAAGGGTTGGGCTATCTAATACCTATTTGACCAGTCAGGTTTCAGGTAATTAGTTGGTCCTCACCCGGCGCTCACTCTAGCCGCGCATCGCATCGGCTGGGCTCTTGCGGGATGCCACCCACGCCGGGTACGCCGAAGACACCAGACCGGTAAGGGCGCCAACGCCCACGCCGAGCACCACGAATCCGGGTGAGAGAACCGCCTGCCAGCCCTGCACGAGCGAAAGAATAATCGTCGCAATCATGCCGGAGCAGGCGCCGATGGAGCCGCCGAGCACGCCGAGCATGACGCCTTCCATGAGGAAGATGCGGGCAATCAGCCATTTACTCGATCCGATGGCGCGGCGCAGCGCAATCTCTGCGGTGCGCGATTGCACGGACAGGTACATTGCGGTTGCCGCCGAGAGGGAGGCGAGCACCAGCAGAATACCGGAGAGCACACCCACGTACAGGCCCAGATCCGAGGCAATGGACGCGCGTAGGCTCTGCAGGTCGGAGGGGGTTTCCACGTTGATCTGGCTGGGTTCAGCGGGCTTGAGGGTCAGCGGAATTGCCTTGGCGACCGCTTTGCCGTAGCCCCGTTCGGTTTCGGTAATGTAGGTCACCTGGCCGCGTCCGGTGCGCTGAAGTGTGCCCGGGGAGACAATGACCGTATTCCTGAATTCGTAGCCGCTATTGCCGGGGTCGAAAAGGCCGACGACTGGCATCAGCTGACCATCCACCCAGATGCTCACACCGGGTGCCACCTGCGGCAGTCCGCCGAGCTTAATGCCGTACTCGACGGCGGGTAGCTCGCCGGGGCGGGGCTCGGTTGTGGCGTTATCTGCCGCCTTATCTTCGGGGATAATGCCGAGGGCGCGGGCAGCGGAGACCGACACAATAGCGCCGGAGAGCTGCTCGGAGCGTTCACGGTCGGCAACGTTCTGCTGGGTGAGGGTCGAGTTCATCTGTTCGAGCGCACGCAGGGTTTCGGGGTTCATGCGGGCACCGATTTGCTCGAGCCGGGTCTTCGAGGTGGAGCTGAGGCCAATCGCCGTTTTGGGTTCGTCCTCGTAGGGGCTGAACCGGGTGATTCGCACGTCGGCGGGTGCCACGCTGCTGACGAATCCGGTGTTCTTCACGTAGTCCAG
The DNA here is from genome assembly GCF_001815755.1 of Rothia sp. HMSC061C12. NCBI lineage: Bacteria > Bacillati > Actinomycetota > Actinomycetes > Micrococcales > Micrococcaceae > Rothia > Rothia sp. HMSC061C12. The sequence continues at coordinate 14,986 of NZ_KV821880.1, forward strand.
CGCGCTAATGCGGTCGGCAACATTCTGCGCGGATTCGCCCTGCCGGTAGGTTCCGAGCATGTTCTGGTCATTGTCCCTGTCGCTGATGTAGAGCGTGGATTGTTCGGATCCGAGCAGGCGCTGGTTCACCTGGTAGCTGGCGGATTCGCTCATGCCGGAGGCGCTGATGAGTCCGCCCACGCCCAGTGCGAAGGACAGACCCAGCAGCAGGGTGCGTAGCGGTCGTGAGGTGAGCGCCGAGATTGCCTCGATGCTGTCGTCGGTGAGGAAGCTTCCGCGGCGATGCGTAGCGGGCTTCTCCCCCGGTGCGAGGCTGGTGGTAGCATCTACCGGGGCACCAACCGTGGCTTCTGCCGGGGTGTCCGTTGCAACCGGCACAGCCTCGGCAACCGGCACCTCAGCGACCGGCACCGTAGCCAAGTCGGCGCGGCTCTGCTCGTGCAACTGCCCATCCTCAATGCGAATCACACGGCGGGCGGCGGCGGCAACCTCCGGGTCGTGGGTAATAACCAGCACGGTACAGCCGGTCGCGTTAATGCGCTGCAAAATCTCAATGACCTTGGCGCTATTGTGGCTGTCCAGGTTGCCGGTGGGCTCGTCGGCAAGAATCAGCGGCGGGCGCGTGGCGAGGGCACGAGCAATGGCGCAGCGCTGCTTCTCGCCGCCGGAGAGGTAGCGGGTGCGGATGCTGGCGCGGTCGCTCAACCCCAGAAATTCTAGGGTTTCTTCGGTGCGTTGCAGGCGCTCGCCGTAGGGTACGCCCTGCACGCGCAGGCCCATGGAGGCATTGGTTGTGCTGGTTTCATCCAGCAGCATGTTTGAGGACTGGAAGATGAAGCCGAGGTGATCTCGGCGCATTTCGTCGCGTTCTCTGTCGCTGAGTCCTTCCGTGTTTTTGCCGAAGAGGCTGTAGGTTCCGCTGGTGGGCGTGTCGAGCAGACCAATGGCGTTGAGCAGGGTTGATTTACCGGAGCCCGACGGACCAATAATGGCGAGGAATTCGCCGCGTTCGACCACCAGGTCGAGGTGGTCGAGGACTGCTCGTTCGCTCCCCTCGAAGACACGGGTAATGCCGTGCATTTCGATAGCAGGCGCGGTACCGAGTCCGGCGGCAGGTGTAGCTGCGGACGCTACGTTGGGCGCAACTGTAGGCGCACGTCCTGGGCTTGTGTCGGGGGTTATCTTGCGGCGGCTCATGAGACAAGCACCTTCTGTCCCGCGCTGAGGTTAGCGTTAATGGCGGCGTATCCGCCGGCGGTGCGCAGGACCTCAACGTTGACTCGTTCGGTGGCGGGCGCGTCCTTGCTGGTCGAGGTGGAGCTTCCGCCCTTTTCAACGAGCACGTAGGTGCCCTGGGAGTCCTGGCGTACCGCGGTAGTCGGCACGGCGAGGGTGGTTGAGGTGTTGCCCTTGCTGGTGATGGAGGCGCTCTGCCCCGGAGTGAGCTTGCTCGGGTCGTCGGCGCTGAATCGCACGCTCTTCGCCGCACCCTTGGAGGGGTCGTTCTGCAGCTCACCAATGCTGGTGATGGTGCCCTCCACGCTGCCGGTAGAAGTGCGCAGGCTAACGCGGTCGCCGGCCTTGAGCTTATTGGCAACGGAGAGCTCAACGCTGGATTCCACGTAGGGTTCGCTGGTTTCTACACTCGCGATGGGGTTGCCGTCGTTAATGAGCTGGCCGACTGCCGCAACTGCGGTGACGGTGTGGCTTCCGCCGGGCAGAATCGCGTAGTTGTTACGGGCAATGCTGGTGACCCCTTCGCTGGGCACGCCGGTCAGGTGCGCGCGGTGCAGGCGCGTGACGGCGTCGAGGGTGTCCTCGGTGACGGTGCCGCTCTGAGCGGTGGCGTACCCGGCGGAGTTCAGTGCCTTCTGGAAGGCGAGCACGTCGTCGCCGTTATCGCCCAGGTTGAGGTCGCGGTACAGCGGCAGCGGCCCCTCCAGCACGAAGACGGGGTCGGCGCCAATGATGCCGATGAAGTCACCGGCCTTGAGCACGTTGCCGGGCTTCTGGTTCTGGTAGACGAGCACCGGCTCACCGTTGGTGCGCGCGCTAATCGGGGCGGTCTCCCCAGCCTTGGTGGTTCCGGCAATGGCGAGGCCCTCGCTGACGGTTCGTTCTTCAACCTTCGCCCAGACCGGGATCACGGTTTTTGCCTGCACGGCCGGGTCGGGGCCCGTGGCGGCGTAGCGGGTGCCCAGGTAGAAGGACAGCATGAGCGAACCGATGGCGAGGATTGCCAGCAGCAGGAGCACGCGGGGTCGGGCGATGCGCTCGCTGAAGCGGTGCCCGCTGTTTTGGTTCTGTGAGTGAGTGGTCATGGCGGTGTCTTTCTGAGCTGTTTTTGCGCTGTCTTTTGTGGTGCTGTCTTTCAGCGTCCCGGTTTACTGGTGCTCCATAACGTACTGCTTGAACTTCTCGTCACGCTCACGTTCTGCCTTGCGGTCCTGTTCAAGCTGTGACTGGTACTTGCGGATGAGCGGCATCTGGTACTGAGCTTCCAGGTCGTAGAGCTGCTTGCTCATGCCGACCTGCTGGTTACATTCGGCCTGGATGGTGGCGATGCGAATCTCTTCTTCGGAGGCGGGCTCGTTGAATCCGTTGTTCTTGCTCAGCTGCTCAGCCAGCGGGGTTTCCTCGGCGACGGAGCCTGCCGAGCGAGGGGTGAGGCCGCGGTCTGAGACGCACTGCTTCCACTTCTCTTCGAGCTCGCGGTGCAGTTTGCTACCGTAAACGGCGTTACCCGCCTCAGTAGAGATACGACTGGATGTGGACTGCCCTTCATTCTCGGGCCTCTTGCCTTCGGGCACCGCGGCCTCCAGGGTCTCGCGGGCCTTGGGGTAGCATTCGGTGCGAAGCTTGTCCTCGGGGCTCATGCTCTCCCCCGAGTTATAGGAGATGGGGGCGGCTGCGTTGTTGGGGTCTCGCTTCTGAAAACCGTACTTCTGGGCGTACTCGACGTTCCAGGGACCGTACTTTCGTCCCAAATCACCGCGGGGTGCGCTTTCAGAATAGGGAGCCTGGATGGTGTAGTTCTGCCCGTGTTCGGCGAAGCATTGCTTCATGGCAATCTGAAAGGCCGTGTATTCGTAGTTGGTGCGCTCGTAGTAGAGGTAATCGTCCAGGGGCATCTTCACGATGTCCTGTTCCGCGTCGAAGATGGCGTGGACGCTTTCGTCGCGTTCCAGCGGCGGGTTGAAGAGCGAGCAGGCGCTCAGGGGCATGATGCCGATACAGAACAGGGCACCCGTGGCGAGCAGGCGGCGGCGCGTGCCGGTGCGAGGGGTAGTTCCGGTGCGAGGAGCGGATGCAGTGGAGCTACGGTTGAGGGACTTCATCGTTGAACACCTTTCATAAGAGTGAGTTGCTCACCACATTACACTTTTTGCTCCTTGCCGCGCTCGAATTTCGGGGGGGGTGTGCACCAAAAATTTTTGCGCGCCCACTCATCTGCCGAGAGCTGCAGCCTCTGCGAGAATATCCTCTGAGGGAATAGTCCTCTGGGTGGCATAGAAAAATCCCCCGAACTTCTCGAAAGAGAAATCCGGGGGATTTTCAATCAGCTACATGCTACTTGGTCGGCAGTTCAGCCAGTTCGGTAGCGTCGTGAGCCTCGGGGATGTGATCCACGTGCAGACGCTTACGGAAGACCCAGTAGGTCCAAGCCTGGTAGACGAAGACGACCGGCAGACCAAGGCAGGTCACGAAGGTCATAACGCCCAGGGTGTACTCGGAGCTGGATGCGTTCGCAATGGTGAGCGAGTATGCCGGGTCCAGAGTGGAGGGCAGAACGTTCGGGTACATTGCGGTGAAGATTGCCAGCGCGCCTAATGCGAGGAACACGGACAGGCCAGCGAAAGCGCGACCCTCACGGCCACCCTTTGCGGAGATCCAAGCAAACAGAACAGCAACCACAGCCAGGATGGTGCACAGCCAGGAGACGCCGTTACCGGTGGTGAAGTCCAGTGCCAGAACCCATGCAACGATCGGCAGCAGCAGGACGGGAGCCCAGCGTACCAAGGTGTTGCGGGCACGGTCGCGGATGTCACCGTCGGTCTTCAGAGCGATGAAGGCAAGACCCTGAACCAGGGAGAAGCCAACGAAGCCCAGACCGCCGAGCAGAACCGGCAGGGAGACCCAAGCGAAGGCGCCGCCGACGCGGTCACCATTGTCGTTGATGGGCAGGCCCATGGAGGTCAGACCCAGCAGAGCACCGACGAGCAGTGCGATGAAGAAGGAAGAAACAGACAGAGCGATGTTCCAGTTACGGATCCACTTCTCGTCATTCTTCTTACCGCGGTATTCAATGGCGACCACGCGCAGAATCAGGAAGACCAGCGCGAGGGTCAGAGGAATGTACAGAGCCGAGAAGAGGGCTGCGTACCAGATGGGGAATGCTGCGAAGATAGCAGCACCGCCGGACACAAGCCACACCTCGTTACCGTCCCAGACGGGGCCGATGATGTTCAGCAGCAGACGACGTTCCTTCTCGTTCTTGCTGAACTTGGAACCCATCAGCATACCGACACCCAGATCGAAACCGTCGAGAATCATGTACATGATGAGGAAGACGCCAATGGCGACAAACCAGAGGGTGGGCAGGCCAGGCTGACCGGCAAAGATATTGAAATCAAAGTTCATGGTGAATCAATCCTTACCCGCCTAGTAGGCGAACTCCAGCACGTCGCGCTTGGACTTGTCGTTGGACTCGTCCTCGTGGTGCGACTGAACCAGCTCGGGCATTGCAGCAACCACACCGGCCTTGACGTACTTGATGAGCAGGTAAACCTCAACCACCATCAGCACGCCGTAGAGCAGGCCCAGGGTGAGCAGGGAGAAGAGGATTTCTTCACCGGAAACACCCGGGGAGATAGCTGCTGCGGTGTACAGGCGGATTGCGGGATCGCCCTCAAGGTTGGGGACAACCACGAAGGGCTGACGGCCCATTTCGGTGAAGATCCAGCCCAGTGCAATTGCGAAGAAGGGAGCCAGGATGGACCAGACGGCAACGTTCTTGAGCAGCTTGGACTCGGGGACGGTGCCCACGCCCTTCTTACGGGTAACCCACAGTGCGTAGAGGTAGAAGGGAACGACGACTGCGCCCAGACCGATCATGCCGCGGAAGCCCCAGTAGGAGACCTCGAGGGAGGGCAGGTAATCAATCTTCTGACCTGCACGCTCACCGTAGAGCGGGTTATCGGGCAGGTTGGTGCCGTACTTAGCTTCGTACTCGGGAACCAGGGTCTGGATACCCTTCACCGGGGTGTTGAAGTTGTCGTGTGCCAGGAAGGACAGCACGCCGGGAACCTCGATGATGGTGTGAATCTTGTCGCAGCTCTGAGCGCCAAGCTCACCAACGGTCAGCACGGAGAAGGAGGTACCGTCGTGGCAGGCGGCCTCGGCGGCAGCCATCTTCATGGGCTGCTCGTGAATCATCATCTGTGCCTGCAGGTGGCCGGATGCACCAACACCTGCGAACGCGAGGAGACCAACGACTGCGCCCAGGCGCAGGGACTTGATCCAAACCTGGAAGTCCTTCTTGTCTCGTGCGCCCTTGTCGGACTCACCAACGACGACCTTGCCGTCAACGACCTTGTCGATGCCGTCCTTGCGGCGACGCCACAGCTTGTACCAGGCAATACCGACCAGGAAGCCACCGGCAACCTGGATGGATGCGGTGATGACGTGAGAGAAGGTCACCCATGCGAGGGGGTTCATCAGCACTGCGCCAATGTCGGTCATGCGGGGACGACCGTCAATCATTTCTGCACCGACGGGGTGCTGCATCCAGGAGTTTGCAACCAGAATGAAGAATGCAGAAATCCAGGAGCCGAGAACTGCCATGAACAGACAGAAGGCGTGGACTGCGGGCTTGAGGCGGTCCCAACCGAAGATCCACAGACCAAGGAAGGTCGACTCAACGAAGAAGGCGAAGAGGCCTTCCATTGCCAGCGGAGCGCCGAAGACGTCGCCGACGAAGCGGGAGTATTCACTCCACGCCATGCCGAACTGGAATTCCTGAACCAGACCGGTGGCCACACCCATAGCGAAGTTAATGAGGTACAGCTTGCCCCAGAACTTCGTCATGCGCTTGTATTCGTCCTTCTTGGTACGAACGTAGCAAATGTACAGGTAGGTCACCACAAGGCCCAGACCCAGAGTCAGCGGAACCATGAAGAAGTGGTAGACGGTGGTAATACCGAACTGCCACCTACCAAAATCAAGGGGATCCATTGATAGGTCCTTACTATGTGTGTACTTAATGTGCGTTTGTGCCAGATTTCGGGTAGTCCACCATCGATGGAGGGCATACGAGAGTTACTGACACAGTGTCTCTCATGCTTCTAAGGTACAGGGTTTTCCTAAGAAGCTGTGAGTAGGCTGTGCATAGTATGGACGTTTATTGTTTGACGTTTCGCTAAAGGTACCTTGGACGTTATCCCTCGATGCAAGGGTGGTGAGAGGAATGAGACACGATGGTGCCTTGCGGGGTTGAGAAGCAGTTTCGGAACCTTGGTGAAATATTGCAGTTTTTAATATTTTCTGCAAAATTTTGGTGACAGATTTCGTGATTGTGACAGGTGCTTCAAGTAGTGCTCAAAGCTTAAATTTGCCTGTTTCATGCGGAATTTACGCGGAATCTCCGAGAATTGCGTGACTATTCTCACACAAAATTCATGGATTGTGACACGCCAGCCACCACTGCCCCGCAAGGCACCGCAATGCCCCGCAAGGTACCGCACGCTACATATCGATGCTCTACATATCAATGCTCTCGGCATCCAGCTGATGAGCACCCGCAATAATGAATTCCTTACGCGGAGCCACCTCAGAACCCATCAACAAGGAGAACGCACGCTCGGCAGCCTCCGCATCCTCAATGCGAATACGGCGCAACATGCGATGACGCGGATCCATCGTCGTCTCAGCCAGCTGGTCAGCGTCCATCTCACCCAGACCCTTATAACGCTGAATGGGTTCCTTATAGGACACCCCCTGCTCCCGCAGAGAATCCAGAAGCTCGTGCAGCTGCTTCTCCGAGTAGGTGTACACCATCTCGTTCGGCTTGCCGCGGCGCACCACCTCCACACGATGCAGAGGCGGAACCGCAGCGTACACGCGACCCGCCTCAATCAGCGGACGCATGTAACGGTAGAACAGGGTCAGCAGCAGGGTACGGATGTGGGCGCCGTCCACGTCCGCATCGGTCATCATAATGACCTTGCCGTAGCGAGCAGAGTCCAGGTCAAAGGTACGACCCGAACCCGCACCGATCACCTGAATCAGCGCCGCGCACTCAGCATTCGCGAGCACATCAGTCACCGAAGCACGCTGAGTGTTCAGGATCTTACCGCGAATCGGCAGCAGAGCCTGATACGAGGAAGAACGCGCCAGACGCGCCGTGCCCAGCGCCGAGTCACCCTCCACAATGAACAGCTCAGAATGCTCAACATTGGTCGAACGGCAATCCACCAGCTTGGTGGGCATGGACGAAGACTCCAGCGCGGTCTTACGGCGCTGAGTTTCCTTATGGATGCGCGCCGAGACGCGGGTCTTCATCTCAGAGACGACCTTCTCACACAGAGCGGTCGCCTGAGCCTTCTCCGCACGGGCGGTCGACTCCAGGCGAGCCTTCAGCGCATCGCCCACGACCTTCGACACGATCTGGCGAACCGCCGGGGTACCCAGAATCTCCTTGGTCTGACCCTCAAACTGCGGCTCGGCAAGACGCACGGTCAGCACGGCGGTCAAGCCGGCGAGCACGTCGTCCTTCTCAATCTTGTCGTTACCCACCTTGTACTTGCGGGCATTATCGGCAAGGTGCTTGCGCATCACGCGCAGCAGGCCCTGCTCAAAACCGGTCGTGTGAGTACCGCCCTTGGGGGTGGCAATAATGTTCACGAAGCTGCGGACCGTCGTCTCGTAACCAATGCCCCAGCGCAGCGCAACGTCCACTTCGCAATCGCGCTCCACGTCGGTCAGCTGCGAGCGGCCGTCCTCACCCAGCACCGGCACGGTCTCGGTGAAAGATCCGCTGCCGCTAAAACGCCAGGTGTCGGTAATACGCTCATCGTGCGCCAGAAACTCGACGAACTCGCTAATGCCGCCGTCGTACTGGAAAACTTCCTCGTGGGGTTCCAGCTCGCCGGGGGTGCCGGGCAGTCGGCGCTCATCACGGATGCAAATACGCAGACCCGGAATGAGGAACGCGGTCTGGCGCGCACGAGCAGCCAAGTCCTCGTAGCTGAACTTAGCGTCGGGGGTGAAAATCTGCGGGTCAGCCCAATAGCGCACACGGGTGCCGGTCACGCCACGCTTAGCGCGACCCACAATCTGCAGGGCGTCAGTGCCCTCGGTTGCGGGAGTGAACGGATCTTCGGGCTTGGGGGTGCGGCCGGACTCGAAGAATCCGGGAATGCCGTGGCGGAAGGACATCTGGTAGGTCTTCGAGCCACGGTCCACCTGCACGTCCAGACGGGAAGACAGCGCGTTCACCACGGAAGCGCCCACACCGTGCAAACCACCGGACGCGTTATAGGAGCCGCCGCCAAACTTACCGCCGGCGTGTAGCTTGGTGAATACGACCTCGACACCGGACAGGCCGGTGCGCGGCTCAATGTCGGTGGGGATACCGCGGCCATCATCGCGCACCTCAACCGAACCGTCACGGTACAGAATGACCTGGATGGACTGGCCGAAACCGGCGAGCGCCTCATCCACCGAGTTGTCGATAATCTCCCAGAGGCAGTGCATCAGGCCGCGAGAGTCGGTGGAGCCAATGTACATGCCCGGGCGTTTGCGTACAGCTTCCAGACCTTCCAGCACGGAGAGGTGACGGGCGGTGTAGTTCGAAGACGCCACGGGAATCCTTTCGGCAAGTGATGACTGTGTGCAAGTGATGACTGTGTATTCAGCACGGCAAGCTTGCGGAAGGGAGAAAAAATGCCCCGGGCTTGCGCTCATAGTGCTCTAAGTTTCTATTCTATCGTGGCTTGTTGCCCGCTTCTGCCTGCGCCGTCATGAGGCTCTCTGTACCGTTATTAGACGCTGCCGAGAGAATGAAACAGCAGAAAAGCACCGGCTGCCACTCCCCTATGGAGTAGCAGCCGGCGTGTGAGTATCTGTGGATGTCTGAATTTTTAGGGGTCGCTTCTGAGGTGTCCGCCCTGGGCGCCTCATAGCAGTGGCACTGCCCTAGTGAGCTTCACCCGAGGCGCGCGAGGAGCTCTCGTGACGGTTCGTGACCATGATATTGGACTTGAAGTAAAACTCTTCGGGAAGCTCATTCGTGACCGGGCCGTGCGGGAATTCGCTGAGCTTTGGCACGAAGTACCAGTCCATCAGCTCGCCGCTGCTCTGCTTGAGCACACGGCGTTCCCTCATGGCGTGGCGTACCTTGCGGCGCAGGCGCGGGCTGTCTTTCAGAGTGCTGGTGAAGACCCACGGAGTCTCGTAACCCTCGGTGATCATGCCGAAGGTGATGCGCAGGTTGCCATTCTCGTCGGCGTCCATCGTGAAGTCGCCGTCTGCGATATCGGTGAAGGCGAGCATCCAGCTGTGTCGGCGTTCGTAGCTTTCGCGGGTGGTCTGCAGCGCCGCAATGATGCGGTGGTCGATCAGCAGCTCCACCTTGCGTTCGGTGATTTCGCCCAGACGAGCGTAGGAGCCGAAGGCGCGGTTGGCGCCGCTGCGGCGAGGCCACTTCGTCACCGCACCGTGCGGCACCTCCCCCGCAAAGGTAAAGGGGCCCGTCATGGTGCCGGGCAGACGCAGACGCTCAAACGGAGCAGTCGGCAGGAAGGTCGTCAGCAGCTGATCGGAGCTGACCGACTTACCCCAGCGCGCCATCTCAAAAATAGTCGGTTCAGGGCCTACAGGGTAGATATGCGGCATCTTGCGGCCGAACTCGTCAAAGCCCTCAATAAACTCGCCGTTGGAGCTGTACCCGGGCATGGTCGCACCGAGCGGGCGAGTCCACGACCCCGAATACGGCTTGGTCAGGTGCGGGTTCTCCACCGGCAGGATGCTGGTGCGAGCACCCAGGTAGGCGGGCATGCGCGAGAGGTTACGCCAGGCGAACTTCGCGGCAACCGCCTCGCGCCACCACATGGGGCGCTTGCCGGGGGTTTGGCCGCCCAGGCAGTGCATGAGCAGCCAGAATCCAGCCCAGCCGAGGCACCCTGCGGCAACCACGCAGAAAATAATCGTCAGCACAGTGTGCAGGGTTCCGGTCGCCCAGATATTCGTGGCGATCAGAGCCATGAACGCCACCCACGCCGCCATGACGTACGGGCCGAGCGTAATCATCGGATCGACCACCTTCACGGCGGCAATGACGCGGCGGTTCAGGCCGCGCCACACGTAGGAGTACGCCCAGCATCCGGCGGCAAGGGCGAGTGCCATCAGCAGAAGAAGGATGAGCATCGGTGTGTCTCTTTCGCTGCAGGTTTTTCTACCGTGGTCGGTGACAGCAAGCGTCGGGCAGATGCCCCGCTGAAAGGCTCTTCAATAGCAAAACTCGCCTGCCGAAGGTACCTTCAGCAGACGAGTTTCTTTGGTGTCACTAACCTTGAGGTAAAGCTTCTCACACTATTGTGCCTTTAATTGGTATCCCTGTGGGGGATTTTAGGGGGATGCACGAAAAAATCGTACCCAACCCCCGCGTTTTTACCCATCAGACCGGCACCGTGAGACCAGCAGACCGAGTAAGCTCTGGCGCCTCAGCGACTGTTTTAGACAGCGGTTTTAGGAGACCAACGCGGCAGCAATCTGAGGAATCAGTGCCTCAAAAGCACGCGCACGGTGGCTAATCGAGTTCTTAATCTCGGCGGGAATCTCAGCGCAAGACTTGCCAGCGTACTGACCCTCGTACAGGGCGTTCTCACCGTTCAGCTCCACGGGGCGCAGAATCGGGTCGTAACCGAAGCCGCCCTCCCCCGCCGGTGCGGTCAGCAGCTCACCGGGCAGCTCGCCGTACTCGACCGCATCAAAACCGTTCGGGGAGGCAACCGAGGCCGCGCAGCAGAATTTCGCGCCGCGGTGCTCGGCAGAAATATCGCTCAGCTGAGCCAGCAGCAGGTTCAGGTTCGCGGAATCGTCACCGTGGCGACCCGCCCAGCGCGCCGAGAAAATACCGGGGGCGCCGTTGAGCACATCCACCGACAGGCCGGAATCATCAGCAATAGCGACCAGGCCGGTTGCCTCGGCAACAGCGCGCGCCTTCAGCAGGGAGTTCTCAGCGAAGGTCACGCCGGTCTCGGGAACATCGGGGGCGTTCATGCTGGAGGCGTCAACCACCTGGGTATCAACGTCCAGGCCGTCAATGCGTCCGCGCAGAATTTCGCGCAGTTCCTTGAGCTTGCCCTTATTGTGGCTTGCCAGAACAATCTTTGCGTCTGCCATAGTTTCTCCTTGTCGACGGAACTAGTTACTGGGACGGGTTAGTGTGCCAGTGCTTCACGCTGAATCTGAGCCAGCTCTGCGGTGCCTTCCAGCGCCAGGTCGAGCAGGCTGTTGAGCTCATCGCGGTCGAAAGGCGCGCCCTCGGCGGTGCCCTGAACCTCAACGAACTTGCCGCTGCCGGTGACGACCACGTTCATGTCGGTCTCGGCGCGAACGTCCTCGGTGTAGGGCAGGTCCAGCATGGGGGTGCCATCAATAATGCCCACCGAAATTGCGGACACCGAATCGATCAGCGGGTTCGCCTTAGCGGGCAGAATCTTCTGCTCCTTCGCCCAAGAAATAGCGTCAGCCAGCGCCACGTACGCACCGGTAATAGAAGCGGTGCGGGTGCCGCCGTCAGCCTGCAGAACGTCACAGTCGAGCACGATGGTGTTCTCGCCCAGCTCATCCATGTTGATGACCGCACGCAGGGAGCGACCAATCAGGCGAGAAATCTCGTGGGTGCGGCCACCCACGCGACCCTTCAGCGACTCGCGAGAAGAACGGGTGTTCGTGGCGCGCGGCAGCATCGCGTACTCGGCGGTCACCCAGCCCTTACCTTCGCCCTTGAGCCAGCGCGGCACGCCCTCGGTGAAGGATGCGGTGCACAGCACGCGGGTGTTGCCGAACTCGATGAGGGCGGAGCCCTCAGCGTTGCGGGACCAGCCGCGGGTAATAGTGATGGGGCGCAGTTCGTTGAGGGCGCGGCCGTCTTCGCGGGTTGCAGTCATGGGTTCTCCTTGAATCTGTCTGCGGGATCTGTGTCTGTCTGTTGAATCTATGTCGAAAGGCAGGTGGAGCTGAGCGCAGTTTGCACTAGTCCAGTTTGTTTTAGCCTAGCTCGGGTTTGGTCTAGTCCAGCTTGGGCTTCGCCTAATCTAGTTCGGGCTTAGGGAGCGCAATCGCGGTGTTCAGCGGCGGGTCAAGCACCTCCACCACGTTCAGGGTGGACGTGACCGGGTGAGCCTCCGTCGGGCGCGGGTAGATGCGGTAGCTTGCCGCCATTTCGGCAATGCCGACCGGGCCGGAGAAGGCGCTGCGCGCCTCCGCGCGGGCAATGTCCGGGTCGTTCCACACGGGCAGGTGGGTCAGCAGCAGGTTACGCACGCCCGCCTCCGTGGCGGCTTCGCCGGCGCGCTTGCCGGTCAGGTGAATACCGCGCAGGGCGTCGTCGCGCCCCTCCTGGTATGCCGCCTCGCAGAGGAACAAGTCAGCACCGCGCGCAGCCTTGACCAGGCCCTCGCACAGGTCGGTATCGCCCGAGTACGAGAACACGGTGTGGCCCTCGCGGTCGTTGCAGGTGATGCGCAGCGCGTACGGGTCCTTCGAGGGGTGAACCACGCGGAACGGCTCCACGCGGAAGGGACCAATCTGCACGGGCTCGCCCTCAGTCCAGGTGTGGTAGTCAAACTCGGTGCTCATGCCCGGCTCCGGGTCCAGGCCGTGAGTTGCCGAAAGGTACTCGTTAATCGCGGCGGGACCGTACAGCGGAATGCGACCCTTGGGCCAGCCGCGCGGATCCCACTTGACTGCCACGTGCAGACCGGACAGGTCGATGCAGTGGTCCGGGTGCAGGTGCGAAATCAGAATCGCGTCGATATCGCTCAGGTCGATATGGCGCTGGAGCATGCCGAGGGAGCCGTTGCCCATGTCCATGATGATGCGCCAGGTTCGACCCGCGAAGTCCGTGGCGGTGAGCATGTAGCAACTAGCCGGTGAGACGGGGCCGGGAAAGGAGCCCGTGCAACCGATAACGGTTAGACGCATGAGGTGTCGTCCTTAGGGGTGGTGCCGGAAAATTCGGTGCCCGCGACAGTGTGTGCTGCCTCTGCAGGATCTGCCGATTCGTCGAGGGTGATGCTGCGGTGTGCCGCGAGCATCTCGGGGGTAATGGCGGCAAGCGAGCCGGTCGGGTAGCGTTCAGCCACGGAGCTGGTGTGGCGAACGTTGGTGACCTCGGGGCCGAGGAAGCGGCGCGCCAGCTGCGAGAACGTCTCAGATTCGCCGGTGGCGAGGAATTCGTGGTGCGGGTTTTCCTCGGGGACCGGGCTTTCAATGGCGTGGTTGAGCAGTTCGCGGTACACGTCCTTCGCGGTCTCATCCGCGGAGGAAACCAGGGTGACATCCTCACCCATAATGTAGGAAATCACGCCGGCCAGCAGCGGGTAGTGGGTACAGCCGAGCACGAGGGTGTCCACGCCGGCATCCTTGAGCGGCTGCAGGTACTCGCGGGCGGTCTCCAGCAGCTCGGGGCCGGAGGTAATGCCCTTCTCCACGAACTCCACGAAGCGCGGGCACGCCACCGAGTGCACCTCAAGGTTCGGGGTGATCGCGAAAGTGTCCTCGTAGGCGCGGGAGGTGACGGTCGCCTCGGTTGCAATCACGCCGATTTTGCGGTTGCGGGTTGCGGCGAGCGCGCGGCGGGCGGCGGGCTGAATCACCTCGATGACGGGGATGCCGTACTGGCGGGTGTAGCGTTCGCGGGCGTCGCGGAGCACCGCTGCGGAGGCGGTGTTGCAGGCGATGACGAGCATTTTCACGCCGGAGTCGACGAGTTCGTCCATGATGCGCAGTGCATTGGCGCGTACTTCTGCGATTTTGAGGGGGCCGTAGGGGCCGTGAGCGGTGTCGCCGACGTAGATGATGCGTTCGTGAGGCAGCTGGTCCATGATGGCGCGTGCCACGGTGAGTCCACCCACACCGGAGTCGAAGACGCCGATGGGCGCCGCGGCGGTGGGGCCTACGGGCGCGGGGCTACCCCAGGGGGTGCGGGCACGGTAGGGATTGGTTGCGTCAATGCTTTCGCTCATGTGTCACCTACACTTCGTTATCGGTCGGGTACCACGTTCTATGCTAACTCGCTAAGGTTACCCTTTTAGTCCGTTGAGCGGTTAGATGAGTCGAGAACCACCATTATGTGGTTGTATATGACGATAGTTTGAGGGGGAATTTGAAAAATTCGTTCTATTCTTGCTCGTTTGCCCCGCCATTTGTCCCGCCAAATACTCCGCCGGTCGTTTCTTCGTCGTCCAGCCCGTCGAGCATGGCGAGCATGAGAGAGTCCTGAACCCAGGAGACAAAGTTGTACACCACAGCCATGTACTCTTCTTGGGTCTCGATCTCGGAAGGGTCGGTGAACGCCGCAATATCTTCTGCGGTGTCTTCGTCCACGATGTAGAGGCGGTCGGCGAGCACCAAGCGGATATCGCCGAGCGCAGCAGCCCAAGCGCGGGCGTGTTCTTCGTTCAGGCGCAGGTCGCTGGACTCAATGTCGAAGGCGAGCATTGCGAGGTTCGCGCGTTTAGTTTCGCGCAGGTCGCGTTCGGTATAGCGGCGGTATTCGGTGGCGGCCTCGTCGTCACTGCTTGCGGCGGGTAGCAGGCGTGCTACGGCACTGTCGGCGGGGATAGTGGGGTTTTCGGTGATGCCGACCAGCGCCTCCAACGGGTCGACGGTGCCGCCGTCGGCGGTGGTATCTGCCGGGCGCAGTAGCGCGCGCACGTCTTCGGCGAGTTCGCGAATCAGGTCACGTTCGGCGGGTTCGAAGGAGGCGGTGTAGCCTCCGGGGGTGCGGCGGAAGGGTCGCGCCATTAGTTTTCTACTTTCTCGAAGGTTGCCAGCAGGCCCCAGGCGTGCATTGCCTGGGTGTGTTTTTCGGCGTCTTCGCGGGAGCCGGTGAAGACGATTGCCTTGCCGTTGTTGTGCACCTGTAGCATGAGCTCTTCTGCGCGGGCGCGGGAGTAGCCAAAGTGGCTGCGGAAGACGTAGGACACGTAGGTCATGAGGTTGACGGGGTCGTTCCAGACGATGACTTTCCAGGGGGTGTCTGTGGCGAGGATGTTCTCCAGGGTGGTGTCGAGGTCGGTGTCCTCGAGGGTTCCGGTGGAGAGGGTCACGGCGGTAGTGTTCATTGGTTTCCTTTGCGGCCGGTTCCCTTTGATTATACGGGCGGGTATGTGTTGCCCCTGTGTTCGTCCTGCGCTACTGCGGTGTTCGTCCTGCACTACCCCGGTGTTCGTCCTGTACTGCTCCCGCACAGAGTGCTGGTAATTTGTCATACTACAGTACTTAGAGTCAAGAATACTTTATGTAGTGATTGACACGCCGACTCAAGAGGAAAAATACCCTAATCCCCCACTACAATAAACACATGGCTACTACTTCCCTTCTCACCGACCACTACGAACTGACCATGCTCCAGGCGGCACTCGCCTCCGGCGCAGCCAACCGTAAGTGCACCTTCGAAGTCTTCACCCGCCGCCTGCCCGCGGGCCGCCGCTACGGCGTCCTCGCAGGCACCGGCCGATTCCTCGAAGGCCTCGCTAACTTCCGCTTCAACGACGAAGAACTCTCCTTCCTCTCCTCCCGCAATATCGTCAACAAAGAGACCCTCTCCTACCTCGAATCCTTCACCTTCAGCGGCAATATCCGCGGCTACGCAGAAGGCGAAGCGTTCTTCCCCCACTCCCCCGTCCTGCAGGTCGAAGGCACCTTCGCCGAAGCGTGCGTCCTCGAAACCTACCTGCTGTCCATCCTGAACTTTGACTCCGCCGTGGCAAGCGCCGCCTCCCGCATGAGCGCAGCCGCAGGCAACCGCCCCTGCCTCGAAATGGGTTCGCGCCGCGCCCACGAACGCGCCGCCGTCTCCGCCGCACGCGCCGCCGTGATTGCCGGCTTCGCGGGCACCTCCAACCTGGAGGCTGGCCTGCGCTACGGCCTGCACACCATCGGCACCAGCGCCCACGCCTTCACCCTGCTGCACGACAGCGAACGTGAAGCGTTCGAGGCGCAGCTGCGTTCCCTCGGCGCCCGCACCACCCTGCTCGTCGACACCTACAACGTGGACGAGGCAGTCCGCCTCGGCGTGGAACTCGCGGGCGAAGAGCTTGGCGGCGTGCGCCTGGACTCCGGCGACCTGGTTGCCACCGCGGCACGTGTGCGTGAACTGCTCGACTCGCTCGGCAACACCCACACCAAGATCACCGTCACCAGCGACCTGGACGAGTACGCCATCGCATCCCTGGCGGCAGCACCCGTGGACTCCTACGGCGTGGGCACCAAGCTGGTCACCGGTTCCGGCGCGCCGACCTCCTCCATGGTGTACAAGGTCGTTGAGCGTGAGAACTCCGCCGGTGAAATGCAGCCGGTCGCTAAGGCGTCGGCTGGCAAGGCGTCCATCGGTGGCGCCAAGCGTGCGGCCCGCCGCCTCAACGGCATGGGCATTGCGACCGCCGAGGTTCTGGGCACCCACGAGGACCCGAACCTGCTCGAGGACACCCGCCCGCTCATGGTGGACTTCGTCCGCAACGGCGAGCTGCTCCCCGGCTTCACCGGCGAGGAAGGCGTGCGCCGCGCAACCGCCCGCCACGCAGCATCCCTGGCTGAGCTTCCCGAAGCTGCCCACCGCCTCTCGGAGGGTGAGCCGATCATTCCGACCGAATTCATCTAAACCACCCTTCTGAGATACTGTTTTTCACCTGGCGAATCAGAGTGAAAACTCATTCCTACTTGTAAAGGACAGACATGTCTAAGGCACTGATTATTGTTGACGTGCAGAACGATTTCTGCGCCGGCGGCGCCCTCGCCACCGAGCGCGGTGCGGACGTTGCCGCGCTGATTAGCGAATACGTGGAGAACAACCACCACCGCTACGACGCGATTGTCGCCACCCAGGACTGGCATATTGATCCGGGTTCACACTTCTCTGACACCCCCGACTACGTTGACTCCTGGCCGGTGCACTGCGTCGCCAAGAGCGAAGGCGCGCAGATTCACGAGAACCTGGACACCGACTACATTGAGGCGTACTTCCGCAAGGGCCGCTTCGAGGCAGCCTACTCGGGTTTTGAGGGTCTTCTCGCCCCCGAGGATGAAGTCGCAACCGGCGAGCACGAGCCTGGTGCGGATGCGTCCGAGGACGGTCCGCAGACTCCCCTGTCGGAGTGGCTGGATGAGCGCGGTATCGAGTTCGTCGATGTTGTCGGTATCGCCACCGATTATTGCGTGTCGGCAACCGCTCGCGATGCGGTCGATGCAGGCTACGAGACTCGCGTGCTGCTTGACCTGACCGCGCCCGTGCACGAGGACAAGCTCGACGACGTGGTTGCCGAGCTTGAAGATGAGGGCGTCGAGGTGGTTGAGGTCCTCTAGCCTCAACACAACTCGCACAACGATAGGGCGGGCACCCCGAGAGTACTCGGGATGCCCGCCCTATCGCGTCTACACGAACAAATCACGCAAAAGCCCCGCGAGCGCATACACACTCGCGGGGCTTCAAGCCAAGAACTGCTACCGGTAGTAGCTAGTTCAACATGCGCTTAAGCGATATCAAATTACTTTCCGGTCTGGCAAAGGAATACCTTCACGATACCATCATGGGAGACGGTTGCCCCGTTAAACGCCTCATCGGAAGTGGCGTTATTGGAGTTAGAGATCTCCCCCTCCATCACCTGCGGCGCCAGGTAGGAACCACCCGCACCACCAGAGCCTGCCAGCTGCACATAGCTGATGCTCTGGCGCACACCCTTCGGGTTGTTATTCCACTTCTGGGCAATCGTGATAGATGACTGCGAGAGCGCCGCGCCGGAGCCGCCGCCGCCGTAACCGCCACCACCGCCACCGGACACGATAATCTGCCCACCGTTAAAGTAGGGTGCTACACCGTAGTAGTGGATTTCTTCTCGAGTTCCATCGGGAAATTCAAGAACTTCTACGTCTTCCTGACGGTACCTTGCTTCGTTATCGTCCAGCAGGTAGCTCACCGACATCACGCCGTCGCCACCTTTGCCGTCCAGGCCGTTGGTGCCGGGGTTGCCTGCCGTCGAGGAGCTATAAAGCACCTGCTTATTCTGGCTGTCAAAACTAAAGATGCTGTTGGGGGTACCGGTCAATACGGTCGGCTTAGCGCCGCCGGCACCACCAATGCCCCCACCGCCGCCTTTACCACCTTCAACAGTCAGTTCAAGACTCAAATCCTGAGCATAGTATTCGTGACCTTCGGTGGCGTCACCACCACGAGCCCCGCCAGCAACGCCAGCAGCGCTATATACAGGCGCGTGGGTCGGATGTTCCGGACCTGTCATGTGGACATCCACGATGCCAGGGAAATGAGGGTCATTAGGTTTTACAGTGTACGATTTTCCAACAACGGACACACCACCGCCACCACCGGCAACGGCAATGACTTCACCATCAATCAGTAGTGCCGATGAGCCACCACCCGAGCATCCGTAGACTTCTTCCATAGGCGAAGGATTGGGTCTGTAAGACCAATGGTGAGCCCAGACCCAGCGCTCATATACTTTATCCATCACATCGTCAGGAATATGGACCTTAGGAATTGAGCCTCCGTCGCCGAATCCGTACCCACCCTTCACCGGACCGGTGCGGTACCCGTCACCGTTGGGGTAGAACTGAGGGCCAAAGCTACCGCCACCGCCAGCAATAATTTTGACCGTCTGGTAGGGTTTCACTTCAACGATTCCGCTGACCTTGGCGCCGGATCCTCCATCCAGGCCCTTCTCGTATCTTCCGCCTGCCCCGCCGGTCAACTCAAAACGTAGCTTATGGGTGCCCGCTGGAATGGAAAATTCTTCCTCTACCCGATAAGAATTACCCTCCCCTCTAAAAGACTCGTAGGCGTTCTCTGCAAAAGTACAGTCCACCGAAGAGGCGAAGGTCGGCACGACTGAAGAAGCCGCAATCACGGGCGTTGCCCAGGCGGCACCCTTCACGACCTTACGGCGAGAAATATGAGACATCACTGTCCTTCAATGGTTGGTGCAACCGTCCCACTGCGCACTATCCGGGTGCGCGCCTTCATGGGGTTGGTTGCATGGTGTTTCTTAAAGTTTTGATGACCCAGCATAGACCTACATGCTGCGCATCAATGGAAAGTTCTCTGAGCCCGGCGACCATGCCGTGTTTTCTAAAGAACTTACCCCCACTAGGCTACACGTTCTATCTCCGCGATGCCATGATTATCGCGCCTCAGACCCAATATTTCTGCATTTTATGCACACAAAAGCCCCGCGAGCGCATACACACCCGCGAGGCTTCTCTTTACGTTCTATCCACGTTCTAGCGTCGGCCCACGAACCAGTCCGACAGCTTATCGATACGCGCCTGAATCTGCTCAGCAGAAGCCTGCGCGACCGCCGGGCCGCCACAAATCTTACGCAGCTCATTATGAATCACGCCGTGCGGCTGACCCGAACGAATCGACCACGCCGCCACATTCTTCGCCAGCTTATTGCGCAAATCCTTCAACTGGCGGTGATCCACCATCGAAGGCGCCGCAGTCGCCGGGCGGCGTGCCGCATGCTCACGCTGATGCGCTCGCAACAGCGTACCGACCTGTTCGGCATCCAGCAGGCCTGGAATACCCAGGAAGTCCTGCTCCTCCTCACTGCCCACGGCAAGGTTGCCGGAGGAGAACTCGGCGCCGTCGAACAGCACACCGTGGAAGGACGCCTCGGAGCCGAGCGCCTCGAACTTGCCGCGTGCCAGTTGCTCGGAGGCGCGTTCCTCGCGGTTTGCTTCTTCGAGCAGGTGGTCGTCCAGGCCCTCAACCATGGGGTCGATTTCCTGGGGTGCGCCGCGGTCGAGGGCGTGGTCGCGTTCTACTTCCATGTCGTTGGCGAGCATCATCAGCTGCGGCACCGACGGCAGGAACACGGAGGCGGTTTCGCCGCGCTTGCGGGCACGCACGAAACGGCCAATCGCCTGGGCGAAGAATAGCGGGGTGCTGGTGCTGGTGGCGTACACGCCCACGGCGAGGCGGGGCACGTCCACGCCTTCGGACACCATGCGCACGGCGACCATCCAGCGCTGCATGCCTTCACGGAATTCGTCGATTTTCGCGGAGGCTTCACGGTCGTCAGAGAGGATCACGACGGGGTATTCGCCGGTGATTTTCTGAAGCTGCTCTGCGTAGGCTTTGGCGTCCGCATGGTCGGTAGCGATGACGAGCGCACCGGCGTCGGGCACGGTGCGGCGCACCTCGGTCAGGCGCTTATCGGCTGCCGCGAGCACGGTCGGGATCCATTCGCCGTTGGGGTCGAGGGCGGTTCGCCACGCCTGGGAGGTGATGTCCTTGGTGAAGCCTTCGCCGAGGTTTGCCGCCATTTCCTCACCTGCGGAAGTGCGCCAACGCATCTGGCCCGAGTACGCCATGAAGATGACCGGGCGCACCACGTGGTCCTTCAGCGCGGGGCCGTAACCGTAGGAGTAGTCTGCCTTGGAGCGGCGGATACCGTCATTGTCGACCTCGTAGGTGACGAATGGAATCGGGGAGGTGTCCGAACGGAACGGGGTACCGGTCAGCGCCACGCGGCGAGTCGCGTCGTCGAACGCTTCACGCAGGCCGTCACCCCAGGAAAGGGAATCACCGGCGTGGTGAATCTCGTCAAAAATCACGAGGGTTTTCGTTTCCTCGGTGTTGCGGGCGTGCAGCTGCGGCTTATTCGCCACCTGCGCGTAGGTCAGCGCCACGCCCTTGTAGTGGCGGCTGATGGTCACATCCGCGTTCTTGAAGTTCGGGTCAATGGGAATACCGACCTTCGCGGCGGCGTCTGCCCACTGCTTTTTCAGGTGGTCAGTCGGCGCCACAACGATGAGCTGGCGGACCGTGCCGCGGTTGAACAGTTCCTTGGCGAGGGTGAGCGCGAAGGTAGTTTTACCCGCGCCGGGGGTTGCCACAGCCATGAAGTCGCGGGGGTTGGTTTCGAAGTACTTCTGCATGGCTTCTGCCTGCCAGGCGCGCAGGTGCACCGAGGTGCCCCAGGGGGCGCGGTCGGGGTATGCCGGGGAGAGCTTCGGCTTCACCATACTGTCGAATAGGGTGGGTTCCTCTGCGGGTGCGCTCATTCTCTCCTTCTTCCTCTTCTGCCTCTGCTGATTCCTCCCGCCAACTCAGCGCAGGGTGTTCCTCCCCCGTGTGGAGGTGGTGGGCACTCTGGCGTTCCCATTGCTCTGGTGTTCTTAGCGCTCTGGCGGTCCGGGCACAGCGAGGTTAAATTCTAGCACCACATCCGCGGGTTGGGCCGGGCTGTGGTGCAAGAATTTGGTGCTCGTCAGCAAAGTCTCATGAGCGGTGTTGGGCCGTTGAGTCTTGCTGCTGCGGCGTGTTATTTATTCGTATTTATTCAGGCGTATCGCCCAGGTTGTGTTGTCTGAGGCGTGTCGCCTGGCGCGTATTATTCGCCGGAGCCGTTGTCGCCGTCGTTGCCGGGTGCGAGGCCTTCGTAGATTTCCTTGCACTGGGGGCAGACGGGGAACTTCTGCGGGTCGCGGCCGGGTACCCACATTTTGCCGCAGAGGGCGCGCACGGGTTCACCGGTCAGCGCCGATTCGAGGATCTTTTCCTTGCGTACGTAGTGGGAGAAGCGCTCGTGGTCGCCGGGCTCAGAAAGCTGGGTTTCTTCGCGTTCGAGCAGTGCGGTGCCGCCTGCGGTTCCTGGGCCAAAGGGGTCTTCGATGCCTTCGATCGAGCTCATGTTTCTCCTTGATGATGAGGTGGGATACATAGGGTGAGGGGTGCCGCTGCACGGTTGGGTGATTGGCGCCTTCTCTATTTTAGTAGCAGTTGGGAGGTGCTGAGCCCCCGGGCGGTCAATATGGAGGCAGACCACAGCTCAACCATAGACTCTTAGGTATTGCGGTGAGCTTCTTTCCGCTAGAAGTTCGGGGCTAGAAAGTTCAGGGCTAGAAATTCGTGCGGCACAGAAAAGGGGTTCCGCGCCAGACTTAGTACCTAACACGGAACCCCTCTCGTTTATTCCTGATGTGCTGGAGCTTCGACTCTTGTTAGTTCGCTTGGAAACGTGCCACGCGTTCCAGCATCTTGGAGCTGACCTTGTCGTAGCGGTGACCGCCCCACGCCACGCCACCCACGAGCAGTGCGGCACCAATCAGGAGCTGAATCAAGCCACCGAAGACGAGGGTTAGTAGATCTTGGGTCACGAAAATGTACACAACAACCGAGATACCGCCGGGTAGCGCGCTGAGCATCACCAGAATTACGGTGAGCATGAGCAGCAACTGATTAGCGAAGCCCTCATTGTTCTTCGGGTTCTTGAACGGGTTAGCACCCGGAGGCGCCACGGGCGGGCTAATGAAGGTGTCCATCACGCTGCCCATACCAGCCGCTGCGGCGAGCACGCCCAGCTGGTGCATCAGCACGATGGGGAAAAGCTCCAGGTGTCCATTTGCCGCTGAGGCGACGAACACCATCACCACCACGATCGGAACCATCAGGATGCTGTAACCCCAAAGACGGCCGAGACGATCGTCAATACCGCGTAGCGGGGAGAGCACGTGCAGGCTGAATGCGGTGTTGTCGTAGGAGACGAGATAGCACATGTAGTAGCCGGTGAAGACGGTGCAGAAGTACATCCAGAATCCGAAGAGCTGCATCACGCCGCTATTGATGATCTGGTTAGCTTCAGCCGCGTTGACGCCGTTAAAACTGGCCCGACTTTCGAAGGAGCCTACAGAGCTCAGGAACAGGGGCATAGCCACCGTCAGTATCAGGTAAAGCATGGCGGTGCTTGCGGTCAGCAGCTGCAGACGGTTGTCTTTCAGAAATGAGTGCAGGGTTCGTGCCGCCACGGCGCCACGCGGGGTTGCCGGGAACCGTGCCAACAGACCCAAATCACCTGCGGCGACTTCGGCAGCGCTGGCGTGGTGCGCGCTACCGCCCACATTCGCCATGGAGCGTGCCAGGTTCTTACCCCACAGCCACCATCCGCCAGCCAGGTAGACGAGGGTCAGAGCCAGGCAACCAAGGGCGGTACCCATATTGCCGGTCGCCATAAAGTAGGGCACCGCAAATGCCGACCCGAAGGGCGTCACGCTGAGCCACGGCAGGTAGGGCAGCACCTCTTCCCAGTGCTTGGTCAGGTAGGTTATCGTTCCACCGAAGATAAAGCCGGCGCTCATCATCAGTAGCATGGCAACGATCATCAGGGTGTTGGCGATGCGCGGGTTATCATTCAACGCCATGCCCAGGCGGTTGGCGAGACGAGCCCACACCATGAGGTTCGCAAGGCCGAGCACGCAGCAGATGAGGTACACGACCAGCGCGAGCGGTTGCGATATAAACGCGATCGCACCCAGCAGCACGGCAATGATGCTGGCAATGCCGGGGATACCCACGAACCCGCCGAGGAACTGGCCCTTCTGCAGGGTGGAGGGCTTGATGGGGAAGAGCACGAATCGGCTCTCGTCCAGGGTGCCGTCCAGTCCGCTAAAGAAAATGGGGACAATAGCCCAGGCGAGCGCAATAACCGCGCCTACCAGGAGGGTTCCGAGCTGACCGTATTCGGGTACCTCCGAGTTAGCGATAAAGTATGCGGAGCCGAGGCCGAAGAGCATGCCGCCCGCATAAAGCGCCGCAAAAATTAGGCCGATG
Source organism: Rothia sp. HMSC061C12 (assembly GCF_001815755.1). Classification (NCBI taxonomy): domain Bacteria; kingdom Bacillati; phylum Actinomycetota; class Actinomycetes; order Micrococcales; family Micrococcaceae; genus Rothia; species Rothia sp. HMSC061C12. Next base: position 38,840 of record NZ_KV821880.1, read on the forward strand.
AGCGCCCAGATGCTGCGGCGGAAGGAGGCGAGCACATACTGCCACTTTAGTGAGACGAGGTGCCCAACCATGACAATCCTTCCGAGGAGGTGCGGCCGCCGACCAGCTGCACGAATCGTTCTTCAAGGCTCATGCCGGCGCGTACTTCATCGACCGTTCCGGCGGCGAGAATACGGCCGGAGTCCATGACGGCTACGTGGTCGCACAGGCGCTGGACAAGGTCCATCACGTGCGAGGAGATAATGACAGTTCCGCCGGAGGCAACGAAGCCACGCAGAATGTCCTGAATATTAGCGGCGGAAACCGGGTCGACCGCCTCAAAGGGCTCGTCCAGGATCAGCACGGAGGGCGCGTGAACGAGAGCGGCGGCGAGCGCAATCTTCTTGGTCATACCGGCGGAGTAGTCGGCGACGGCACGACCCGCAGCGTCGGTCAGGTCCATTGCGGTGAGCAGGTCCTTGACGCGGGATGCGACAGTTTCCTTATCGATTCCGTGCAGGTAGCCGGAGTAGGTGATGAGCTGCTCGCCGGTGAGCTTGTCGAAGAGATGCACACCGTCGGGTAGCACGCCCAGGTGCGCCTTAGCCTTGAGCGGTTCGGCCCACATGTCGATGCCTCGCACGTATGCGGTGCCTTCGCTGGGCATGAGCATGCCGGTGACCATGGAGATGGTGGTGGTTTTACCGGCGCCGTTGCGGCCGACCAGCCCGTAGAAGGATCCAGAGGGGATATCCAGGTTGATGCGGTCGACGGCGACCTTCTGACCGAATGCCTTGGTGAGGCCGCGGATTTCGATGGCGGGGCGAGCGCCAGCTGCAGGTATAGTCTGCGGGGTGACGGGTAGCTGCGGTGCTACCGATGCGGGAACTACAGCTTCCGGCGCTACAGGCTCGAGGTTTGTAGCTTCCGGCGCTGCAAATTCGGGGACTATAGCTTGAGGTACTGCCGCGGCGGGGGTTGCCTCTACTGTGGTCTCTAGTACCGGGTTGGTCTCTTGTACCGGGTTCTGCGGTGAACCTGGTTCTTGCAGGTTCGGGTCCTGGGGAAAGTGACTAGTGTTCATATTTTCACCCTACCACCCCCCCATGAGGTCTAGCAGGTTTGGTGATGAAACCTGCATTATTAAGTACTCACAATGCATAATATGGACATTTCGGGGTGCTATAGATGCCATCCAACCGCGCTATCAGACAGGTTGAGTCGCCTGCTCTCCCCACCCTTAAAACCGCTCAAACCCGCGAACGCAGAACGGGCTACAGCCTCCCCCGCAGCCCGAGTGCAGGGGTAGACGATAGCCCGTCCGTATTCAAAGTTTCAGCCGCCTAGATTAGCCAGAGCTCGCTAGACCGGCTCATGACGTTTCCCAGGCGACAGCGCCTTTTAGAACAGCGCCATAGTCAGTGCCGCACGCGCCTTGACGGTGCGCGGGTCAGATGCACCCACCACATCGAAGAGCTGCACGAGACGCTCGCGCACACGCGCCTTATCGTCAGGACCAACAGCGCTGAACAGGCGCAGTAGACGGTTGTACGCGTCCTCCACGTGGCCACCGACCAGGTCCAGGTCGGCTACGTTGAACGCGGCGTCAATGTTCATGGGATCTGCCGCGGCCGCCGCACGTTCGGTTGCCATGTCCAGATCCTTCACACGGGCGAGCAGTTCAACCTGTTCCAGGCCGAGCTTCGCTTCCTTATCACCGGGGTTCTCGGCAATTGCCTTGCGGTATGCGGCGCGGGCGCCCTCCAGGTCGCCGCGGTCGAGGGCGGCGACAGCTTCTGCGTGCAGGGGCGGCAGGGGCTTTTCATCTTCGGGAACGACCGGGTCGAAGCCGCCGGGCAGCTGGTACTGTGCCGCGAGTTGCAGAACCTGGGAGAGCACATCGCCGAGGTCTTCTGCGCTGACCGGGCCGGTGTAAATCGGTGCCGGGCGGCCCGCCAGAACGGCAACGCCCGCGGGCACGCCGCTCACGCCGAATGCCTGGGCAGCTTCGGGGAGCTTGGTGACGTCCACGGCAGCGCAAATCATGCTACCTGCGGCGGAATCAACAAGCTTCTGCACGCCTTCGAGCATCTGCAGGGAGGAGGGCGAGTGCGGCGCGTAGAGCGCAAAAATTACGGCACCCTGGCTGGAGAGCTGAACGAACTTCTGGAACTCTTCGGGGGTGTTGACCTCGTAGCGCCAGGTGGGAGCGGAGGGGGTCTGCTCGCCGCCCTGTTCGCCAGCAGACTGTGCCGCGTTGGGGTTTAGTTCCATGGCGTTGCGTACGGAGGCGGGAATCTCCTGCGCTGCCCCGTTCTGCGCTGCACCACCCTGCGCGACATGACCCTGTGCCGCGTTCTGGGATGCGCCGCGGTCTGCCGGATCAAAAATAATGCTCATCCTGGGCTCCTTTACGTTCTGTACCTATTGTTGCGTGCGGGCTAAATCCTTCACGCGTTCCTTCCTCTATTATCCCCACAACGCACCGTTGCGAGCGCCCGTTCTCTGTCGCCTACGCTCTGAGCTCATGCCGGGGATAGCGTTTGGGCTATTGCCCGATCCGTCCCGCAAATATCTCTCCCACATGCACTCCCCTGTCCTTGGGATTCACCGTGGACGCCGTAACAAAGTAAACCAGCCGGTAGAATGGCACAGTAGAGAAAAAATACCCGGAATGATTCGGAAAGGAAGAGCATGAGCGAGAAGAAAGCCTCAGAAGCTCCCGCAGAGACGACATCGTCCCCCGAGACGCGCAAGAAGGAATCCCTCACCGATCAGCTAACGGAGACCTTCAGCGAGCTGACCGAAAGCATTAGCCAGGTGCGTTCCAACCGCCGCCGCGCTTCTATGCCTCCTACGGATACCATTCCGGTGGTTCCCGCCGCTTCTGAGGATGCGCCTCCCGCACCGAAGGTGGTCGGCAACGGCAAGACCTCGATGATGCATAACCCGGTCGCTTTTGGTTTCCTCATGACCGTGGGCGTGGGTCTGGCGCTCTTCGCCTACTACATTTTCAATAATGTGGGTGCCCTGGTGGGTTGGGTGACCGGTGCTATTTTCATTGCTCTGGGTCTGGACCCGATTGTGCGCCGCCTGGAGTCTTGGGGCATTAAGCGCGGTATCGGCGTGATTGCTGTGCTTGCTGGTTTTGCTGGCGCTGTGACCGGTCTGGTGATGACGATTGGCCCGGTCATTAGCGAGCAGGCGTCTAAGTTTGTGCAGTACGCGCCGGGTATTTATCAGAACACGATTGATTCTGATTGGTACCACGAGCTTGATCAGCGTTTTAGCATCAGCACCTGGGTGAATGAGAACGTCCCTAAGTTCTTGGAGTCGACGTTCTCCTCTTCGCAGGTCAATAGCTTCATGTCGAGCCTGGTTTCTGCGGGTTCTACCCTGGCGCAGAGCGTGACCGGCGTGATTATTGTGCTGTTCCTGTCCCTGTACTTCCTCACGTCGATGGACACGATTAAGGCGTGGGGTGTGCGTTTGGCGCCGGCGTCTAAGCGTGTGCGTGTCAAGTACATTACCGACAAGATTACTGAGTCGGTGGGTAACTACGTGATGGGCCAGGCGATGGTAGCCATTCTGAACGCCCTCTTCGCATTCTTCATAATGTTGTTCTTGGGCTTTAGCTTCCCGCAGTTGATGGCTTTGGTCGTTATGATTCTGGCGTTCATTCCGCTGGTTGGTGGCGTGATTGCGCTGATTTTGACCTCGCTGATTCTGCTGACTCAGGGTTGGAGTCTGGCGCTGTGGTTTGCGGTGGCGTACTTCCTGTACTTGCAGGTGGAGGCGTACCTGATTTCTCCGCGTATTATGGCTCGCGCTGTGTCGGTCCCTGCCGGTGTTGCGATTATTTCGGTGGCTGCCGGTGGCGCGCTATGGGGCGTGCTGGGCGCGCTGATTGCTATTCCGGTGGCGGCTTCCATGCTGATTCTGGTGCGTGAGGTGTTCATTCCTCGCCAGGACCAACTATAGTCACCGCCCAGTTGTAGTCGCCTCCCAGCTGTAGAGTCCCCTCTAGGTTCTCTACGCGCTCACGGCTCTTCCACCGAGCAGGCGTTTAAGACATAAGGCGGCGGCTTTGGATGTTCTATCCAAA
>NZ_KV821880.1:43023-85534 GCF_001815755.1 Rothia sp. HMSC061C12
TGTTCTATCCAAAGCCGCCGCCTTGATATTTTTATGCAGTGTTTTTACGCTGTGTTTTTATGCCAAACCTTTAGAGCTCAGTAATTTCTTCTGCCACCGGGCCGTTGTACTCGGTGGGCAGTTCAGTGGGCACACCGGTTACGATGCTGACAATAGTGTTCAGGACCTGCTGCACGGACTTCTCGCCCACCCACAGGTGCTTGCAACCCTCGAAGGGAATTACCCGAGTACGCGGTACAGCCGCGAAACGCTCACGCGCTGCCGGAGGCTGCAGGTAGTCGTCATGCTCGGGCACCAGCGCGTACAGCGGGTTCGAGATCTTGTTCCACTCGTCCAGCTCAGCCGGGTGCACGCGGTGCAACGGCGGGGAGAGCAGAATGGCGCCGGTGAACTCGTTCGCGTATTCGGGCGCGTACTTGAGCACCAGCTCGGTGCCGAAGGACCAGCCGACCAGCCAGGGGTTCGGCAGGGCACGCTCGCGTACAAACTTCAGGATTGCGTCAAAGTCCTTCTTCTCGGCAAAGCCGCCGTCAAAGACACCTTCGCTGGTGCCGCGAATCGAGGAGGTGCCGCGAGTGTTGAAACGCAGCACCGCGATGTTCGACAGCGCCGGCAGGCGGAAGGAAGCCTTCTTGTACACGTGCGAGTCCATGTAGCCGCCGTGGGTGGGCAGCGGGTGGAAGGTCACCAGGGTTGCCTTGACTTCGCCTTCGGGCAGGGCGAGTTCACCGACGAGGCGCTTGCCGTCCGCGGTGGTGACGGTGAAGTTCTCGCGGCGTGCCGGAAGCACAGTACGTGCCTTAATGGGGGTGGGCTCAGCGGCGGTGCTGAAGACGTAGCGGGCGGGATCGAATTCCTGCTCGCGGGTGATATCGGCGGTGTTGCTCATTGCGTTCCTTCAAGAAATGGATTCGAGAATGTGGTTTTGGTCAAGAATGTAGTCTTAGGCTGCACCTCAAGTGCAGTGTTCAGCCTATTTGCGGCGGGTGCGCCAGCAATGCTGATGCCAGTGCCTGCGCTCGTCAATGGCGCGGCTACGGCCCATCGTGTGGCTTTCTTGCCACACCACCAGGTGCGCTGTTCTGGGCGGAATCGGGCGGTAGCATTCGGGGCAGGTGTAGGTTTTTTGGGCGTTGACGGCGGGAATGTATTGCACCAGCCAGTCACCGTATCGGTCACGTTCCAATCGGGGCGCAGGGTCGAGGATCCTGCTGATATCACGCCCTGCGGGTGCTTGACGGTGCCACTTATCGCTGGTGGTGCCGGATGCTCGCCTGCCGGGATGATTCTTACGTGCCATGAGCCCTATTCTACCGCGCCGCTCAGCTATCTCTACCTATCGGTCCTGCCGCTGTTCGCTCTACGCTCTTCCACATACTGGCGTGGTACTCATGTTGAGGCGGTACTCCCCCGCTCTGTGCCGTACTTCCCTGCTGTGCCCCGTCCGCGACCTGTACCAAGCTCAGGTTCCCTATCTCATACCCTCACCTGCTAGAGCCAAACACTCGTACCTGCTAGAGTGGACGGATGCGTATTGTCATTGCTGAATGCTCCGTAGATTATGAGGGCCGCCTCCGCGCCCACCTGCCCCGCGCTACCCGCCTGCTGATGGTCAAGAATGACGGCTCCGTCCTCATTCACTCCGACGGCGGTTCCTACAAGCCTCTGAACTGGATGAGCCCTCCCTGCTCCCTGCTGGTGGCTGAGCGTGAGGACGTTCCGCAGAGCATCCGTGAGGACCTAGAGTCCGATGTTCAGCAGCTGTGGACCGTTCAGGCAGCTAAGAGCGATGACCGCCTCATGATTCGCATCTACAAGATTGAGCACGAGCACGCCACCGACCTGGGTGTTGATCCCGGCCTCATCAAGGACGGTGTGGAGGCTGATCTGCAGCGTCTGCTCGCAGAGCAGATCCACACTCTCGGTGAGGGCTATTCGCTGGTGCGCCGCGAGTACCCGACCGCTATCGGTCCGGTAGACATCATGGCGAAGGATGCGCACGGCGTCTCCGTGGCGGTTGAGCTCAAGCGTGTGGGCGATATTGACGGTGTGGAGCAGCTGACCCGTTACCTGGAGTTGCTCAACCGTGACCCGCTGCTGGCACCGGTGCGCGGCGTATTTGCGGCACAGACGATTAAGCCGCAGGCACGTACCCTGGCTGAGGACCGCGGTATCCGCTGCGTGAGCCTGGACTACGATGCGATGCGCGGCGTGGACGACTCCGCTGACCGTCTGTTCTAGCTGACCGTCTGTTCTAAACGGCTCTAGGCTAAGCAGCTGCACATAGCTTGAGGGGCGCCTCCCGACCATGGGAGGCGCCCCTTTTCAGCCCATCATCTTTCTGCCCGCGCTCTTTCGGCGCACGCGTTCTTTCTGTGCACACTCTCGTTCTGCGTAAACAATCTACCCCCGGATACACCAATCGCCGGTGCCCCTCCCCTTTCAGGGTGGAACACCGGCGAGGTGTACACAGTGGCTAATTCCCGCTGAGGGGAACCAGCTTTAGATCTGTGCGTGCTTTGCAACGATGGTCACGTGATCGTTCGAGACGGTCAAGAAACCTGCGTTGAGGATGGTCTTAATGGGCTCACCATCAACGGGTTCAATGAGCAGCTCGCCGTCCTGTGCCAGCAGCGTGCAGGTGGGGATCATGCCCGGCAGGATGCCGAGGTCACCGCTGACGGAGCGTGCACGAACGTACTTCGCTTCGCCAGTCCACACGACGCGTTCGCGGGAAACAACTTCAACTTTCAGAGCCATGATTACTTAGCTCCAGTCTGTGCCTTGATTTCCTCGTAGCGGCGCATAACGTCGTCCATACCACCAATGTTGTAGAACGCCTGCTCGGGGATGTGGTCGACATCGCCGTTGCAGATCATCTGGAAGGACTCGATGGTGTCCTTCAGCGGAACGGTCGAACCCTCGACACCGGTGAACTGCTTTGCAGTGTAGGTGTTCTGGGAGAGGAACTGCTCGATACGACGTGCACGTGCCACGACGATCTTCTGCTCCTCGGAGAGCTCGTCCACACCCAGAATCGCGATGATGTCCTGCAGTTCCTTGTTTTCCTGCAGAATAGCCTTCACACGAATTGCGGTGTCGTAGTGCTCCTGACCGATGTACTGTGCGTCCAGAATTCGGGAGGTGGAGGACAGCGGGTCAATTGCCGGGTACAGACCGCGCGATGCGATTTCACGAGAGAGCTCGGTGGTCGCATCCAGGTGCGCGAAGGTGGTTGCCGGCGCCGGGTCGGTGTAGTCATCCGCAGGCACGTAAATTGCCTGCATGGAGGTGATGGAGTGACCGCGGGTGGAGGTAATACGCTCCTGCAGCAGACCCATTTCGTCCGCCAGGTTCGGCTGGTAACCCACTGCGGAGGGCATGCGGCCCAGCAGGGTGGAAACCTCAGAACCTGCCTGAGTGAAACGGAAGATGTTGTCGATGAACAGCAGCACGTCCTGGTTCTGAACATCGCGGAAGTACTCCGCCATGGTCAGACCGGTCAGTGCCACGCGCAGACGGGTTCCCGGGGGCTCATCCATCTGGCCGAACACAAGAGCGGTGTCCTTCAGAACGCCTGCTTCTTCCATTTCGACCCACAGGTCGTTACCCTCACGGGTACGCTCGCCAACACCGGTGAACACGGAGGTACCACCGAAGTTACGAGCCACACGGGTAATCATTTCCTGGATCAGCACGGTCTTACCCACGCCTGCACCACCGAACAGACCAATCTTACCGCCCTTGATGTAGGGGGTCAGAAGGTCGATGGACTTAATACCAGTCTCCAGCATTTCGGTGGAGCCTTCCAGCTCTGCGAAGCCGGGAGCGGCACGGTGGATCGGCCAGTAGGTGTCAGCCTTGATCTCGGAGTTCGGCACGTCGAGTGCGTCACCGAGAACGTTGAAGATGTGGCCCTTCACGCCGTCACCAACGGGGACGGAGATCGGTGCGCCGGTGTCGACTACAGCCTGACCGCGGACCAGGCCGTCAGTCTGCTGCAGGGAGATAGCGCGAACGATCGAGTCGCCCAGGTGCTGTGCGGTCTCGAAGGTGATGGTGCGGGTGCGACCGTCGAGGGTCAGCTCGGTGGTCAGAGCGTTGTAAATCTCGGGGACCTGACCGGCGGGGAACTCGACGTCGACCACGGGGCCGATGACGCGGGCAATACGACCCGTTGCGCCCTGAGTCGGTGCGGAGACCGATTCGTTGTAGGTGGCAGTCATATTTCTCACTTACTTAGAAAGTTTGGACAGTTGATGGCTTCGTTGGCGTACAAGTACTAGGAGCCGAGGGCGTCTGCGCCGCCCACGATTTCGGAGAGCTCCTGAGTAATTTCCGCCTGACGTGCGTTGTTCATCAAACGGGTGTACTTGGTAATCAGCGTCTCAGCGTTGTCACCTGCGGTCTTCATCGCGCGCTGGCGGGATGCCAGCTCACTTGCTGCTGCCTGCAGGAGGCAGGAGAAGATACGCGATGCAATGTAGCGCGGCAACAGCGCGTTGAGCACTTCCTCGGCGGAGGGCTCGAACTCGAAGGATGCCGCCTGCTCGTACTCAGCCTTGGTCAGTTCCTGGTCGGGAACGATTTCCTCGCCCATAGCCTTTGCGTCACCCACGTGGATGGGCAGCAGGCGCAGGATCTTGGGTTCCTGAACAACCATCGACTTGAACTCGGTGTATACGATGTGCAGTTCGTCCACGCCGCCCTCTTCGAAGGGCAGGTCGTAGGCTTCGAGCAGCGCGTCACGAATTTCGACGGCAGTTTCAACACGAGGTGCATCGGTGTGCCCCTCCCACGCACGGGCGTAGGGGCGCTCACGGAACTCGAAGTAAGCCTTTGCCTTACGGCCAACCAGGTACAGCTGTACCTCCTGGCCGTTAGAGCGCAGCCTCTCAATCAGAGATTCGGTACGACGCAGGATAGCGGAGGAGTACGAACCTGCCAGACCGCGGTCACTGGTAACAACCAGGATTGCGGAGCGACGGTGTTCGTAGGTTCCGAACTCGTGCGGCTTGTGAATCAGCGGGTGCTTAATACCGTGCTGAGTCGCAACCGCAGTCACCACGCGGGTCAGAGCGTTCGCGTAAGGGCCGGCTGCCTGAGCAGCGTTACGAGCCTTGTTAATGCGGGAGGTCGCGATCATCTCCATCGCCTTGAAGATCTTCTTCATAGACGACGTCGAAGCAATCTTCTGTCGGTAAACCCTAATCTGGGCTCCCATAGAGCTTCCTTTCTCCTTGCTTTCTGCCCCGCCCCAGCCTCATAGCTGAGGCGGGGAGAAGGCGAGGACTAATCGCTAACCGATGGTTTCCTGAGTGATGTCGCTATCGCGAGCTGCCTTGTGCTCCTCGTGACCTGCGTCGACGAGGTGGCTGCTGCCCTCAGACTTGAAACCCTGCTTGAAGTCAGTAACTGCGGACTTCAGAGCTGCAACGGTGTCATCCTCAAGCTTGCCGGAGGAAGCGATATCGGTCAGTACCGAGGTCTTGTGACGCAGGTACTCGATGAAGCCTTCCTCGAAGCGCAGCACGTCGGAAACCTCAATGTCGTCGAGGTGACCGGAGGTACCAGCCCAAATGGAGACAACCTGCTCTTCAACTGCGTACGGGGTGTACTGCGGCTGACGCAGCAGCTCGGTCAGGCGAGAACCGCGGGTCAGCTGTGCCTTGGTAGCGTCGTCCAGGTCGGATGCGAACATTGCGAACGCTTCCATTGCACGGTACTGTGCCAGCTCCAGCTTCAGGGTACCGGAGACCTTCTTCATAGCCTTGGTCTGTGCGGCACCACCAACACGGGAGACGGAGATACCGACGTCGACTGCCGGACGCTGGTTAGCGTTGAACAGGTCGGACTGCAGGAAGATCTGGCCGTCAGTAATGGAGATGACGTTGGTCGGAATGAAGGCGGAAACGTCGTTTGCCTTGGTCTCAATGATCGGGAAGCCGGTCATCGAGCCTGCGCCCAGGTCGTCAGAGAGCTTAGCGCAACGCTCCAGCAGGCGGGAGTGCAGGTAGAAGACGTCACCGGGGTATGCTTCACGTCCCGGCGGGCGGCGCAGCAGCAGGGACACAGCGCGGTATGCTTCTGCCTGCTTCGACAGGTCGTCGAAGATGATGAGGACGTGCTTGCCACCGTACATCCAGTGCTGGCCGATAGCCGAACCGGTGTAGGGTGCCAGGTACTTGAAGCCTGCTGCGTCGGATGCGGGAGATGCCACGATGGTGGTGTACTCCAGCGCGCCGCGAGTCTCAAGGGTGTGGCGGACAGCTGCAATGGTGGATGCCTTCTGGCCAACAGCCACGTAGATGCATCGAACCTGCTTGTTGGGGTCACCCGAAGCCCAGTTGTCCTTCTGGTTCAGAATGGTGTCGATCGCGATAGCGGTCTTACCGGTCTGGCGGTCACCAATGATCAGCTGACGCTGACCGCGACCGATCGGAATCATCGAGTCGATTGCCTTCAGACCGGTCTGCAACGGCTCGTGAACCGACTTACGCTGGGTCACGCCGGGAGCCTGCAGCTCCAGTGCACGGCGACCTTCGGACTCAATGGGGCCCAGGTCATCGATCGGGTTACCGAGGGGGTCAACAACGCGACCGAGGTACGCGTCGCCAACGGGCACCGAGAGGACCTCACCGGTGCGGTGTACGACCTGGCCCTCTTCAATACCGGTGAAGTCACCCAGGACAATCACACCAATATTGCGGGTATCCAGGTTCTGTGCGAGGCCGAGGGTGCCGTCTTCGAAACGAAGCAGCTCATTCGCCATAACCGAGGGAAGGCCCTCGACACGAGCGATACCGTCGGAGGCCGATACAACTCGACCCACCTCAACACGTTCTGCATTGCCGGGTTCGTAAGACGCTGCAAACTCGTTCAGCGCATTACGGACATCTTCGGCATTGATGGTCAGTTCGGCCATCTTGTGTCCCTGCTCTCTCATTGTGGTTGCGTTCCGTCAACGGAACCAACCGAAACTTGCAATTCGGGTTGAACGGGCGGGCAATGCCGCCGCTTCTGCGAAGGAGGCATCAGCCACGCACCCGCTACCCGAGGTATCTTCTAAATCACCGTTGCGACGAACGGTTCAGCGTCGCTAGCTTGAGCCGCTAGCCGATGGAACGAGTCAGGTCGGACATGCGGGTCTCGACGGTACCGTCGATCACCTCGTCGCCCACCTGAACACGCAGACCGCCCAGAACGGCGGGGTCCACCGAAACGTCGAGCTTCAGCTCACGGCCGTACACGGCGTTGAGCGCGCGACCGAGACGTTCAAGCTGTGCCTGCGACAGCGCAATCGCGCTAGTTACTCGCGCAATGTAACGGTTCTGTCGCGTGACGATGATTTCTGCGAACTCATCGGCTACCCGTGCAGCGTGACGGCCGCGGGGGTTGGAGCCAACTCGTTCGAGCAGAAGCACACCTTCGGCGGTGGTGGCGGGGCCACCGAGCGCCACGGCGAGCTTCTTCTTTGCTTCTTTGCTTGCCTGATGGTCGGACAGCGCTTCCTGCGCCTGAGCGTTGGAATCAACGGTACGCACAAAGGTGAGTAGTTCGTTGAGCACCTCGTCCAGGGCATCCACGCCACCGCGAGACTGAGCCGATGCGGTCACGGCGAGCACTGCTGCACGTTCCAGGGCGTTCGCCAGATCAGCATCATCAGACCAGCGCTGAGCCACCGCATTGGTGAGCACAGCCATAGCCTGCGAAGAGATCTTGCCGCCGAAGACGGTGTTAGCGATACCCTGACGTGCTGCTGCATCACGCGAAGAATCGGTGACAGCACGGCGCAGGGTGCCGTTGTGGTCGAGAACATCAACCACAGCGAAAAGCTCGCTCGCCAGGTTCAGGGGCTGCAGGGAAGCGTGAGCTTCCAGCACCTCTTCCACCTTGCTCAGTGATTCAGTAGATACTCCTGCCATTACCGAGCCGCACCTGCGTTCTGCTTCTCGGTTTCAAGGTCAGCAAGAAAACGATCTACCACACGGGCCGATCGCTCATCATCGTTGAGGGCTTCGCCCACAATCTTGCCGGCAAGGGTCGTAGCAAGAGTGCCAACCTCGGAACGGAGGGACACTGCTGCTGCCGCACGCTCTGCCTCGATAGCCTTTGCTGCATTATCGCTAATGCGCTGAGCCTCAGCGGTTGCACGCTCGCGAGCATCGGCAATGATTGCCTCGCCCTCTGCGCGTGCCTCTTCACGAATCTTCTGAGCCTCCAGTCGAGCGCTTTCGAGCTGCTGGGTGTACTCATCGCGAGCCGCTGCAGCCTCTGCCTGTGCCTTCTCGGCCTTGGCAAGGCCACCTTCGATTGCTTCCTTACGGTCCTGGTAGATCTTCTCGAACGCCGGGACAACGTACTTAGCAACGATGTAGTAGAGGATCAGGAATCCGATGAGGGTAATGACAATTTCCCCGACGTCGGGAATCAGGGGGTTCGAAGTTGCCTCCGCTCCCCCTTCGCTTGCCAGATAAATCATGGAGGGAATCCTGTTCTATGGGATGGGTCGTTTAGGATGTGGCAGAGCCGGTTACTTGATGAAGACGAGAACCAGGCCCAGAATTGCCAGCGCCTCGACCAGTGCGAAGCCCAGGAACAGCATGGGCTGCAGGGTCTTCTGGGACTCGGGCTGACGAGCAACGCTGGTCATGTATGCCGCGAAGATCAGACCCACGCCGATGCCGCCGCCAATAGCTGCCAGACCGTAGCCAACCGCAGTGATGGAACCAACCATTATTTTTCCTTTCAACAGTGTTCGACCGGGAACATACCCGGACCGAACAGAGTTTGATTTGAGTTAATAGCCCGCACAGTGAACGTGTGGGTTGCTTTATTCACGCCCAATGACGAACGCGAAAACCTAAAAAACTAGAGAGTTTAGTGTCCCTCGGAAACCGAGCCCTGCAGGTACACAGCCAGCAGCAGAGCGAACACATAAGCCTGGATGCACTGAATCATGAATTCCAGGAAGTACAGGAACAGGCCCAGAGCACCGGGAGCAATAGCAGCCAGGTAGCCGATACCACCCAGGGTCTCAACCATGTAGGTCACCATGCTGGATGCAACCATCAGCGCCAGGTGACCACCGAACATGGTCGCGAAGAGACGTAGCGCGTGAGTTGCGGGACGAATCAGCAGGTTCGAGAAGAACTCGATCGGGATCAGGATGGGGTAAATCCACACCGGCAGACCCGAGGGCATGGTGATGTCCTTGAAGAAGCCGCCCAGGCCCTTGCGCTTGATACCAACGCCAACCCAGGTCAGGTACGCTACGCCAGCCAGCGCGTAGGCGCTACCGGGGTGCGAGAAGGTGGGCAACTGAACAAACGGAATCGAACCGTAGAGGTTGTTCACCAGAACGAAGAAGAAGGAGGCGAACAGAATCGGCACGAACGGCTTGTAGTGCTGTACGCCCAGGGTTTCCTTACCGAGGGAGTTACGAGCAAACATGTAGCCGGACTCAGCGATGAACTGAGTCTTGCCGGGAACCATGGCGCGCTTACGTGCTGCGGTGAGGAAGAAGACCGCGATAATCACCACGGACAGCAGAATCAGTACGTTCTGCTTACCGAAAGCGAAATCACCAATGGTGAAGAAGGGTGGCAGATGCATGTCTTCGGGGGTCGGCGGCACATAGGCTTCCGCGAGGATCAACCCGTTCTCGATCAAAGCAAGTCCTTTCTTGCTACTAGTGGCTATCAAGAGCCCATGTCTGCCTATAAACGACTGACATGCTAACTACATGGATGAATGTGTGACCTGGCGGTCCGCGTTCAATGACCTAACGGTCTTTATTCTGCCTGGTCATGTGGGTAAAGACGAGGGTCAAACCTCCAATAGCGCCAATCAAGACGCCAACCCACACCAGCCAGGTGGTGGAGAAGACCAGGTCACCGAGGTAACCGATGCCTCCCCACACTGCTACACCGATGATCAGATAGAGAATCGACATGACTGCACCGGAGAGACCTCCGTCAGATACCAATTCTCCGGTGGTGCGGAGCTTTTTATCTCCGTCCCACCACTTCTTCTCTTCGGCCAAACGTTTTTCCTTTCAAACACCGATCGTGTTACCGACCATGGTCTTCCGAGTCGGTGTCGAAGTACAAAATTCTCAGTCGTGCGATGCTAACTGTTTCAATAACAATCCACAGAATCACGCCGGTACATGCGCCTGCGAGAGTCCAACCGTGCCTCAGATTCTCGGGGAACGGCACAAACATCAATACCAGACCGAGCAGAGCAATCTTCACGAGGTAGCTCACCACCAGCGATTTGGGTACACCCCAGTCGAAAATGGGAGCAACCAACATAACCAATACGCCCAGAGTGAAGCATATATAGATTATCAGAAAGCCCAATGTTATTCCTAGCGCGCCCACGGGGCCCGCAAACAGGTACGCACTCATCATACCGCCCAACCAAGCCAGCAGAGAGTAAGCCGATACCCTGTAGAACAAAAATTTCCAGGAAAGCTCTTGACTCTCGAAAGAAGAGGCCTTCAAACCTGCTTGAGCACGCTCTCGGCGGTGTTTCTGCTGCTTCTTGCGCTCCGCCGGCGGATACCACAGAACGTCCACCACGCGCCTCCAGAGAGGCTCTGCAGGAGCCTGAGATTTAGGCTGCTCAGAAGCCATTAGTGTTTCTCCCCACGGTTGCGATGAGAAGAAGGCTGAACAGAGGAGCGAGCAGCAGAAGAGCTATCTGCACGGTCTTTCACGGAATCCGGCATGATCGGCTCCGGATGCAGCGAGGTCGGCTCTACGTTCTCAGGAGTCGCCGGAACGCCAGTCGCCGAGGTCAAAGAGCCGGTAGCAGGCTCTGCAGTTGCCGACTTCGCCTTCGGCGCCGAACCCTTCGAATCCGCCGCAAAGCGCTTCGACAGGTCAATCGCAGAAGTAGGTGCCTCACCGCCAAAGAGCTGCGGCATACGCAGGTACACCACCAGCACGGCAAGAGCCACAAGAACCACACCAACAGCCGCCAGCACGGCGCCCGAAGCAAACAAATCAGAGGCAAACGCCAGCAGCACCCACACCAGAATGGTCGTACCGGTCACCACGGCGGTCGAACCAAGGTGGCTGAAACCAACATCCGTCAGACGCTGATAAGTGTGAGTACGGTGCGGCTTGTACCACTGCTCCCCCGCCATAAAACGACGGAACAGAGTCGTACCCGCGTCCGCCAGATACGTCATCAGCGGAGCAAAAGCCAACAGGAACGGAACATCCGCAAACCACGCGCCCACAGCCAACGTGCCCAGCGCCGCGCCCAAAACATAAGAACCCGCATCGCCCAAAAACACGTTCTTACCAGGGCGCACATTCCACGGCAGGAACGCCGCAAAAGCACCGGCAACAGCCACACCAGCCAAAGCCAGCCACGGAAGGTTCACCATCCAACCGGTCAGCGCATACGCCAAACCAGCCACCAGACCGTGAGCACCAGAAATACCGTTAATGCCGTCCATAAAATTCGCCACGTTAATGTAGCCGGCAACAAAAATCGCGCCCAGAATCAGCAGCAGAATGTTCGTGCCCTGCACCGTCGCAAAGCTCACGCTCACCAGTACGCCAATCACCAGCTGCAGGCCCGCACGACGCACAATGCTCACGCCGCGAATATCCTCAAGCCAGCCCAGGGCAAGAGCACACAGAATCGCCGCGGCAAT
Organism: Rothia sp. HMSC061C12; assembly: GCF_001815755.1. NCBI lineage: Bacteria > Bacillati > Actinomycetota > Actinomycetes > Micrococcales > Micrococcaceae > Rothia > Rothia sp. HMSC061C12. Next base: position 54,698 of record NZ_KV821880.1, read on the forward strand.
CGTCACCGCCAGCTGCAAAGACTCAGCAGAACGGTACGTCCAGCCGAACAGGGTAGCCGCCACAAACGCCACAAAGGTCGCAGCCGCAGTCGCCAAACCCATACCGCGGTAGGTCGGAGCAGTATGCGAAGAACGCTCATTAGGAACATCCACCATGTTGTAGCGGTGCAAAATCGGGCGCACCGCAAACGGCAAAAGGGCACCCAAAACAAAAGCAAGAGCAAAAATGCTCAACAGCTCAGAAAAGGAGGTCATACCAGCTCCAAGGCATTGGCGCCGCTCCCCTGGACGCAAGCTCCAGAATTGCAGCTAAGGGACGATGTGTGCGTAGTGTGTGTGTGTTTACTTCGTATTCTATAGAACTCTTCAGTAGCCCGGGACTAAACATTACAGATTCTCTCCATACGTTCTGCATATTCTGCGTCCTGAAATGTTCTACACCCGAGAAAGAGAAAACACCGGATACCGCACCCGCCACGCAAGTGCAGCATCCGATGTCATTCCCTAAAGATTAGAACGTCTGCGCATCCGCCAAAGTACGCGGATCAGGGGCACGCTCCAGGCCATGACGCTCATAGCCACTGTGCTCCCGATAGTTCTGAATCCACAGCTCATAATCGAGCTCATCAGGGTCAAGCGCCGGAGCACTCGACCGGGAAATATACCGGTTCTCCTCACTAGGTACCAGCTTCTCGGTACCGCCGAAGAGAGCCTCATCCAGCTTCTCACCCTTGCGAAGACCAATCTCCTTGATCTCCACGTCATACCGCTCATACGCCTGGCGCATCGCCTTCGCAACGTCCAGGATCTTGACCGGCTGACCCATATCCAGCACCATGACCTCACCCGGGCGACCAATCGCACCGGCAAGCATCACCAGCAAGCAGGCATCGGTAATCAGCATGAAGTAACGGGTCGCGCGCTTATCCGTCAGGGTAATCGGACCACCCGAGAGGATCTGCTTCGTAAAGAGCGGCTTAATCGAACCGCGCGAACCAAACACGTTGCCAAAACGAACCGACACGTAGGTGTTGCCGGTCTTCTCACCAAAGTACGCAGTCAGACGCTCCGCCACACGCTTGGACTGACCCAGCGCAGTCTTCGGATCCGCAGCCTTATCGGTCGACACGTTCACGAAGGTCTTCACGCCCACCGCCTCCGCGGCACGCAGCACGTTCAAAGTGCCCAGGGAGTTCGTCTTCCACGCCTCCTGCGGGTACGCCTCCAGCGCCGACACATGCTTCAACGCCGCAGCGTGGAACACCACCTCGGGGCGACGCTCACGGAAAATCTCCAGCAGGTTATCGCCCTCACGAATATCAGCCAGAATGATGCGGTCATCGTCCAGGCTCGACTCGTGAGTAATCGAAACCTTCGTTTCCATCAGCAGAGTCTCATCATGATCAAGCATCATGAGGGTCTCCGGCTCAAACTCGCTAATCTGACGGCACAGCTCAGAACCAATCGAACCGCCCGCACCCGTAACCAGTACACGCTTACCGTGCAGGTACGAACGCAGAATATCGCGGTCAATATCGTAGTTAATCTCGCCACGAATCACGCGCATCAGGTCGTTATCGCTCGCGGTAATCAGACGCTCGCCCATCAGTCGAGCATTCGCGCTACTGATACGCTGAACCTCAACCTTAAGCTTACGCATGCGGTTGCAGAAGGACTCGAAGTAATCCTCCGGCATATCCGAAATCGTCACCAGAATCTTACGGGTACCCGACTCACGAATCACCTGCTCCAGCTCGCGGTAAGTCGTAATCACCGAAATGCCGTGGAACTTCGTACCAGCCTTCAGCTGGTCATCATCGAAGACCGCAACCGGGCGAAGCTTCGCATCCTCATCGTGCAGCATCGAATCCATGACCATGCCGCCGATAAAGCCAGCACCGTACACAATCACCGGCTCACCGGTCAACTCACGCACAGCACCGCGCTCAGTGTAGACGCGCTTCGCCATGCGGGCGCCCGCCATCATAATCAGGCTAAATGCCGCCGCAATCGCAGGCACACTATGCGGAATATGCGGCAGACCCAACAGCTCATCCACAAAGGAGAAAGCAGTCAACGCCGCACCCGCGCTCAAAGCAGCCGCGCCGGCACGCCACGACTCGTCAAACGAACCGTACGAATACACGCCGTTATAAATCTTCACGCCCGCCAGACCAATGACCAGGTGCAGAACCACAGCCAACGTAGCGGTCATCGTCAACGACGCCGGGTGAATAATATCGAACACCGAACCGTTACTGAGCAGCACACTATAGCGGAGCATGTACGCAAACAAAACCGCCAGAACCCAGGCACTCGAATCAATCAGCGCCTGCGCAATCAGCCACCACGGCTTACGCTCATACAGGCGGTTCACCAGCATCGTGCCAGAGTCACCCTCCGTCACCATCGTGCCGCGCTGAGCTGCCTTCTGCATCACCACATGAGCGTGAGGTTTCAACTGAGCCACTACATGCCTCCTTCAGATGCGGTACCAGAAGAACGAGAAGAAGCACGAGCCGTCAAAGACGACAACGCACGAAACGCCGAACGGCGCGCCTGCTCAGGAACAAAACGGTACACACTCCGCACCGCCATATTCTGAGCCCACTGAAGCTTAGAAATACCGTGACCGGTGTACAGTCGACGCTGAATCGCCACATCCTGCAACCAGGCGTCCACTCCCCCGCGCTTCGTGTACGCGCCCGCACCCACGCGGTAACGCACCAGAGCCTCAGGGATATTACCCAGACGATAGCCGGCATCGCGCAGACGCATCCACAGCCACCAATCCTCAGCGCCGGGCACGAACTCGTAACCGCCCAGCTGCTGCACGGCACTCTTCACGAACGCCACGGACGGGTGATAAATCGGGTTACGCGAATCCATCGCGCTGAGCAGACGCGCAGAATCAACAATCGCCTCGCGGGTCGACTCCACCGAAGTATTGCTCTCATTCACCTCAAGCATGGCAGAGCCCAGCACCGTGTAGCCGCCCTGCACCAGGGCAGGAATCAGACGCGCAAAACGAGTCGGCTCAGACAGATCATCAGAATCAGCACGAGCAACCAGCTCATACAAACACGCCTGCAGACCGGCGTTCAGCGCCTCCGCCAAACCAACATTCTGAGCCAGATCCACCACCTGAATCGGCGGGCAATCCAGATTCTCGGCGCGTTGAACCCAGCGGTCCACCACGGCATCCAGCTCGGGGGTCAGCGGACCATCCTTCACCAAAACCAGCTCGGAAGGACGCACCGTCTGGTTCAGCAGATTCGACTCCAACGCCTGATCCAGATAGGAGGGGTTCTCCTTCGCGTACACGCTCATCAGCACCGAAAAATCGGGTACGGAGCTCACGCAACCGCGCGCCTTCTCAGAATCAGCGGGGCTTTCAGCGGATGCCGGCACGCCGTAGCGGCCGGGGAAAGTCAGCGGGTAAATGCCCTCAAGCACCTGAGCATTCGGGCGAGGCGCACGCAAACCATCACGCACACCATTGAGGAAATACCCCAGGTAGGTGCGGCGGTCATCAGTACGCAGAACAGTAGAAATCCACAGGCGCGCCGACGAGCCACCGTACAACAGCTTCTCCAGCGGGTTCAGGGTACGCGAACGGGTAAAGACCCACAGCTTATTGCGCACATCGTTATAGAAACGCGGGCCCGGGTCAGCGTTCGTCGTACCAAAAGTCTTCGTGTGGTGCTTAGCCACAGAAGAAGGCACCGCAATGCCGTCACGGTGATGAATCAGACGAGTCGAAAACTCGAAGTCATCATTCCAAATGAAGAACTCAGCAATCGGCAAACCACCATTACGGCGAATAGCCTGCGCGTCCATCAGAATCGACACGAACGAGGCGCTACGAATCGGACGGGCACCCACCGCGTGCGCACGATTATGACGCTGCTCCCCCGCCGCAAACATCGTGCGCGGAGTGTTCATCGGATGGTCCTCGCCGTTCGTCCACACCACACGAGAGGCCACCACCGCGGGGCGCTGCGAAGGCACCGGCGAATAGTTCAGCCAGGCGGCAACCGCCTCCGACAGGGTGTTCTCGGTCGGCTCGGTGTCATCATCCATAACCCACACCAGATCCGGGTTATGGCGTTCCAGGGCTCGGTCAATACCCACCGCGAAACCGCCAGCGCCTCCCATATTGCTCTCCAGGCGGATGCAATCCACCGGCAGCTCATAGTCCAGGGCGCGCAAATACTCGGCAGTACCGTCCGTGGAGGCGTTATCAACGATCACCACCGCCGCAGGCACACGCTCACCAGAAGCGATACCAGCGAGGGTCTTCGGCAGCAGGTCCTCACGGTTATAAGTCACCACCACGGCGACCGTGCGGGGATACTCGTTCAAAGAATCGCGAGAAGAAGACTGATCGGAAGAAGGCTGGGCAAAAGCGGTCACGTCGCTGTACTTTTCTGCCATAAGTTCTCCCTCCGTGGCGCGATGCGCCTGAATCAGCCGGTACGCGATATACCCATACCGAGCTGGGCGCTTATGGTGTTTCTCGCGCCCGCGGTATTCAACCGTGTGGATATATCACTCAAAGAAAATATTCTACCTGCGGTCTCCACTAGAGAGTGAACCATCACCTCAAAAGACGCACTTTATGACAAATAAACAACCGAATTCAGTTGATTTATCCGCATAGCGGACGCACCCGCACACCCAGTTTTGGGTATCCATCAAGCTACCAGCTTCACAGCCTGTGTTTGCGCTGTGCACCCCGTGCGAAAAAACGACCAGAGACCGAATAAAAACCCACAAATTCCCCATAAACTGTTCAAATATGGGAAAGTTGAAATGACCCCATTTTTCCCCGCAACGTACGCGGGCTCGTGAGAGGTAAAAGAGATGTCCGAATCCAAGTGGAAAGTCATTGGCGCCAGCGGCTTCGTTGGTTCCTCCATCGTCGCGCGTCTAAACGCAGAAGGTATCAGCGTCGACCCCATTGAGGCACCTCGACTCGCAACCCGAGCCCTCGACGTAGACAGCATCATCGACGAAGCAGACCAGCTTGAAGGCATCATCGACTCCCTCGCAGAAGCCTTCGCAGGCGCGCAGGTCGTCGTCAACGCTGCGGGCCTCGCAGCGCCCAATATGCAGGATCTACCTCCGCTCGTCGGCGCAAACGCCCTGCTTCCCGCCGTGATTGCCATCGCCGCGCAGCGCACCGGCGTGCGCCGCGTCATCCACCTCTCCTCCGCAGCTGTGCAGGGCCCGCGCCTCGTGCTAGATGCTTCCGAAGAGACCAACCCGTTCAGCGCCTACTCCTTCTCCAAGGCACTCGGCGAAGAAGCGCTGCTCGACCTGCAGGACTACTTCCTCGAAGGGCACCCCGACTGCGCACCCGAACTGTGCATCCTGCGCGCAACCAGCGTGCAGGGCCGCGGCCGACGCACCACCGAGCTCTTCGCCAAGATGGCCTCCTCCCCCTTTGCCTCCGTTGCCGGTGCTGGCACCGGCAAGTCCCCGGTTTCCAGCGTGCACGCCCTCGCAGAATTCGTGGTCATGCTCGGCACCTTCCCCGGCGAGCTACCCACCATCGTGCTGCAGCCCTGGGAAGGCGCAACCGTTGCCTCCGCGTCCGTGGATGCTGGTCGCCGCCACCCGCGCCGCCTGCCCGAGTGGCTCTGCCGCGCAGCCGTCAAGGCGGGCTACACCGTCTCCGAGCTGATGAATGACAAGTTCGCAGGCTCCGTGCGTAAGGTCGAGGTCATGTGGTTCGGCCAGGGCATCGACGACTCCTGGGCACGCGAAAACAACCTTCTGCCCACCCCTCGCGTGCGTGAAGTACTGCGCAACGCCCACACCGCGCTGGGTAAGAAGAAGGACCGCCGCTTCGACAAGAACTAGGTAGCGTACGTGCGCCCCTAGCAGCGCACAACCTGAGGCACGCAGCCCAGGAGCGCATAACCTGTAGGACTCATAACGAAAGGGAACCCCCGATATATCTGAACGATATATCGGGGGTTCCCTATACGTTTTTATGCTCCGAGCTTTATAACTCGCAGAGGTTTAGAGGTGATCCTCCGGGGCATCCTTCTGCTCAGTCTTTACCTCAGCATCAGTCTTGGTAGCCTCAGTCTTAGCTTCTGCCGACTTAGCCTCATCCTTAGCGGCAGTCTCAATCTTCGACGCGCCAAAGACCAGCGCGCGAGCAGTATCAGCAGGAACCGGGTGGGTCTGCGGCTCATCCGCACGAACTGGCTTCGGAGTGTTGTCACGGTAGCCGCGCGAACGCTCCTGATCCACGCCGGTGCTGAAAGCAGAAGACAGAGCCGAAGTAGCGCCCAACAGGGACGCAGCGACAGAACCGGCAACCGGTGCCGAAGCGCGACGAGCAGGCTCACCGCTCACGGTGTGGGTGCTGTCCCACTGCTCGTACGCCTCATCCAGGTCAGCCTGCTCATCCAGAGCACGCTCAGAAGGAGTCGACTCAGACGGCGTGGAAGAAGCAGCCTCAGCTTCCTCAACCTTACGAGCCGCCTGCTCGTCAGCCTCCGCACGAGTCAGAATGGTCGGAACGACCTCGCGCAGCTCCTCCACCGAAATCGCGCCCTCACGAACCACCACGTAGGGGAAGGAGGTGCAATCCAGAATCGTCGACGGTGCCGGGTCACGCTCAGTCACCACGACCACGCCGTCCTCATTCGGCTCAGACTCAAACGGCTTAGGACGAGCGCCACCGTCAATCACCACGGCAACGTCCTCGCCCAGGGAATCCATGGCGGTCTGTGCGTCCAATGCGGCTTCCTGACCGGTCTTATTCGCGCTCGAAACCGCCAGCGGACCGTGCTCAGTCAGCAGCTTCAGGGCGAACTCATCATCGGGAACACGCACGGCAACAGTACCGCGGGTCTCACCCAAATCCCAGCTCAGCGACGGGTACGCATGAAGAATGATAGTCAGCGCGCCGGGCCAGAAGCGACCACCCAGATCGTAAATATCGTCCGGAACGTCGTCGACCACGCCAGCGAGCGCAGCAAGATCAAAGATCAGCACGGGCGGCGGCATGGTGCGGTCGCGACCCTTATCTGCCAGCAGCTTGGCAACGCCCTGATGCGAGAAAGCATCGGCGGCAATACCGTAGACGGTATCGGTGGGCATCACAATCGTGTCGTGCGCCTTCAGCGCCTCGCGGGCAGCTTCGATGGCCTCGCGGGTCTCAGTTTCAGTCGTTACGGGGTACAGCTTTGCAGTCACGGGTCTTATTCTCTCATGTTTTTCTGGATGCGGCGAGACACCGGCACCCACAACGCGCCATGTGGAAGCACTCTTCCGGGGGTTCACCGTATTTCGCCGGCTCTGAGCTGGCTACTGAGCTGACTACTGGGGCGGACGCGTTGCCTTCATGCAGCCCGGCACGGGCTAGGTGGTGCATTTACTAGTCTAAAGGCTCTAGTGGGCGCGGTTTATAACCGACGCTATGACGCGGACGATTATTCAGGTCACGCACCGGGTAGCAGTCCTCGAAGCCGACACGTGCCAACAGCTCGGCGACGGCTTCTTCCTGGGTGTCGTCGTGCTCCATGATGAACAGACCGCCGGGGGTAAGAAGTTCGAAGGCGCGGGCGGCAATCGCGGAGGGCATCTGCATGCCGTCCTCTCCCCCGCCGTACAGAGCCATGTCCGGGTCGTGCAGGGCGGCTTCCGGGTCGGCGGGTACGTTCGCCGGCGGAATGTACGGAGGGTTCGAGAGCACCGCGTCGAAGGTTCCGGAAAGTTCGGGCAGGGCGGTGAGGGCGTCCCCCTGAACCAGGTGTACGCCGAGCGGCTCCAGGTTCTTACGGGTGTAGGGGATGGCGTCTTCGGAGAGTTCCACCGCGAACACCTGGGCGTTCGGCAGTTCGCTCTTAATTGCCGCCGCGATAGCCCCGGAGCCGGTGCACAGGTCGACGATGCGCAGCTGACCGGTTGTCGAATCGGTGCGTGCGGTCAGCACCTTGAGGGCTTCTTCGACGAGTAGCTCGGTCTCGGGGCGGGGTACGAACACGCCCGGTCCGACTGCCAGTTCTAGGCGGTAGAAGGGAGCGGAGCCGGTGATGTGCTGCAGCGGTTCGCGGTAGGCGCGGCGGGCGACCAGCGCCTCGTACTCTGCGACCTGTGCGGGGGTGAGCCGCTCCCCCATGAGCGCGGCGTGCTGTAGGCGCGAGCGCGAACCGTCGTAGAGCAGGTGCGCGGCGAGGAGCTCGGCGTCCACGCGGGGGCTGGGCACCTGCGCCAGTGCCGCGGTGGCGCGCGTGAGTACCTGCGCGAGTTCTTCCCCGCGCGGGTCGTGCACATTCACCTTCATGAGCTCTCCTTACGCTCTCTCAACAGCTCAAAACCTGTCACAGCATATGGCTAAGGGGCTCCACCGCCGTAGCGGCGAGCCCCTCACCAACATCTCACGTCGATTCAGTGAATCGACAAGAGTCTATATACAGAACCTACGTCTGCACAGAACTACTTCTGCTCCTGGCCCACCTGAGCGAGGCGGTGCGCCTCATCCATCTCAATAGCGGACTGAACCACAGGCTCCAGGTCACCGTTCAGCACAGCGTCCAGGTTGTACGCCTTGTAGCCGGTACGGTGATCCGCAATGCGGTTCTCCGGGAAGTTGTAAGTACGGATACGCTCCGAACGGTCCATGGTACGCACCTGCGAAGCACGGTGTGCCGCGTTCTCAGCGTCAATCTGCTCCTGCTGGTGAGCCAGCAGTCGCGCACGCAGAACGCGCATCGCAGCTTCACGGTTCTGCAGCTGAGACTTCTCATTCTGCATCGCCACCACAATACCGGTCGGCAGGTGGGTAATACGCACCGCCGAGTCGGTGGTGTTCACCGACTGACCACCGGGGCCCGAAGAACGGTACACGTCAATCTTCAGGTCGTTCTGGTTAATCTCGATTTCTTCCGGCTCGTCCACCTCGGGGAACACCAGCACACCGGCGGCGGAGGTGTGAATACGGCCCTGAGACTCGGTCGCCGGAACACGCTGCACGCGGTGCACGCCGCCCTCGTACTTCAGGTGTGCCCACACGCCCTCAGCAGGCTCGTTCGAGGAACCCTTAATAGCAATCTGGGCGTCCTTGTAACCGCCAACATCGGTGCTGGTCGAGGAAATAATCTCAGTCTTCCAGCCCTTGTTCTCGGCGTAACGCATGTACATGCGCAGCAGGTCACCAGCGAACAGAGCCGCCTCGTCACCACCGGCACCAGCCTTCACTTCAAGAATGACGTTACGGCCATCATCCGGGTCACGCGGAATCAGCAGGCGGCGCAGCTTCTCCTGAGCAACCTCCAGCTCCTCCTCCAGACCGGGAATCTCCGCCGCGAAATCCGGATCCTCATCAGCCATCTCGCGAGCAGCCTCAAGGTCATCCTTCAGCGAAGTGTACTTGTTGTACGCAGTCACAATACCGGTCAGCTCCGCGTAGCGGCGGCCCACACGGCGTGCCTTACCCTGATTCGCCTGCACGGCGGGGTCAGCCAGCTGATTCTGCAGGTCAGCGTGCTCATCCAGCAGAACCTGAATAGATTCAAACATTCTGTTCTCTCTTCCATCTCCCGCACTTTACGCCGCACGGGCAGGCACTAGACATCTCACACCCCTCACAACGGGGATGCACAAAACGAACGTCTCACGCGCCCCACCCACATGAGGAGGTGGGGCGCGTGAGATACGAGCCTTAGTCGACCAGACGCAGACCGTTCTTCTGAACCGTCAGAAGGAACTCCACGTTGCTTTCAGTCTTACGCAGCTGGTTGGTCAGAACACCCAGAGCCTGCTCGGGTTCCATACCCGCCAGGGCACGGCGCAGACCCCACATAATCTTGATCTCATCCGGGGAGAGCAGGTTCTCCTCGCGGCGAGTACCAGAAGCATTAATATCAACCGCCGGGAAGATACGCTTATCCGCCAGCTGACGGGACAGGCGCAGCTCCATGTTACCGGTGCCCTTGAACTCTTCGAAGATCACTTCATCCATCTTCGAACCGGTCTCAACCAGCGCGGTAGCCAGAATGGTCAGCGAGCCGCCCTCTTCAATGTTGCGGGCAGCACCGAAGAACTTCTTCGGCGGGTACAGTGCAGCAGAATCCACACCACCGGACAGGATACGACCGGATGCGGGAGCCGCCAGGTTGTATGCGCGGCCCAGGCGGGTCATGGAGTCCAGCAGCACGACCACATCGTAGCCGAGCTCCACCATACGCTTCGCACGCTCAATAGCCAACTCAGCCACAGTGGTGTGATCCTCAGCGGGACGGTCGAAGGTCGAGGCAATAACCTCACCCTTGACGGTGCGCTGCATATCGGTCACTTCTTCAGGACGCTCATCCACCAGGACCATCATCAGGTACACGTCCGGGTTGTTCACAGTAATCGCGTTCGCAATGGACTGCAGCATGAGGGTCTTACCCGCCTTCGGCGGGGACACAATCAGACCACGCTGACCCTTACCGATCGGGGACACCAGGTCCACCACGCGGGTGCCCAGCTTCTTCGGGGTGGTCTCCAGGCGCAGACGCTCCTTGGGGTACAGCGGAGTCAGCTTCGAGAAGACGCGGCGGTTCGCTGCTTCCTCAACGCTCTGACCGTTAATCGCCTCAACCTGAACCAGCGCGTTGAAACGCTGGCGGCTGTTCGACTCACCCTCACGCGGCACGCGAATCGCGCCGAGCACGTGGTCACCCTTACGCAGGTTGTACTTCTTCACCTGAGCCAGGGAGACGTACACGTCGTTGGTGCCGGGCAGGTAGCCGGTGGTACGCACGAAAGCGTAGTTATCGAGAATGTCCAGAACACCCGAAATCGGTGCCAGCACATCGTCTTCGCTCAGGCGAGGCTCGTTCTCCTCGCGGCGGCGAGCCTGCTTCTCAGCACGCTCAGCCTGACGGTCACGCTTGGAACGGCGCTCAGTACGCTCGGTGCGCTCAGCACGCTCAGCGCGTTCTGCACGCTCAGCAGCCTTACGCTCGGCACGTTCGCTACGCTCAGCATTGCGCTCTACACGCTCCGCCTGGCGGTCACGCTTAGTGCGGCGCTCGGTACGCTCACCATCCTGATCGCGGCGACGCTCACGGGTGCGGGTACGCTTCGAGCTCTTCTCACCGTCGGGGGTGCCAAAAGTCATGTCCAGGGCAGCGTTCAGGCTGTCCAGGCTCGCGGTGCCGTCAGCGGTAGTAGCCTTCAGCTCAGCAGAGTTACCGGGCAGGTCAACCTGCTCCGCACGCTCGCCGATACGCTCAGCAGCCAGCTCAGCGCGCACATCCAGCGGAGGAAGCTCAACGGGCTTCTCGTCCTTACGGGTGCGGGTGCGGCGGGTACGCTTCTCCGGCTTCTCGTTATTCTCAGTCTTCTCGGACTTCTCAGCCGATGCGTCCTCACCCTCAGCGGCACGGCGAGCGCGCGCACGCTTCTGAGCGGGAGTCTCGTAACGGGAAGAGCGGGTACGCTTCTCAGCCTTCTCAGCGCCCTCAGCGGGGGCTTCAGCAACCTCAGCGTTTTCGGTCTTCTCAGCCTGCGCCTCGGCGTCCTTCTGGGCGCGAGTGCGGCGGGTACGGCGCAGCTTAGACTCTTCAGCCTTCTCAGCAGCGGGAGCCTGGGCAGCTTCAGCGGCCTCAGCGGGCGCTTCAGACTTGGGCGCTTCAGACTTGGGTGCTTCAGACTTGGGCTCAGCAGGAGCGGCTACGGCGCCACCACGCTGATGCTCCTCAAGAGCCTGAACCAGCTCAGCCTTCTTCAACTTCAGATAGCCGCGGATACCAAGCTGCTGGGCGAGGACACGCAGCTGCGCGACCTTCAAGTTCGCAAGTTCCGGTGCGGCAGCTGCCGTACCGTACTCATCGGTGACAACAATATTCTTTGCCAACTACAATTCCTTTGGTTATAAGCCCTGAAAAATCTTCAGAATAAAGATCGGGCGGGCGCTATAGCGCGGTCAAAGGTTTAGACACTGCCGAAAGAAAACAGCAGTCTGCACCTTCGACTCCCTCGAACCGCACTGGAGGCGGTTCGCGTCTCTTACCGTACACGCTGATTCAGACACAGCGAGCACACACGGAAGATAAGGCGCTCTATCACAAATGTGGGCAAGCCCAAACCATCATCTATACAAACCATCTACGCGAGATGAAGAGGATGGAATGGTCACTTTGAAAGGGCACCCGCCGCGAAACCGAACCTCCAGAAAAGTCTTCCCCTATGCGTCAGAAATAAAGAAAGACGTGAACTCCAAAGGCACTCCCCCGAACTCTGCCGGCTCCCGCCCAGATACACAAAGCATCTGAGGCATCAGGGGAAACGGAAGTACGTTACGAAGGATAGTATCGACGGTCTACATTGAACGACGGGCGAACCTCAACATAGGACGAACTAATAACGTCCTACTGAGTAACTATAACACCTTCAGTGTCAATTTCAAGGGGAAGCACCCGCCAGTTCAAGCGGCAATCCACAATAGCGCTACAAGGGTGAGTCGCCTCAAACTCGGCAATCGCCTCCTGAACCTGTCGCACCTGCTCGTCACCGTGCGCAAAGGTCAAAACAGTAGGGCCAGCGCCAGAAATCACCGCAGCAAAACCCTGACTGCGCAGGTACGCAACCAGCACAGCGGACGGCTCCATCGCGGTCACGCGGTACCCCTGATGCAGGTAATCCACGGTCGCATCCATCAGGTACTCGGGAGCATCAGAGAGAGTGCGCACCAGCAACGCCGCACGAGCGGAGTTCGCCACCGCCTCAACGTGGGGCATCTCCTCAGGAATCAGCGAACGAGCAAGCTTCGTCGACACCTCATAATCGGGCACAGCCACCACAGGGTGAACATCAGGATGCACCGGAATAATCAAGGTCTTCCAGTTGCCCATCTCACCCCAGGACACCGACAGGTTGCCGTAAATCGCCGGAGCCACGTTATCCGGATGGCCCTCCATATCGGAGGCGACCTGTAGCATCTGCTCACGGCTCAGACGGTGCTCCTCCGGCAGCAGACCGCTCGCCGCAGCCACACCCGCAACAATAGCCGACGCCGAAGAACCCATACCGCGAGAATGCGGAATCTTGTTATCAGCAATCAGCTTCACCGGGGGCAGCTCATCCAAACCAGCCGCCGCGAAACCAGCCTTCATCGCCTGCAAAACCAGGTGGCTCTCGTCGCGAGGAACATCCGCGCTACCCTCACCGCTGAGCTCAAACTCCAGGCCGGACTCAATACGCTCAACAACCAGCTCATCATAGAAGCCAAGACCCAAACCCATGCTGTCATAGCCGGGACCCAGGTTAGCGCTCGTAGCGGGAACGCGAACCTTAACGGACGCGCCCACCGGAATATCAGAAATATGCAGAGAAGACATGAGAAGAACCTCGCGATCGGTGACGTAATGAGTGAATAGGTGAAAGATACAAAAAGGGCTGTCATGCAGGTGCACCCCGCCCCGAAAAATCGGGACGGAGTGCACAACGTAGTATGAATAGGCTAGTGCAAATCGAGAATATCTGCCACAGCAACCACGTCGAAGGGAGCCTTAGTCGGCTCAACCTTCACGCCGTTCACAGCCTGCAGAGCCCACTGCGGGTCCTTCAGACCGTGACCGGTCACGGTGATGACGATGGTCTTACCCTCGGGAGCTTCACCGGCGCGGTGCTTCTTCAGCAGACCCGCAACACCGGCAGCCGAAGCCGGCTCCACGAAGACACCCTCGCGGGCAGACAGCCAGCGGTGCGCCTCCAGAATCTCCTCATCGGTGACAGCCTCAATCACGCCGCCGGACTCATCGCGAGCAGCTTCAGCCTTCTCCCACGACGCGGGGTTACCGATACGGATCGCGGTCGCAATGGTCTCAGGAGCCTCAATCGGGTGACCAGCAACGATCGGTGCAGCACCAGCAGCCTGGAAGCCCCACATGATCGGGCGCTTGGTCGCAACCGGCTCCAGAACCTCACCGTCACGGTTGGTGTAAGGCTCCGAGTACTCCTTGTAGCCCTTCCAGTACGCGGTGATGTTACCCGCGTTGCCAACCGGCAGCAGGTGGTAATCGGGAGCGTCACCCAGGGTATCAACGACCTCGAACGAACCGGTCTTCTGACCCTCAATACGGTAAGGGTTGACCGAGTTCACCAGGAACACAGGGTAGTTCTCGCTGAGCTTGCGAGCAATCTCCAGGCAGTTGTCGAAGTTGCCGTCAATCTGAATGATGTCAGCACCGTGAGCGATAGCCTGAGACAGCTTACCCATAGAAATCTTGCCGTCCGGAACCAGCACTGCACAGCGCATACCAGCCTGCAGAGCGTACGCAGCAGCCGAAGCGGAAGTGTTACCGGTCGAAGCACACACAACAGCCTTCGCGCCGTCACGCTTAGCGGCAGTCATCGCGCTGGTCATACCGCGGTCCTTGAACGAACCGGTCGGGTTCATACCCTCAAACTTCAGGTAAACGGTGTTACCGGTCTCAGCAGACAGTGCCGGCGCGTGAATCAGCGGGGTACCGCCCTCGCCCAGGGTCACAGCCTTCACATCGTCTGCGAAAGGCAGACGGTCACGGTACTCATTGATAACGCCCTGCCACACGTGTGCCATTGGCTTCTCCTTCAATCTTGGCGCCCCGCCCGCCGGACCTCCCATAGGTCCGGCGCGGTAGCGGGTACGCGGGTTAGTTAGTGAGCGATGCACCCGCAAGCGAACATCGCACGTTTAGTGAGCGGCGCGTGCCGCACATAGATAATGCTTTTGAGCCTTAATGCTTCTCGGACTCCACGCGGATGACCGAGTTCACCTCACGCACAGTGTCCAGAGCATCAATCACAGCAATCGCACGGCGCAGATCAGAATCCTTCGCCGAGTGAGTCACCATACGAATCTGAGCCGCACCCTCCTTCGGGGTGGACTGGCGCAGCGAATCCACCGAAATACCGTGCTCGGCAAGGATACGGGTAATATTCGCCAGAACGCCCAGACGGTCCTCCACCAGAACACCCACCGAGTAGCGAGAAATCACGTTGTCCAGGCTAGTTGCGTGCAACTGAGCGTGAGAAGTCTCCGGAACACCGGGACCGCCCAGCACCAGGCGACGAGCCAGAGACACGAAGTCACCCAGAACAGCCGAAGCAGTCGGTGCGCCACCCGCACCGGGACCGTAGAACATCAGCTCGCCAGCGTTCTCCGCCTCAACGAACACAGCGTTGAACGCACCGTGCACGCCCGCCAGCGGGTGCTGACGAGGAATCAGGGTCGGGTTCACGCGAATGTTCGCGCCGTCCGCACCCTCGCGCTCACAAATGGCCAGCAGCTTGATGACGTAACCATCAGCATCCGCGGCAGCAACATCATCAGCGGTGATGGAGGTAATGCCCTCAGTGTGCACATCATCGATGGTGAAGTCAGAGTGGAACGCCAGCGAAGCAACAATCGCAGCCTTCGACGCGGCATCGTGGCCCTCAACGTCAGCGGTCGGGTCAGCCTCCGCGTAGCCGAGCTTCTGAGCCTCAGCCAGTGCATCCGCGAAGGATGCGCCGGTGGTGTCCATCTGGTCAAGAATGTAGTTGGTGGTGCCGTTCATGATGCCCAGAACACGGGTCACGCGGTCACCAGCCAGGGAGTCACGCAGGGGGCGCAGAATCGGGATAGCACCCGCAACAGCAGCCTCGTAAGAGAGCTGAGCACCGGACTCATCAGCAGCAGCCTGCAGCTCCACACCGTGCTTAGCCAGCAGCGCCTTGTTACCGGAGACCACGGACTTACCCGCCTTCAGAGCACGCAGAATGCGGGTGCGAGCCGGCTCAATACCGCCAGTCAGCTCGATGACCACATCCGCCGCATCAATCAGGGATTCAGCGTCGGTGGTGTACAGCGAGGGGTCCGCATTCCAGTGGCGGGATGCATTAGTATCGCGCACAGCAATACCGATCAACTCCACGGGGGCGCCAATGCGCTTCTCAAGGACGGCGTTATCCTCGACCAGGATGCGAGCAGCCTGGGAACCGACATTACCGGCACCAAGCAGTGCTACTTTGATCTTTTCAGCCACGATAGTCTCTTTCTACGGTCTGTTCCGGGTTCGCCCCGGTATCTCTTCGGGCTAAGGCACGGATGCGGCGCAGAGCACGCACCCAACAACCACTTTATCAAGAGGCGGCGACGGGGCTGCAGCCTCAAGGTGCGACTTTTACTCTCTGAGATGAGGTATCCCTCACAGTTATGAGGTGAACCTTAGTGTCTGCAGAGTTTTGAGCACTCAAAACCGTGAAGCCCTGCCTGCAATTGCTGCCTCACGGCGTGTATGGCAGAGACGGGAACTCCACGGTTTCATAGCATCTGGGGCGGAACTCTAGATATCCGAACCCATATCCAGCGCCAACATATCTTCCTCGCGCTGACGGCGAATCATCACGCGAGAAGGTTGCCCCTCAGCGGTCGCAATCACCGGCGGGCGAGTCAGGAAGTTATAGTTCGAACCCAGCACATAGCAGTACGCGCCGGTCGCCGGAACCGCCAGAATATCGCCAGCCTGCAGGTCAGCAGGCAGGTAGCAGTAACGAACCACCACATCGCCAGACTCGCAGTGCTTACCCACCACGCGAGAGAGCACCTGCTCCCCCGCCGGGGCACGATTAGCCAGAGTCACCGAATAATCCGATTCGTACAGCACCGGGCGGGCGTTATCGCTCATACCGCCATCCACCGAAACGTAGCGGCGCACACGAATCTCGCCGTTCTCGTCCTCAATGCTCACGTTCTTAATGGTGCCGACCGTGTACAGGGTCGCACCCGAAGGACCAGAAATGGAACGGCCCGGCTCGAACGACATGTGCGGAATCGCCATGCCCAGGCGCTCGCAGGTTGCCGCAACGGAAGCGGCAATCGACTCGGTCACCTCGGTAATGGAGCGGGGGTGATCCGCCTCGGTGTAGCCGATGCCGTAGCCGCCACCCAAATCCAGCTCCGGCAGCGTCACACCCAGGTCACGGTTGAGGCGGTTCATGAACTCCAGAGCGGTAGTAGCCGCTTGCTCGAAGCCCTCCGCTTCAAAAATCTGCGAACCAATATGGCAGTGAATACCGCGGAAATCCAGGGAATCGGTCGCGTTCAGAATCGCGGCAGCCAGAGCCGCGTAAGAATCGGTAGACTCAACACCCCAGTGCTCCAGCTCCTCTTCATCCAGACCAGCAAGCGCGGCGGTGCCGGGCTGCAGGGACATGCCGAACTTCTGATCCTCGTGCGCGGTCGCAATGGATTCGTGGGTCGAGGCATGCACGCCGGGGGTGATGCGAATCAGCACCGGAACCGGGGCGTACGGCTCCTCGCCCTCAGCCACACGCTCGGCGGCAAGCTCGGCGTACACGCACTCAATGAGCTTGAGCTCATCCACCGAGTCAGCCACCACACGACCCAGGCCGTTACGGATCGCGCGGGCAATCTCAGCCTCCGACTTGTTATTACCGTGCAGGGCGATATTCGCACCGGGCACCTGCGCGCGCAGAGCCAACGCCAACTCACCACCGGAGGCGGTATCCAGGCACAGCCCCTCCTCGGTCGCCCAGCGCGCCACAGCGGTGGACAGGAACGACTTACCGGCGTAGTAAACGCTCACCTTCGCACCGTGCGCGGCGAAAGCCTGCTCAAAAGCGGTGCGGTAGGCGCGGGCGCGGGCGCGGAAGGTCGTCTCGGAGAAGACGTACTGCGGGGTTTCGTGCTCAGCAACCAGGTCGCTGACGGTCACGCCATCAATGCAGAGCTCGCCCTGATTATTGCGGGTAAAGGAATCCGTCCAGATCGTGCGGGACAGGGCCTCGGGGCGCTCGGGGTAGGTGAGCCATTCGGGGGCGTAGAGGGCGCGGGCTTCGCTCATCGTATCTCTTTCTTAGCTATCTTGCCGGCATACGCTCAACCCCCGCCCCGGTAGCACCGGGTCGGGGGTTGAAACGAGAGTATTACATGCGCTCGGGTGCGCTCACACCCAGCAGGTTCAGGCCGTTAGCCAGCACCTGCTGTGCCGCGTTGTTCAGCAGCAGGCGGGTACGGTGCAGGTCGGTGACCTCTTCATCCGCCTTGGGGGTGACGCGGGAGACACCGTACCAGCTGTGGTACGCCGAAGCGAGCTGCTCCAGGTAGCGGTTCACGCGGTGCGGCTCGTAGAACTTCGCGGCATCGCGCACAGCAGCGGGGAACTGGCCGAGTACAGCCAGCAGCTCACCGTCAGCAGCCGAGTCGAGCAGGGAGGTATCCACGCCGTCCTCAACTTTCACGCCAGCCTCCGCGGCGTTACGTGCCACAGCGGCGGTACGTGCGTGAGCGTACTGCACGTAGTAGACCGGGTTCTCGTTGCTCTTGGAAGTCAGCAGGCCCAGGTCAATGTCGATGGGGGTGTCCACCGAGTAGCGGGTCAGCTCGTAGCGGGCCGCGTCAACGCCAACAGCTTCGACCAGGTCCTCGAGGGTGACCACGGTGCCAGCACGCTTGGACATGCGGACGGGCTTGCCGTCCTTGACCAGGTTTACCAGCTGACCGATCATGACCTCAATCTGGTCGGCGCGGTAACCAAGAATCTGGGCGATAGCCTTCAGACGGCCCACGTAGCCGCTGTGGTCAGCGCCGAGCATATAAATCGCCACGTCAGCGGGGTTTACTGCACGGGTCATCTTGTCCTGGTAGTAGGCGATATCACCCGCCACGTAGGCGTGGTTGCCGTCAGACTTGATGACCACGCGGTCCTTATCATCGCCGTAGTCGGTGGTGCGCATCCACCATGCACCGTCAGCTTCGAAGAGCTGGCCGTTCTCGCGCATGGTCTCAAGCAGGGCGTCCACCTTGCCGCCTTCGAACACGGAGTTCTCGTGGAAGAACACGTCAAAGTGAGTACCGAATGCCGCCAGGGACTCCTTGATCTGATCGAACATCAGGTGAGTACCGATTTCGCGGAAAATCTCTTCGGGGTTCTCAGCCTCAAGCGCGTCGGGGCGCTGAGCCAGAATCTGGTCCTTAATGTCAACAATGTACGCGCCAGCGTAGCCGTCCTCGGGGGTCTCCTCACCGCGAGCAGCGGCAATCAGGGACCGCACGAAACGGTCAATCTGGGTACCGTGGTCGTTGAAGTAGTATTCACGCACGACGTTAGCGCCCTCAGCCTCAAGGACGCGGGCGAGCGCATCACCGACGGCAGCCCAGCGGGTACCGCCCAGGTGGATGGGGCCGGTGGGGTTCGCGGAGACGAACTCAAGGTTAATGGTCTTACCGGCGAACTTGTCGCTGCGGCCGTATGCTTCGCCAGCCTCAACGATGGTGGCGGCAAGCTCACCAGCGGCTGCGGCGTCCAGGGTGATGTTCAGGAAGCCGGGGCCAGCAATATCTACGGATGCAACACCGGGGATGGCGCCGATCTTCTCTGCCAGAAGAGCTGCTGCCTCACGCGGGTTCTTGCCCACCTTCTTGGCGAGCTGCAGAGCGACGTTGGTTGCCCAGTCGCCGTGTTCGCGGGACTTGGGGCGCTCCACTCGGACGGCGGGCAGTTCAGCGCCCTCCACGAGGGTCAGCTGGCCGGAGGAAATGGTTTCTTCAAGGGCAAGCGCAATGGCTTCGGAGAGTTCTTCAGGAGTCATAACAAACTATTCTAGCAAGCCTTGGCAGGTGCCTGACCCTTTATCTAGTGCTTATCTGATACCATAGGTGGGTTGCCTCTGTAGCTCAGCGGATTAGAGCACCAGTTTCCGGTACTGGGGGTCGAAGGTTCGAATCCTTTCAGGGGCACGATGTTCTTATTCGAGAGGGAACACGGGAGCCGATACTCGCACAGCGGGTGTCGGCTCCTTTTTATATCCGGCCTTATATGCTCCGCCAAGAAACGCCAGACGGTAGAAACACCAGAGCGTGGACACTACCTGCCGCCCTGTTGTGGCAACGCTCGCACCCTTGAGAGAATGGGGAACGCGCACACTGTTCAACTCAACCCGAACTTTAAGCCACGACAGCGGAGGTAAACCCGTGACCACCATGCGCCAGATTCAGCTCACCGAATGGGGCGACGAAAGCGTTCTGCACGAAGCAAACGTGCCCATCCCCTCGCCGGTGCGCGGTCACGTGCTCATCAAGACGGTTGCCGCCGGTGTCAACCCAATTGATGTGACCACTCGCAAGGGTCTGGGTCCCGCCGCTCAGCTGGCAGATCCGTCGTACAAGCCCTTCGTGCCCGGCTGGGATGTTGCCGGCACCGTGGTTGCTACCGCCGGCGACTACACGGGTTTTAAGGTGGGCGACGGCGTATTTGGTCTTGTTGCTTTCCCCTCCCCCGCCGGTGCGTACGCCGAGTATGTTCTCGCCCCGGCGCATCAGCTGGTGAAGGTGCCCGCCGATGTTCCCTGCGCTCAATTGGGCGGCGCTCCCCTGGCGGCTCTGACCGCATACCAGGCGCTCTTCGAAGTGGCGCGTTTGAAGGAAGGCGAGCGCGTGCTTATTCACGCCGGTGCCGGAGGCGTCGGTCACCTCGCCGTTCAGCTGGCGGCGCAGGCTGGCGCTCAGGTTTTTGCGACCGCCTCCGCCGCGAACCACGAGTTTGTGCGCTCGCTGGGTGCCCAGCCCATTGATTACTGCACCGAGGATTTCCGTGCCGTACTCGGCCAGACCATGGACGTG
The DNA here is from genome assembly GCF_001815755.1 of Rothia sp. HMSC061C12. NCBI lineage: Bacteria > Bacillati > Actinomycetota > Actinomycetes > Micrococcales > Micrococcaceae > Rothia > Rothia sp. HMSC061C12. The sequence continues at coordinate 75,318 of NZ_KV821880.1, forward strand.
GTACTCAATTCCACCGGCCAGCAGACTTTCCTCGATTCGCTGGAGGTGCTGGTTCCCGGCGGCCGCATTGTCACACTGACCAGCCCCGACCCGCTGGATGTTGCGCGTGAGCGCGGCTTCGAGGCGCAGTGGCTGACGGTTCACCCGGACCGTACGCAGATGCAGGAGATTGCCCGCCTCATGTCCTTGGGCCTGTTGAAGGTGCACGTGGATCAGGTGCTTGATTTTTCGCAGGCTGCGCAGGCTCACGCTCTGGTGGCGACCGGACGCACGCGCGGCAAGATCGTGCTGGTTCCCTAGCGCGGCGCTGATTCATGCAGACTTCTGAGAGCATGTCGAACGCTGAGAGTGCACCCGTCGTTGAGAGTACCGGGTACCGCTCCGGTTTTTACCGCGAGGCGGGCTTTTACGATGCCCACTCGCTACCCGACTACGGTGCGCAGTCGCCGGTAACTCGCGAGGCGTTCGCCTACGATTTCTTCCCCGCGGCTGCTGATTCTTCAACTGCCGAAACTTCAGCTACCGAGCCTTCTTCCCCCGCGCCGATGCTGGTGTGGGTTCACGGTGGCGCCTGGCGCTTCGGCACCAACCAGGCCCTACGCGACACTATCCTGCGCACCCCTGGCGGGGAGCAGCCTAATACCCAGGCGCTCATGCGCGCCGCTTTTCAGCAGGCAGGCTGGGCGGTCGCGTCCATCAACTACCGGTATTCGCATCAGGCGCTCTTCCCGGGTGCCCTGCACGATGTGAAGGAGGCGGTGCGTTTCTTCCGCGCCAACGCGCACGAGTTCGGTATTGACCCGCAGCGCATTGCGGTAGCGGGCGGAAGCGCCGGCGGGCACCTGAGCATGATGGTTGCGCATACGGGAGATTCCGCCGCCGGTGACTCTGCATTTGGGGATTCTGCGAGCACACCCGAGCACGACGAATACTTTGAAGGCAGGGCGGCAAGCGCCTACCCGTCCCATAGTTCGCAGGTGGCGGCGGCGGCTTCGTTTTACGGGGTCAGCGATTTGAGGACCATCTTCACCGATCGCCCTCTGGCTGGCTACGCCCTCGATCATCCCGAGGATGATGGCGCCGAATGGCGACTGCTGGGAAGCACCTACCCGGTGCCCGCAGATGCGTCTACTATCGACGTTTCCAAGGGCGAGCGGGCGGTTCCGGGTGTCTGCATCGAGCGTGCCCAAAAGAACTGGGAGCGTGCACATCCTATTGATGTGGTACGCCCCCAGAAACAAGTGGAAAAGGTCGACAGTGCCTCTGCACAGGGAGTGAGCGGCGGTGCCACTGCCCTCATGCTCGTGCACGGTATTAGTGATTCGTGTGTGCCGTACCAGCAATCGGTGCGGGTGTATCAGGCGCTGCGCACGCGGCAGGTGCCTACCGATTTGGTGCTGGTTCCGGATGCCGAACACGGGGATTCGCGCTGTTTTAGCCCCGATATTGTTCAGCAGATGTTGCTATTTCTCAACCGCGCTGTTCAGTTCAACCGCGGCGTGTAGCTCAACCGTGCTGTGTAGCCTGAGCGGTTCGACAGGTTAGCGAACGCGGCGGTTCACGTATTCGTGTTCAAGGCGGTAACGTTCGAGGTCATCAAAAGCAACGCGACGGTGCGTGTTAATGCGCTCGAACGGAATATCTCCGCGCTCCAGCAGGCGAACAACGGTCGGGCGGGATACGCCCAGGTAGTCTGCCGCCTCCTGCGTGGTCATCAGGCGGTCCTGGCGTACCACGCAGACGTCCTTACGGTCGGCGAATGCGCGCGCTACGGAGGTGAGGGGTCCGTACATTTCGGGGGAAATCTGTACGCGCTCGCCGTCGCCGGTGACCAGGTAGAGGGTTTCTTCGGCGCTGAGGCGGTCGAAGTGGGTGCGCAGACTCGCGTGAACGAGGGCTTGGAAGAGCTCTTCGCAGCGGTGGTGAATTTCTTCGTGCTGTCCGTCTTCGCAGCAATCCAACACTGCAACACGTGTTGCCGGGTACGTCTTTGGTGATGGCATAGTCACTCCTTCGTTACTGTGTTATTCACCACTGTAGCAGTTGAACGAAACTATCGAAAGAAAGTTAAGAAGCGCAGTTAATTCGCATCTACGGCGCATAAAATTCAGATGAATAATTATTAACTCTCTTAATAGCATTTGATGTCATTTATTGTATATTAACTGCTCTCTTGGGGCCTGTATTCCGCCACCGCCCACCCCGGGGTTCCCGCGAACAAACCCAAATATGACAAACAAAGCACACCCCAAGCCCACCGCAGGCAAGGCGAGTACACTGGATAGGATATGTCTGAGCAGAAATCCACGAAGAAACACGCAGATACTTCTAAGGCCCCCCGCACCGCCCCCACCATGGCGAGCATGGCCGCCGCAATCCACGCGGCAAAGGTACGATCCGCCGAAAAAACCGCAGATAAAACTACTGAGAACAATGCGGTAAAAAAGGGTGCACAGAAGAACAGCACCCCGAAGAATAACGCAGACCGCAAGAACTCCTCCCGCGGCGCCTCCGAACGCAACTCCAACGCCTCCCGCTCCAATCGACGCGCAGGCGCCAACAACCGTGCCCGCAAGCAGGGCAACCAGCAGGGCGACAACAAGAGCAGCCAGCAGAACCGCCCGGCACCGCGCCGCTACGAGCCGTTCATTCCCGAGGTCATCACCTACCCTGAAGAGCTGCCCGTCAGCGAACGCCGCGAAGACATCATGAACGCGATCCGCGACAACCAGGTCGTCATCATCGCGGGTGAAACCGGCTCGGGTAAAACTACCCAGATCCCCAAAATGTGCCTCGACCTGGGCCTGGGAGAGAAGGGCCTCATCGGCCATACCCAGCCGCGCCGACTCGCCGCACGCTCCGTCGCCGAACGCATCGCCGAAGAGCTCGGCCAGAAAATCGGTGAAACCGTCGGCTACCAGGTTCGATTCACCTCCGAAGTGGGCGAACACAGCGCTATCAAGCTCATGACCGACGGCATTCTGCTCGCCGAAATTCAAAACGACAAGCTGCTGCGCCGCTACTCCACCCTCATCATTGACGAGGCGCACGAACGCAGCCTGAACATTGACTTCATCCTCGGCTACCTCAAGCGCATCCTGCCGCAGCGCCCGGATCTGAAGGTCATTATTACCTCCGCGACCATCGACCCGGAGCGTTTCGCGCGTCACTTCTCTCCCAGCTACGTGCCGGGCAAGGGCATCGTCGACGAAAACCTCAGTGCCGAAGAACGCGAAATCGCCGAAGCAATCCTGCCCGACGACGCACCGCCCATCATTGAGGTGTCCGGCCGCACCTACCCCGTGGAAATCCGCTACCGCCCGCTCGATGAGGAAGACTACCTCAGCGACGACGAAATCGAAGACGACCACGACCCCACCGACGGTATCCTCGACGCCATCAAGGAACTCTCCAAGGAAGCCCCCGGCGACATCCTCATCTTCTTCTCCGGCGAGCGCGAAATCCGCGACGCCAAGGACGCAATCGAGGCGATGGTTCTCAAGTCGCCGCGCCTGAACTACGAGGTGCTGCCCCTGTACGCGCGCCTTTCCCTCGCCGAGCAGCACCGTGTGTTCTCCCCCGGCACCCGCCCGCGCATCGTGCTCGCCACGAACGTTGCCGAAACCTCGCTGACCGTGCCCGGCATCAAGTACGTCATCGACACCGGTACCGCACGCATCTCACGCTACTCCGCGCGTACCAAGGTTCAGCGCCTGCCCATCGAACGTATCTCGCAGGCAAGCGCCAACCAGCGTTCCGGTCGATGCGGCCGCGTCAGCGACGGTATCGCCATCCGCCTCTACTCCGAGGAAGACTTCAACTCGCGCCCCGAGTTCACCGACCCCGAAATTCTGCGCACCAACCTCGCCGCCGTCATCCTGCAGATGATCGCAATCGGCGTGGTCCGCGAACCCGGCGACATTTCGCGCTTCCCGTTCGTGCAACCGCCCGCATCCCGCGCCATTAACGACGGCGTGAACCTGTTGCGCGAACTCGGCGCGCTCACCGAACGCCCCCGCCAGCCCCGCAAGGGACGCGGCAACAGCGCCACTCTCACCGCCATCGGCCGAGCCATGGCGGCATTCCCCGTGGACCCGCGCCTGGCCCGCATGATCATCGAGGGCGGCCGCCGCGGTTGCGCCAAGGAAATGATGGTGCTCGCCGCCGCCCTGACCATCCAGGACCCGCGCGAACGCCCCGCCGACGTACGAGCTGAAGCCGACGCCATGCACGCCCGCTTCGTCGACGACACCTCCGACTTTTCCTCCTTCCTGTTGCTCTGGGACTACATCAACGAGCAGCAGGCGGCGCTGTCCTCCTCGCAGCTGCGCAAGATGTGCCACCGCGAGTTCATCAACTACCTGCGCATCCGCGAATGGCAGGACCTGTTCGCCCAGTTGCGCGAAATGGGACGCACCGCCAACATTCACGCCAGCGGTGGACGCGATATTAATGCCTCCGCCCACGAAGTCGACATCCACAAGAGCCTGCTCACCGGCCTGCTCTCGCACGTGGGCGTCAAGGAAGAACGCGAAAAGGACTCCAAGGGACGCAACCGCGGCCCCCGCGAATACCTCGGCGCACGCGGCACCAAGTTCGCGATTTTCCCCGGCTCCGGCCTGTTCAAGAAGGGCCCCGACTGGGTGCTCTCCGCCGAACTGGTCGAAACCTCCCGCCTGTGGGCGCGCACCAACGCCTCCATCGACCCACAGTGGATCGAAGAAATCGGCAAGCACCTCATCAGCGTGCAATACTCCGAACCGCACTGGTCCCTCAGCTCCGGCGCGGCAGTCGCCTACGCCAAGGGCACCCTCTTCGGACTGACCATCTACGCCGACCGCCCCGTGCAGTACGCCCGCGTAGACGCCGCCGCAGCCCGCGAACTGTTCATCCAGTCCGCCCTCGTCGAAGGCCAATGGCACACCCAGCACAAGTTCTACCTGCGCAACCAGCGCGCCCTCGCCGAAGTCGAAGAACTCGAAGCACGCCTGCGCCGCCGCGACCTGCGCGTGGACGACTCCGTGCTCTTTGCCTTCTACGACGCCCGCATCCCCGCCCACGTGACCGATGTGCGCGCCTTCGACAAGTGGTGGAAGCAGGCACGTCTCGAAGACGACAACTTCCTGGACTTCAACCCCGAGAAGCTCATCAACGAGGAGGCCGCCGACTACGACGACTCCCAGTTCCCGCGCCAGTGGGTGCAGCGCACCGACAGCGGCGAACTGACCCTCGACCTGCGCTACGAATACGCCCCCACCGCCGGCGTGGGAGGTGCACGCACCGACGCCGCAAAACGCGACGGTGTGGCTGTGCAGGTGCCTATCCTCTTCCTCAACCAGCTGAGCCCCGAACCGTTCCGCTGGCAGATTCCCGGCCTGCGCCACGAGCTCGTGACCGCGCTCATCAAGTCGCTGCCCAAGGCGATTCGACGCAACTTCGTACCCGCACCCGACGTAGCACGCGCCGCCTGCGCCGCCCTGGAAGAGGACTACTCCCCCGCAACCGACGAGCTCATCCCCTCCCTGGCACTCGTACTACGCCGCCTGCGCGGCGTCGTTGTCGAGCCCGAAGCCTTCAACTGGGACGCCGTGCCCGAACACCTGAAAATGGGATTCCAGGTGCGCAACGCACGCAACAAAATCCTGGGCGAAGGCAAGGACCTGCGCGCCCTGCAGCAGCAGCTCCACAAGGAAATTCGCGGCGCCCTCGCCGACTCCCTCGGCGCATCCGACGACACCATGGCAAAAATGGTGGCGCTCGCGCAGGGTGGTTCGGGTAACTCGGGTAGCTCCGCGGCTTCTGCCAAGAAGGGCGCGAAGAACGCTCAGAGCGGCACCGCTCAGGTAGCCGATGCGCGCGGTTCGCAGGTACGCGAAATCAGCGGCCTCACCGAATTCCCCGCCGATCTCTTCCCCAACGGAGAAATCCCCCGCAAGGTACAGCGCATCATCGCCACCCAGGCAGTCAACGGATACCCCGCCCTCGTCGACGAAGAAACCAGCGTGGGCCTGCGCATCTTCCCCACCGAAGCCGAACAGCTCCACGCACAGCGCCGCGGCATCATCCGCCTGCTCCAGCTGCAGGTGCCCTCGCCCGTACGCTACGTGAGCGAACACCTCTCCCACAAGGAGAAAATCGTCTTCACGCAGAACCCGCACGGCTCCATCGACGAACTCATCCGCGACTGCACCGTCGCGGCACTCGACCACCTCGTGCCGCACACCCCCATCTTCACTCACACCGAATACAGCGAACTCTACGAGCACGTGCGTGCCGAACTCATCGAGACGGTCTTCGACGTCACCAAGCTCGTCGCCGAAATCCTCTCCGAAGCCACCGCGCTGAAGAAGGCAATCAAGAAGGCAACCTCGCTGACGACCATGCACGCCGTCTCCGACGTGAAGGCACAGATGGAGAACCTCGTCTACCCCGGATTCGTGGCGAAAACCGGCTACGACCAGCTGGTTCACATCCCGCGCTACCTCAAGGCCGCCCAGGTGCGCCTGACGAAGCTCGGCCCGAACCTGCACCGCGACAACCAGCTCATGCTCACCGTGCAGGACCTGGAAGACTCCTACGATAACGCGGTCAAGTCGCTACCGGCAGGCACCATCGTGCCGGATGCGCTCCGCCGCGTGAACTGGATGATTGAGGAGTTGCGCGTCAGCTTCTTCGCCCAGGAGCTCGGCACCGCCTACACGGTGTCTGAGAAGCGCATTGCGAAGGCTCAGCGTGAGGCGCTGGACGCCATCAAACGCTAGCTTGTGAGATTACGTCTTGTGCGGATGGCGGTGTTCGTCCTCGCTCCTACTCAGGTGTAGGTGCGCCGCATGTTTCCTCCGCGCCTACGCAGGGGCACCCGTCACCCGGACGCTCCGTCCTCTCCTTGCTTCGCTGCGGAGAGCGTCCGGGTTGACACCCTGAGGGCGCTTCCGGAAAACACGGCTGCACCTGCAGCACAAGCAAAGAGCCCCCACACGAGGTAATCGTGTGGGGGCTCTTTGCCGTTCACAGCGCAAGCTAAGCCGGGAACCTAGCGCGGAAAGGCGGTGTCGTCCGCAGCGACATCAGGGTGCCCGAGCTCTGCGAGGGCGGGTGCCCCTGTAGGAGCGAGGACGAACACCGCCTCTCAGCGTGAGAAACGGTTAGGCAGCCGCCTCGCAAAAGGTCACCGTCACGGAGCCGTTACCGCGCTCGCGCATCCACTGCGGCGCGTTCTCAGCCGAAACAATCGCACCCTCACTCACGGACGGGGCGATGTACGAGCCGCCCGCGCCACCGGCGCCGCCCTGCATCGTGTAGCCGATGCCCTGACGCACGCCGGTCGGGCTGTTCAGCCACTTCTGGGTCAGCACAATCGAGGAGACAGACTGTGCCGCACCGGAACCGCCACCACCGTAGCCTGCGCCGCCACCGCCGGACACCACGGACTGGTAGCCGTTGAAGTTCTGCGCGTACGCGCCCTCGTCGTTGTAGACGTCCAGGTCCCAGCTGCGGTCCTCGTAGGTGCCCTTCTCGTGCACGCTGGCGGGGTTCTCATCCAGCTGGTAGGAGTACGCGCCCGCACCATCGCCGCCGTTGCCCGCGAAGCCACTCGTGCCCGCGTTACCGGCAACAAACTGGCTGAACAGCACCTGGTTGTTGGTGGTTTCAAAGCCAATGATGGGGCCGCTTGCCGGCAGGGTGCCCGCCGCGCCACCGGCACCGCCAACGCCCGCTGCGCCACCGAAACCGGAGTTATAAGTCAGGACTTTAGAGCGTTCAGCGTTGTAGACTTCGTAGCCGGAGGTGCCGTTGGAACCTGCCGCCGCGGAGGCGCTACCCGCCGCGTCGAACTGCGGGGATGCGTCCGAGCCGAGGGGCGCCACACCGGCGTCGATCTGACCGTTGAAGTTGGAGTACCAGGGGTCTGCGTAGGACACGCCGGAGGTGGTCATGCCCGCACCGCCACCGCCACCTGCTACAGCTACGATGACGCCGTCGATGAGCAGTGCGGAGGAGCCACCGCCTGATGCGGCGTAGACCTGGCTCTTGGAGTTTGCCGGGTCCGCGTACTTAGCGTCAACCTGCGAGGTGATGGTGGCGGGGATGGTGTAGGCGGGTACGGAGCCGCCGTTGCCGTAGCCTTCACCGCCTGCGGTGGGGGTGAGGGAGCCGTCACCGATACCGCCTGCCGCGGCGATGATCTGCACGGTGGAGCCGGGGGTTACGGGGATGATGCCGCTGACCTTCGCGCCGGAGCCAGCGGGGGTCATGCGGTTGTTGGTGCCGCCTGCGCCGCCGACCAGTTCAAAGCGGAGCTTGTGGACGTTGTTGGGCACGGCGAAGCTCTGAACGGTCTTGGCGCCTTCATCGGTACCGGAGATGCTGTACGCCGGGTGTGCGGCGAGCGTGCAGTCTGCAGCGACGGACGCTGCGTAGGAGGGGATGGTTGCGGAGGCGGCGACGACGGGTGCCGCCCAGGCTGCACCGGCGACGAGCTTGCGGCGGGTCAGGGATGTAGACATGGTATGCCCTTTATTCAGGTGGGGTGATGTGTTTGTGGCGCGGATGCGGGAGCCTGAAGGTCTGTGCCTCTGCGCCGAGGAAAAGCATACCTTGAACCTCAGCTTTAACATAAATCCCTGGCTAATGCACAGCAGGGGAACCCATGGATACCTCGCGCCGCTCCCATCCTGCGCTCCTGCAGGGGAACCCACCGCACCCGGACGCTCCGCTCTTCCTTGCTTCACTGCGGAGAGCGCCCGGGCGGGCACCCTGATGTCGCTTTCGGAAGGTGCGGCTTTATGCGAGCCGCAGGTTCCGTCCGCGCACGCAACGCCAGCAGAGGGTCTGCAGATTATCGGGCTCGTTATTGCCGCCTTCGGATAGCGGGACCTTGTGGACAACCTCTAGGATGAGGATTCGTTCACGCATGATGGAGTTGCCGCATCCGGGGTTTTGGCAGGTGTAGTTGTCGCGTTCTTTGATGCGTTGGCGTAGCTGGGCGGTCATGAGGGTGCGTTCGCCGCCTTCGGGCCATGCCCAGCGTATTTTGCGTTCGAGGGTTTCGGAGAGCGCGTCGAGGGTTGGGGTGTCGAGGGTGACGGTGACGGCGCGGTTTTCTTTGCCGCCGGGTGAGGTGTATTCGAAGCGGTAGACGGGGTACGGCACGGTCAGCCCCACGTGGCAGACGTTGAGTTTGTTCCAGAACTCGTCGGCGTAGATTTTGGTGATGAATTGGGGCGGGTTGATGTGTGCGAGCATGTCGTCTTCGCGGCGTCGCACGTTGTCGACGGCGGTTTCTAGACGCGCGATATCGTCGGAGAGGCGCTGTACGTCTTTGAGGGTTTGCAGGTCGGCTTCGATGTGGAAGTATTTGGTGAGGCTGCCGATGGGGTCCCGTTCGGCTTCGAGAACGACCTGTTTTGAGGAGTTGTAGACGTGCGGGTGGCGTTCTTCGGGTTTCTTCCGTAGCAGAGTCTGCCAGGTTTTAGGTCGCTGAGTCTCGACGGTGGCGAGGTGGCTGTACATGCCGTTGGTGGAGGTGCCGAGTTCGAAGATTCCGTGGGTGTAGATGTCGTGTACGTAGCTGGCGACTTCGTTGTATTCGCTGGCGAGTGTGGCGGTGCGTTGGCGGTGCGTCTGGAATTCGGGGGTTGCGAAGTACCGGTTTTTGCGGATGGTCATGATGATGCCCGCGATGAGCACGATGATGACGACGCCGAGGATGACGTACCAGAGGGAGAAGACGAAGCATACGGCGAAGAAGATGCCGAGCCCTTTGAGGAATTTCATGGGTGTTCCTTTGTGATACGGCGGTGTATCTGTGAGTGTAGATTTCCTCCATTAGGGTATCGGAGGTGGGTACTGTGTGCAAAGCATTTGGTCACGTTGGAGGTGTATAGGCTTCCGCGCCGCTCCCTTCCTGCGCTCCTGCAGGGGAACCCGCCACGCCCGGACGCTCCGCTCTTCCTTGCTTCGTTGCGGAGAGCGCCCGTGCGGGCACCCTGATGTCGCTTTCGGAAGGTGCGGCGCTAAGCCGCAATTTCAACCCACCTATTTGGCGGAGCCAGCAAAAGACTGAAAGAGCGACAGCCCCTCTCCCCTTTAAGTTCGTTATGCCGGTATCGCGCACACAAGCCCTGCGCTTACTAATCTGAGGCTGGGTGTTTTATTTACGAAGTGGAGGGAATGGTGTCCTCCGCAGTGACATCAGGGTGCCCGAAGCGAAGCGA
>NZ_KV821880.1:85634-189161 GCF_001815755.1 Rothia sp. HMSC061C12
CAGGGTGCCCGAAGCGAAGCGAGGGCGGGTCCCCTGTAGGAACAAGGAGGGCACCATCCCTCCTAAACCAAAACTAAAAAGTTAAACACAAAAGCCCTGATTCCGAAGAATCAGGGCTTCATTTGTGCGCGATACTGGGATCGAACCAGTGACCTCTTCCGTGTCAGGGAAGCGCGCTACCGCTGCGCCAATCGCGCTCACAAAACAGTTGTTTTGTTGCGAGGTGAGGACGGGATTCGAACCCGCGTACACGGCTTTGCAGGCCGCTGCCTAACCACTCGACCACCTCACCGCATACGCTCCACGAGGGAACGCGTTCGAACTCTTGGAGTCCTTACGAGCGGTTGACGAGACTTGAACTCGCGACATCCACCTTGGCAAGGTGGTGCTCTACCAACTGAGCTACAACCGCATATCAGCGTATTCAATTTGAATCATGACGAGGAGTTTTTCGCTCCGTCGTGCTGACAGGTAAATACTATACGGGGTTTTTGAGTGTTTGCCAAATCCTTTGCAGAATGCCTTGTGTTCCGCATGTTTCCGGGGCAGAACGGGGTATTTGGGCTCGTTTTTGAGGTGCGCGAGCAAAATTTATTTTCATGGTGCCGGTCACATTTTTGGGGTTTTGGGGTGGTTACTGTTCCCGTGAGGGCAGCAGCGGGCACACGATGTCCTCCACGATGTCTGCAGAACGTCCGCAAAATTTTTTCAAAAGAGAACGAAAAAGAGAGGCGGGGAGCCAAAATTGGTTCCCCGCCCCTCCCCCATGAATTCCGCGCCTGTGATTTTTAGAGTTCTTCGAAGAAGAGTCGCTCGTAGACTTTGCGGGCGTTGCGGGTTTGGCGCAGGTAGTCCTCTTCGAGGGCGCGCGCGCTGCCGGCGGGGTATCCGCACCAGCGGGCGATTGCTTCCAAGTCGGCGCGTCCCGAGGGTAGGGTGTCGGATTGGCGCACGCCGCGCAGTACGTTGCCGCCGCGAATCTTCGTGGCGAGTAGCCAGGCGCCGCTGAGGACTTCAGCGTCCGCGGCCTCGACCAGCCCCGCCTCAACCGCGGCGTTTAGCGCCTTCAGGGTGGAGGTGGTTCGTAGCCCCGGCACGACGTGCGCGTGGCGCAGCTGCACGAGCTGGACCAGCCATTCCACGTCAGAGAGGCCGCCGCGGCCGAGCTTGAGCTGGCGGGTGCGGTCGGCACCGTGCGGCATGCGTTCGTTCTCAACGCGCGCTTTCATGCGGCGAATCTGCTGCACCTGTTCGGGCGTGAAAGTTGCCGGGTAGCGGTACGGGTCGATGAGCTCCACGAAAGCCTCGCCTAGCGCCTCGTCGCCGGCGATGGGGCGGGCGCGGGTGAGCGCCTGGAACTCCCAGGTTTCCGCCCATCGCTCGTAGTAGGAGCGGTAGGAGTCCAGCGATCGCACAATAGCGCCCTGCTTGCCTTCGGGGCGCAAGTCGGCGTCCACTTCGAGGGGCCGTTCGGCACGAATGGCGGGCTTCACCGGCTGCTTGAGGAGCGCCAGGGTGCGGTTGACAATGCGTGCCGCCTGTTCCTGTGCGGCGTCTTCGTCGGCCCCGTCGAGGGGTTCGTGAACGAACATGACGTCCGCGTCGGAGCCGAAGCCGTTCTCGGCGCCGCCGAGGCGGCCCATGCCGATGACGGCGATGCGGGTGAGCAGCTTCTCCCCCGCTGTCGCCTCAGCTTCGGCGCTTTCCGGTGCCGCTTGGAGTTCACGCAGGGCAATCTGCAGCGCCGCACCGATTGTGCACTCATCAATGGCGGCAAGACCGGCGCAGGTGTCCTCAACGTCGACGATGCCCAGGGCCCAGCCCATGGCGGTGCGCAGGGTTTCGCGGCGGCGCAGGTAGCGCACGGCGCGCATCGCCTCGGCTGCGTCCGCGTGGCGTGCCAGCAGGGAGGAAATCTCGGAGGCGAGAGCCTCCTCCCCCAGCGGTTTGAGGTCGGCAACCTTGTCCAGCCAGGCGATGGAGGCGGAAGCGTCCTCGAGCAGGTCGGTCATGGGGCGTGAGCTGGAGAGCAGCTGGCTGAGGCGTTCGGCGGCTGCGGGCGAGTCGCGGAGCATGCGCAGGTACCAGCTGGTGCTGCCGAGCGATTCGGAGACGATGCGGAATCCGAGCAGACCGGCGTCCGCGTCCACGCCGCGGGCGAACCAGCCCAGTAGCACGGGCATGAGGTGCCGCTGAATGTCTGCGCTACGGGAAAGTCCCGTGGTGAGTGCCTTGATGTGGCGCATGGCGCCGCGCGGGTCGCGGTAGCCCAGCGCCGCAAGACGGTCCTGTGCCGCCTGTTCGCTGAGCACCACTTCGTCGCGGCTGAGCGTGGAGACAGCGGCGAGTAGCGGGCGGAAGAAGATTCGCTCGTGCAGAGAACGGACATTCCGTTTAATTTTCTGCCACGCCTTCAGCATCTGCTCGGCGGAGAGCGTGCCGTTGCGTTCCGGGGAGAGAATCGAGCGGGCAAGAGCGCGCTGTTCGGCTTCCTTCTCGGGCATCAGGTGGGTGCGGCGCAGCTGCTGCAACTGGATGCGGTGCTCGAGCACGCGCAGCTTCTTGTAGTCGCGGCTGAATGCTTCGGCGTCGGTGCGGCTAATGTAGCTGACGGCGGTCAGCGCCGCGAGGGAATCCACGGTGGATTTGGTGCGCACAGCGGGGTCGGTTCGACCGTGCACGAGCTGCAGCAGCTGCACGGTGAACTCAATATCGCGCAGGCCGCCCGGACCCAGCTTAATCTGGCGGTCCACCTGGTTCGAGGGAATATTGTCGGTCACCCGGGCGCGCATCGCCTGCACGGATTCCACGAAGGATTCACGGGCGGCGGACTCCCACACGAAGGGGTCAATGGCGCGGGCGTAGCGGGCACCCAGCTGCGCCGAACCGGCGATGGGGCGCGCCTTGAGCAGCGCCTGGAACTCCCAGTTTTCCGCCCAGCGCTTGTAGTACTGAACGTAGGATTCGACGGTGCGAACGAGCGGGCCGTCCTTGCCTTCGGGTCGCAGGTTCGCGTCGACTTCCCAGAGGGCGGGTTCGGGTGCGGGGCCCATGATGGCGCGGGTGAGGGCGTGCACGAGCTCCGTGCCGATGGTGGAACATTCGTTCTCGGTGAGCTTGAGCGGGGTGCTCTCCCCTTCTGCCCCGGCATGAGGCGCGGCGCCAGCGGTGGCGGGTTCCACGGGCGCAACCACGTACACCACGTCAACGTCAGAGATGTAGTTCAGCTCGCGGGCACCGCACTTACCCATACCGATAATCGCCAAGTCCAGGGCGTCTACGGCTTCGCCTCGGCGAGGAGCCGCCAGGCCGGGGCCCAGCCCCTCCGCCACTTCGGTGCGGGCAATGGCGAGTGCACCCTCCAGCGCGGCGGCAGCCAAATCGGCGAGGTGACGACCGATGGTGGGCATCATTTCGACCGGGTCTTCACAGCACACGTCGAGCAGGGCGATGCGCGCCAGGGCGGCGCGGTAGGCGACGCGCAGGGTCACGTAGCCGTCTTTGCCGGTCTGCTCGGCGGCAGCGCGCGGACGCTCCGCGTGGGGGTCGGCACCGAGGGCGGTGAGGATGTCACGGCGGTAGGGGGTGTCCAGCGGTGCGATGGGGGTCAGGAATTCCCCGTCGGTTTCCGGCAGAATCGACGCCGGGTGCTGGGAGCGAATCAGCGCGCTCTCAGCCGGGTACACCTGCGTGTCGAAGAGCGGGTCAATGTGTTCGGGGCGGCGGTAGAGAAAATCGCCAATCGCCTGGGATGCGCCGAGCAGGCGGTACATGCCGAATTCTTTGTCGCCGCGGTTGGCGCGTTCGGCGACCGCCGGGTGCTTCTCGATGAGGCGCACGAGGGCGGGCAGGGCAATATCCGGTGAGGGCGCGAGGCGCAGCCCGGCAAAGAGCGCATCCTGCGAGACGTGCTTCAGTTCGGGTGCGTTGAGCCAGCGTTCTGCCTTGGACGGGTCGTGGAAGCCGGTGGCGATCATGCGGGTGCGCAGGCGTAGCTGGGCTTTGCGTTCGGCTTCGGCGCGTTGCTCGTCGTCGAGCGCATCGGGGGCGATGTCGGTCAGCGGCTTGGGTTCTTTGGCGGGGTCAACAATGCGGATGAGCCCGGTGACCGGGTAGTGAGAGCTGTCAGTCATAGCGTGAGAACTGTGGGTAGAGAGTATAAATTTCGGCGGGATAAAAAGCGATGCTGATACACCTGTGGGCGGTACCCGCCGGCGTGTTACCGGTAGCGGGTACCGCCCTGAGGCTGTCAGCGCTCACTCATCCTGTGAGGAGGTGAGAGGATCCAGCCGTTAGAGGATTCCGAGGTTGTGCTTGAGCTCGTAGGGGGTCACCTGAGCCTGGTACTGGTCCCAGTCGGCGCGCTTATTGCGCAGGAACTGCTCGAAGACCTGCTCGCCCAGAACCTCCGCCATGAACTCGGATTCTTCGGTGATATTGATGGCTTCACGCAGGGACGCGGGCAGCGGGTTGTAGCCCATGGCGCGGCGTTCGGCGTTGGTCATGGCGGCGAGGTCTTCGGTCACGGCGGGCATGAGCGGGTACTCGTTTTCGATGCCCTTCAGGCCTGCTGCGAGAATCACCGCGTAGGCGAGGTACGGGTTCGATGCTGAGTCCAGGCCGCGGTACTCGATGCGGGCGGACTGCATCTTGTTCGGCTTGTACAGAGGCACACGCACGAGGGCGGAGCGGTTGTTGTGGCCCCAGGAGACGTAGGAGGGTGCCTCGCCGCCGCCCCAGAGGCGCTTGTAGGAGTTGATGAACTGGTTGGTGACCGCGGTGAATTCGGGGGCGTGCTTGAGCACACCGGCGATGAAGTGGCGCGCGGTCTTGGACAGCTGGTATTCGGCGCCGGCTTCGAAGAATGCGTTGGTGTCGCCTTCGAAGAGGGAGAAGTGGGTGTGCATGCCGCTGCCGGCGTACTTGGTGAAGGGCTTGGGCATGAAGGTTGCGTACATGCCCAGCGAGTAGGCGACTTCCTTGATGACGGTGCGGAAGGTCATGACGTTGTCGGCGGTCTGCAGGGCGTCGGCGTGGCGCAGGTCGATTTCATTCTGGCCGGGGCCGGTTTCGTGGTGGCTGAATTCGACGGAGATGCCAACTTCTTCGAGCATGGTCACTGCCTTGCGGCGGAAGTCCTGCACGATGCCGCCGGGGGTGTGGTCGAAGTAGGATTCGTAGTCCACGGGCACGGGGAATCCGTCGGCGCCGAGCTTGGAGGATTCGAGCAGATAGAACTCAATTTCGGGCGAGGTGTAGCAGGTGAAGCCCATCTCCGCAGCTTTGTTGAGTACGCGCTTGAGCACGCCGCGGGTGTCGGATGCGCTGATTTCACCGTCGGGGGTGAGTACGTCACAGAACATGCGGGAGGTGATGTCTTCTTCACCGCGCCAGGGCAGGATCTGGAAGGTGGAGGGGTCCGGCTGCAGCAGCATGTCGGATTCGTAGATGCGGGAGAAACCCTCAATCGAGGAACCATCGAAGCCCAGGCCCTCGTCGAAGGCGCTTTCTACCTCGGCGGGCGCGAGCGCGACGGATTTGAGGGTGCCGACCACGTCGGTGAACCAGAGGCGGATGAAGCGGATGTCGCGCTCTTCGATGGTGCGCAGTACGAATTCCTGTTGACGGTCCATGAGTTGCCCTCTCGGTGCGGGCGCGCATCCGCGTGGTACCCGTCTGTGGGTGGCGGAGGCGCGCTAAATTTGCTGCCGAGGTGAGGAAGACCCTGTTGCGGAAGGTCCTGCATGTCCCTTGGGGTTCCAAGGGGTTCCGGCGGGTTGTGTACCAGCGGTGCTGGCGCCTCCTTGCCCCGGCGTGTGTCCTGTTGTTATCTAGCCTATCGGGTTCTGCTGTGCGTCGCGCGGGTGGGAGGTTTCGTTTGTGTAAATTCTCTTTTTCTGCGCCGCGGTAGCTCAGATTCTGGGCGGTATCGGGGCCGCTCCCCCACTTTTCTGCGGTGTGGGTTTTACTCAGATGCCAAGCAGGTTCAGATACCTAGCATATGACGGTTCTCGGGGCGGGGAGCGGGGTCGCCTTGCGATAATGGGAGTATGCTACATTCCATTCTTCCCTCGACTGTGCAGTTTCCGTCGGAGCAGTTTCCATTGGCGCAGCTTCCGCTGGCGACCAGCATCGTTGCTGCTGACCCCACCGGGCTTGAGTGGCTGCTACTTATTGCCGCCCCCATTGTTTTCTTGGTGTTGTATCTGGTCTGTCTTTTTGCGGTTGCAGTCTTTGGCCCGACAGTCATGAAGAATAACAAGACCGGTGGTGCGACCTACCTGCTGGACCGCCCCTCCCGTGTGGCGTTTAGGACCCGCACCGTGGCGTTGTGGGCGCTGGTTGGTGCGTTTGTGGAGTTCATCTGGACCGGTTACACGGGCCGTTTGGGTTCGAGTGCGGCTATTCCGGTCATTATTTTTAGTTGGTCGTGGAAGTACACTTTCTTCTTCTTGCCGCTTCAGGTAATTCGTTCCTGGTATGTTCACGCAAGCCGCGGCAAGTATGATGCGCTGTCGGCTGAGGGTGCTCAGCGCCGTGAGAAGCTGAACCGTAAGAGCGCTTACGAGGTGTCGAAGATGATGCAGCGTAACCCGCAGCAGTTCGCCATGAATAAGGAACTACATACGCTGGCGCGCGGTCAGAAGATTGCGGGCGTGCGTCCGTTCCAGCACCTTGACGAGGCGGGCAAGAAGCGCCGCACGAACTATACGGTGGAGCTGGCTGTGGCGCTCATGCAGGCGCGTGCCATGAACCCCGGCAAGCTTCCGTCGGAGGCGTTCGGTGAGAGCATCCTGGGTATGGGTGTTGGCATTACATCTGATCGGGCGGTGGAGCAGACCTGGTTGACTCTGTGCACGGAGCGTGTCAACGCGCCGGATGCGCCGAACTACCCGGATTCGCTGTACCCGGTGGCGGCTCGTTTTTCACTGTTTACCACGATGTCGCTGTTGCAGCCGGTGATGGGCCGCCCCTATTCGCCGTTTACTGCGCCGGATGCTCGTCGCTTCGTGCCGCGTGATTTCTCGGCGGATACTGTGCTGTTGAAGACTGAGGAGCTGGGCAAGAAGGCTTTGACGCAGAGCGCTATTTTCCGTCAGATTCATGAGCGTCTTTTGCCGTTGCATCGGCAGCAGCCTCAGCTGGTGGATGGCCGCGCGCTGGCGTATTGCGGTGCCCTGCTGGTAAGCGTGGCGAAGGCGGAGGCGGAGAGCCAGCGTCTGACGAGCCAGATTCTGGCGACGGCTGCTTCGGAACGTGGCGTCCTGTCCTTTGGCGTGTTCTCGCAGATTTCTGAGGATTATCAGTGTGTTCAGCGTCTGCTGAATCTGATGGTGAAGGCGACCGCCGACATTGAGCGTTTCATTAACGCGGTGGAGGCGTTGGTGCAGATGCATTCTGGTCCGGTTCAGCCTTCCGGCATTACCTACGAGAAGGTGCAGATGGAGTACATCGCTGCTCTTCTGGACGTTATTGTCTTCTCTTCGCACGCCCCGCTTGCCGGTTCTATTCAGGCGTCTTACGCCCTGCTGAAGGCAGACTATGAGGCGTTTACTTTCAACACCACCGATGAGCTGAGCCGTAGCTACTGGCTGCAGTACGCGAAGAACGCGGTGAACGCCTGCGATACGGGCCTGTCTCAGGGCTATGAGGGTTTCTTCGATAACGATGCAGCGCTCCCTGCGTGGGAGTCCTACGCGGAGGACGTCGTGAAGGAAGTCTGCACCTATTCGATCATGCAGCTGTACTGGGATGCGCTGGTGCAGCAGGCTCTCATTCAGCGCGATTTGCCGCGTGAGTTTAGTGATGCTTCTTCCGCTGTTCCGGAGCTGATGAATAAGAACGCCGCTGCATCGTTCCCGACCTACTACATTAACCTCATCTGGAACTAGGCATAGTTGTTCCCTCGTGGTGAGCGGTACGCCAGGTTGGAGCCGTACAGGGTTAGAATAGTCAGCATGACTACTGAGCGTTCTTCCGAGATCTCTTCGCCCTACGCGGCACAGCCTGCCGCTACCTCCGCGGATGCTCCCGCGACTGCTTCTGCGTCGAAGCCTTTTGACCTGGACACCGTCAAGAAGGTTCGTACCGTTCACCTGGCGCAGGCTAAGGCGACCGGGCAGAAGTTCTCCATGCTGACCTGCTATGACGCCCTGACCGCGCAGATTTTTGATCGCGCGGGCATCGACATGCTACTGGTTGGCGATTCCGCGGCGAATGTGGTGCTCGGTTACGAATCGACCCTGACCATTACCCTGGATGAGATGATTCCGCTGGTTGCGGCGGTTTCTCGCGGTGCTTCCCGCGCCATGGTGGTTGCCGATCTGCCGTTTGGCTCCTACGAGCAGTCGCCGCAGCAGGCGGTGGCGAGCGCTGTTCGCCTGATGAAGGAGGGCGGCGCGCACGCGGTCAAGATTGAGGCGGATGCCTCGATGACCGAGTGGGTTCGCGCCCTGGTGCGTACCGGTATTCCGGTGGTGGCGCATGTTGGTTTCACCCCGCAGTCGGAGCATGCTCTGGGCGGTTTCCGTGTGCAGGGCCGCGGCGATGCATCTGAGCGTGTTCGTGAGGATGCGGTGGCGCTGGCTGAGGCTGGCGCGTTCTGCGTGCTGATGGAGATGGTGACTACCCAGACTGCGCAGCTGGTGGATGATGCTGTGGGCGCTGTACCGACTATTGGTATTGGTGCCTCGAATGTGACGACCGGTCAGGTGCTGGTGTGGCAGGACATGATGGGTGTTCGTTCCGGTCGCGTGCCGCGTTTTGTGAAGCAGTTTGCGCAGGTCGGTCAGGTCATGGAGGACGCTGCGCGTGCTTATCGTGAGCAGGTTCGTTCGGGTGAGTTCCCGGCGGCTGAGCACACTTTTGAGTAGGCTTTAGGCTGAGAAGAAAAGCGTGAGAAGAAAAACTTGATGAAGAAAGACCCCCGTATCCGGTGCTCCGGGTGCGGGGATCTTCTGTGTCTCAAACTTTTTGTGGTGTTGGTAGCCTCAAACAACGCCGGGAGCGTTGAATCTTTAGCTCCAGTCGCTGTCCTTATCCCAAGCTTCGTTGCGTTCGCGGGCGCGGTCCATGGCGTGTGCCGCCTCCTCGTAGGTTTTGAAGGGGCCCCACAGGGAGGTGACGGCGCTCTGCTGGCCGCGCTCAACCTCGCCGGTTTTGAGGTTGTACCAGTACTCTTCGGGATGCGGGCTGGTGGCTTCGGTCGCGGAGTTCAGGGTCTTTTCGACCGCCGATTCGATGGCTTCGCTCAGGCGGTTTTTCTTCTCACTCATGGGTTCTCCTTCGACGGTGAGGGGCTGGTGTTTCTAGTTTCTCACGCACATAGGTTCGTGGCAACGAGGCGGGCAGAGCTTCTCACGGCGCTCCCCCTCCAGGGTCTTCCGCCTCTGCCTTCCGCTGCGCACAGTTTTGCCGCTGGGGTGCATGAAATTTTATTCACAATCTGGGAAAAAGGTACGGCTTATGTATCCGCCGCTTTTTTAGCGCCTGAGCAAGGGACACAACCCGCCCACGCCCGGTAAGATGAAACTATGTCTTCAACCAAAACGAATACTTCGCACAATCTTCCTGCAGAGCCCGGTCGAGCACCCGTGGGTTGTCTGACCCCCGGACGCATCACCCCCATGCGCCCGGTCCCCTCGCACATTGTTCGCCCCGAGTACGTGGGTAAGCCCACCGCCAACGAGGGTAACGACTCGAACATGTACACCCCCGAGGAAGTTGAGCGGGTTCGCGCAGCCGGCAAGATTGCGGCAGGCGCCATTGTTGAAGCATCCAAGATTTGCGTGCCCGGCACCACCACCGACGAGATTGACGTGCTGGTCCACGAATACATTTGCGACCACGGCGCGTACCCCTCCACCGTGGATTACCGCGGCTACCCCAAGTCCGTGTGCACCTCCCTGAACGAGGTCATCTGCCACGGCATCCCGGACTCCACCGTGCTGGAGGACGGCGACATCCTCAACCTGGACGTCACCGCATACCTGGACGGCATGCACGGCGACACCAACAAGACCCTACTCGTCGGCAACGTGGACGAAGAGTCCCGCCTGCTGGTTGAGCGCACCGAAGAGTCCCTGAACCGTGCGATTAAGGCTGTGAAGCCGGGCCGCCAGATTAACGTGATTGGTCGCGTCATTGAGAAGTATGCGGCACGTTTCGGTTACGGCGTGGTTCGCGACTACACCGGTCACGGTGTGGGTCGTGAGTTCCACTCGGGCCTCATCATCCCCCACTACGATGCGGCACCCGCCTACGACACCGAGATTCGTGAGGGCATGATTTTCACCATTGAGCCCATGCTGACCCTCGGCACCATCGAATGGGACCTGTGGGATGACGACTGGACCGTGGTCACCCGCGACCGCAAGCGCACCGCGCAGTTCGAGCACACCCTCGTGGTGACCGCTGACGGCGCGGACATCCTCACCCTGCCCTAAGTTGTTGTCTTAGGCATCTAAGTTTTACGGCTAACCTGCCGGACCATCTATTCATTATCACTCGATAGCGCAGATATGTTCCTCCGCTCAGGCGAAGGAAAGAAAGGAAATCATGGCTAACTACGCTGAGCCCGGCCTCATCAACGACCTGCCCGAACCCACCCCCAAGGACCTGCAGATTGGTGTGGACATTGGAGGCACCGGCATTAAGGGCGGCATCGTCGACCTGCGCACCGGTAACCTCGTTTCGGACCGTTTCCGCATTGACACCCCCAAGCCCGCAACCCCCGCCGCTGTGGCTGAGGTTGTACGCCGCGTAGTCGACGAGCTGCAGGGTCGCGACCTGGCACCGGACCCCGAGTCCGCTGTCGGCATCGACTTCCCCGCAGTGGTGAAGAACGGCATGGTCTTCTCCGCAGCTAACGTGGACGATTCCTGGATTAACACCGACCTGGAGCAGGTCATGAGCGAGGCGCTGGGCGGCCGTACCGTCTACGGTCTCAACGACGCTGACGCAGCCGGTCTGGCTGAGGCAACCTACGGTCAGGGCCGTAACCGTGACGGCCTGATTGCTGTCATCACCCTGGGCACCGGCATCGGCTCCGCCCTCATCAACAACGGCGTGCTGATCCCGAACACCGAGCTGGGCCACCTGGAGATTGACGGCCACAACGCCGAGTCTCAGGCTTCCGCTCGTGCCCGCGAGGTGCACGAGCTGTCCTGGAAGAAGTACGGCAAGCGCCTGTACCGCTACTTCGAGCACGTACAGATGCTCTTCTCCCCCGACCTGTTCATCATTGGCGGCGGCATCTCCAAGAACCCGGAGAAGTTCATGCCCTACTTTGAGGATCAGATTCGTACCCCCATGGTCATGGCTGCCCTGCGTAACAACGCGGGTATTGTGGGTGCGGCACTGTGGGCTGGCGGCATGCTGCCGGAGCGTCAGCGCCGCGGCGAAGCGTAAGGTTTTCCTGAACCTGCTTGACCCGCGGCCGCGTCAGCGCCGCGGCGAAGCGTAAGGGCTTGCTTCCTGCTATCCGCCTCGGATAGCGCTTCACATACGTACGAAGGGACCGCCTTCCGAATCATTCGGAAGGCGGTCCCTTCTGTATGCCGCCGCTCATGTAGCGGCGGCTGAGCTCATTAGCTACTGGGTTAGCTAGTGGCTGTGCTAGTCAGTTACTGTGCTAGCTAGTTACTGGGCGATGCGGTCCTCACGCAGACGCGCAATCGCCTCCTCAAAGTCTTCAAGGTTCTCAAAGGCCTGGTACACGCTCGCAAAACGCAGGTAGGCGACCGCGTCCAGCTTCGACAGCGGCTCCAGGATGGTCAGACCCACCTCGTGCGCGTTAATCTCCGCCAGACCGCGAGCACGAATCAGCTCCTCAACCTCCTGGGCGAGCTTCGCCAAATCATCCTCACCCACGGGGCGGCCCTGGCATGCCTTACGCACGCCCGCGGCAATCTTCGAACGGTCAAAAGGCTCGGTCACGCCGGAACGCTTAATCACCGAAATGGTGGTGGTTTCAACGGTCGTGAAGCGGCGAGCGCAGGAGGTGCACTGGCGGCGGCGGCGAATTGCGGCGCCGTCATCGGTGGTGCGGGAATCCACCACGCGCGAGTCGGTGTGCTTGCAATAGGGGCAGTACATTGTTTCTCCTTGGCTGGGCGCTAGCGCCCGCGTATACAGCGCTCAAGAATATTTATACCTATTCTACCGTGATATAGAGCGGATACACCGTATGTTGTGAGTGAATATACGCTCAGGGTGGACTCTGCTATGCAGAATCCACCCTGTCATTCCCACCTTGCGGGGTTATATATGTTTAGCGTCGAATGCAGCTCGGACCGAAAATCGTCTTGATTTCACCGAAGAGGCTCGGGTTCGGTTCCACACGCACACTAGCGTCCAGAAGCACCAGTTGCTCCTTATCGCGGGTGCGGATGAGCATGCGCACATCCGCGGTGCCCTTGTGGTCGCGCAGGGTCTCCTTCAGCTCCTTCAGGTTCGCCTCGGTCACCAGGTACTCGGGTACCACGATGGTGATGGGTGCGGCGCGGCCGTCATCGCTGATTTCCAGGATCTGCAGTTCCTGCGCGCTCATGTTCACGCTACCGTCGTCGCGGCGCTGCACGCGGCCACGAATCGAGCAGATGAGGTCGTCCGCCAGGGCGGCGCCC
Organism: Rothia sp. HMSC061C12; assembly: GCF_001815755.1. Taxonomy (NCBI): domain Bacteria; kingdom Bacillati; phylum Actinomycetota; class Actinomycetes; order Micrococcales; family Micrococcaceae; genus Rothia; species Rothia sp. HMSC061C12. The sequence goes on from NZ_KV821880.1 coordinate 98,261, forward strand.
ATCGTCTCGTAGGCGCGGGAGAAGAACATGACCGTAATGGTTGCGCCCGAGGGGTCTTCCAGCTCCACGGAGGCGTACTGGTTACCGCTGGACTTGGCGATACGACGCGAAACGCCGGTGAGCATACCCGCAATGGTAACGGTTTCGCCGTCGCGCACGTGCGAGTCTTCACCGATGATGTCGTGTACCGAATGGCTTGCGGCATCCGAGAGCGCACGCTCCAGTCCGCGCAGCGGGTGGTCCGAAACGTACAGGCCCAGCATGTCACGCTCAAAGTTCAGCTTCTCACGGCGGTCCCACTCGGGCACGTCGGGGATGGTCACGGTCAGCTCATCACCCAGGGTGTCATCCATTCCGAGGGAGCCGAAGAGGTCGAACTGACCCGCCGCTTCCTTACGCTTGACCGCCACGGCTGCGTCCACTGCCGCCTCGTGAATGAGCGACAGCGAACGGCGCGTATGGCCCAGGTCGTCGAAAGCGCCCGCCTTAATGAGCGACTCGATGGTGCGCTTATTGCACACCTGCAGCGGCACCTTCTTCAGGAAGTCGTTGAAGGACTCGTAGCGTCCCTTCTCCTCGCGGGCGGCAATCATACCTTCGACCACGTTCGCGCCCACGTTACGGATCGCGCCCATACCGAAGCGGATATCGTCACCGACAGGGGCGAAGGTCAGGGTGGACTCGTTCACATCCGGCGCGAGCACGGTAATGCCCATGGCGCGGCACTCGTTCAGGTACAGCGCGAGCTTGTCCTTGTTATCGCCCACGCTGGTCAGCAGCGCAGCCATGTACTCCTGCGGGTAATGCGCCTTCAGGTACGCCGTCCAGTACGACACCAGACCGTACGCAGCCGTGTGCGCCTTGTTGAACGCGTAGTCAGAGAACGGCAGCAGAATATCCCAGAGCGCCTTAATAGCGCCCTCAGAGTAGCCGTTAGAAATCATGCCGTCGTGGAAGGTAGCGTACTGCTTATCCAGCTCCGCCTTCTTCTTCTTACCCATCGCACGGCGCAGCAGGTCTGCCTCACCCAGAGTGTAGTTCGCGACCTTCTGCGCAATCGCCATAACCTGCTCCTGATACACAATCAGGCCGTAGGTGGTGTCCAGAATGTCCTTCAGCGGCTCTTCCAGCTCGGGGTGAATCGGCTCAATCTCCTGCTTACCGTTCTTACGCAGAGCGTAGTTGGTGTGCGAGTTCGCGCCCATCGGGCCGGGACGGTACAGCGCCAACACTGCCGAAATGTGCTCGAACTCCTCGGGCTCCATGAGCTTGAGCAGCGAGCGCATCGGGCCGCCATCGAGCTGGAACACACCGAGGGTGTCACCGCGCGCCAGCAGACGGTACGATTCCGGGTCGTCCAGCGAGAGGGATTCAAGGTCCAGGTCGATGCCTCGGTTGACCTTAATGTTCTCCACCGCATCGGAGATGATGGTGAGGTTACGCAGACCCAGGAAGTCCATTTTGATCAGGCCCAGGCCCTCACAGGTGGGGTAATCGAACTGGGTAATGACCTGGCCGTCAGCCTCGCGGCGCATCACGGGAATCACATCCACCAGGTTCTTGCTGGACATAATCACGCCCGCGGCGTGCACGCCCCACTGACGCTTCAGGCCCTCCAGGCCCTTCGCAGTCTCGAACACCTGGCCGTAAATCTTATCGACCGGGTCCTCAATGAGGGCGCGCAAATCTGCCGCCTCGGCGTAGCGCTTATCCTCTTCGTTGTACACGTTCTCCAGAGCAATGTTCTTGCCCATGACGTCCGGCGGCATCGCCTTGGTGAGGCGCTCGCCCACCGAGTACGGCTGGTCCATCACGCGGGAGGCGTCCTTGAGCGCCTGCTTCGCCTTAATGGTGCCGAAGGTGACAATCTGCGCGACCTTCTCTTCACCGTACTTTTCGGTCACGTAGTCGATGACTTCGCCGCGGCGACGATCGTCAAAGTCCACATCGAAGTCGGGCATGGAGACGCGGTCGGGGTTGAGGAATCGCTCGAAAATTAGGTCGTGGTCGAGCGGGTTCAGGTCGGTAATACGCATCGCGTACGCGACCATGGAGCCTGCACCGGAGCCACGGCCGGGGCCCACGCGAATACCGTTGCGCTTAGCCCAGTTGATAAAGTCGGCGACCACGAGGAAGTAGCCGGGGAAGCCCATGGAGGTAATAACCCCCACCTCGTACTCTGCCTGCTTGCGCACCTTGTCGGGCACACCGTCCGGGAAGCGGTAGTGCAGGCCCTTCTCGACCTCCTTCACGAACCAGGATTCCTCGTTTTCGCCCTCGGGCACGGGGAAGTTCGGCATGTAGTTCGCCTTGGTGTTGAACTCCACGTTGCAGCGTTCAGCGATTTCGAGGGTGTTCTCGCACGCGCCGGGAATGTCGCCGAACAGGGCGTACATTTCTTCTGCAGAGCGCAGGTAGAAGTTATCCGCGTCGAACTTGAAGCGCTTGGGGTCGGTGAGGGTCGAGCCGGACTGTACGCACAGCAGCGCCGCGTGGGCGGTGTGGTCTTCCTGGCGGGTGTAGTGCAGGTCGTTGGTGGCGACGAAGGGCAGGTTCAGCTTCTTGGCGAGGCGGTGCAGATCCTCCTGGACGTTGCGTTCAATGTCCAGGCCGTGGTCCATGACCTCGCAGTAGAAGTTATCTTTGCCGAAAATATCGCGGAATTCACTCGCCGCCTGGACCGCCTCGTCGAACTGACCCAGGCGCAGGCGCGTCTGAACCTCACCGGAGGGGCAGCCGGTGGTGGCAATCAGGCCCTTCGAGTAGGTCTGCAGCACCTCGCGGTCCATACGCGGCTTGTACAGCTGACCTTCCAGCGACGCAATCGAGGAGGCACGGAACAGGTTGTGCATGCCCTCAGTGGTTTCAGCCCACATGGTCATGTGGGTGTACGCGCCACCACCGGAAACGTCGTCACGGGAGCCGTCGCCCCAGCGCACACGCGAACGGTCGGTGCGGTGCGTGCCGGGGGTCAGGTACGCCTCCACACCAATGATGGGCTTGATGTCGTGCGCTTTAGCCTGGCGCCAGAAGTCGAAGGCACCAAAGAGGAAGCCGTGGTCACTAGTCGCCATGGACTTCATGCCGAGTTCTTTAGCGTGGGTGAACAGGTCACCCAGGCGCGCGGCACCGTCGAGCATGGAGTACTCGGTGTGCACATGCAGGTGCGTAAATTCTTTGGTTGCCACGGGAATCTCCTGGAGGTGTGGACTGGAGGATGGGCGGTGAATGTGAAGCTGTGTGCGGCGGCCCGCGGGTGGCTCTACCTAGCTGGGCTGTCTAGCCGAACCGAGCTGTCTAGCCGAGCTGAACCTTACCCTCGCGCAGAGCGGTCAGCGCGTAGGACAGGTCGAGCGGGTACTCGCTGGTGAAGGTCACGCGCTCGCCGGTGCCGGGGTGATCGAAGCCCAGGCGGTGCGCGTGCAACCACTGGCGGGTCAAACCCAGTTCGGCGCTAAAGCGCGGGTCTGCGCCGTAGGTCAGGTCACCGCAGCAGGGGTGGCGCAGCGCGGAGAAGTGCACACGAATCTGGTGGGTGCGCCCGGTTTCCAGGTGTACCTCCACCAGGGATGCGGGACCAAACGCTTCGAGCACATCGTAGTGGGTGATGGAGTTGCGTCCGTCTTCGACCACGGCGAACTTCCATTCGTTGCCGGGGTGGCGGCCGATGGGTGCGTCGATGGTGCCACGCAGCGGGTCGGGCAGGCCCTGCACGAGGGTGTGGTAGACCTTGTCCACAGTGCGTTCCTTGAAGGCTCGCTTGAGTTCGGTGTAGGCGCGTTCGCTGCGGGCTACGACCATCAGGCCGCTGGTGCCCACGTCCAGGCGGTGCACAATGCCCTGGCGTTCTGCCGCGCCGGAGGTAGCAACCGAAATGCCCTCGCCCATGAGCGCGGAGATGACGGTGGGACCGTGCCAGCCGGGTGAGGGGTGTGCCGCCACGCCTGCGGGTTTGTCCACCACAACGATGTCCTCGTCCAGGTGCACGATGCGGAAGCCATCCACCTTCTCGGGGCGGATGTCCGCCAGATCGCGCGGTGCGGGTGCATCCACGACGACCTCGTCCCCTGCGGACAGCTTGTAGGACTTGCCGATTTTCACGGACTTGCCATTGTTGGTCACGGTCACGTGACCGTCACGAATCCACCCGGAGGTGCGGGTGCGCGGCGCATCGAGGGCACCGGCGAGCGCGGCGTCCAGGCGCATACCGGCGAGCGCGCCTTCAACGGTGAATTCGGCGCGGATGCGTGCCGTATCTTCGGCGGCGTTGGTGGTTTCGCTCATGCGGCTCTCCTTCGGGTGGTGTTTGCTTTGGTTGTCTGTGTGAGGGGTCGTCTGTATGAGAACGGCTATAGGCACGTGTAACGGCGATGCAGCCGGGCAGGAAGCTATTTGGCGCTCTTTTTGTCGGTGCTCTTATCGTCAGCCTGCACGCGAGTGCCGTTGAGGTTCAGGCCCTTGAAGTTCAGCAGCACGATGAACGCCATGCACACGCAGATTGCGGAGTCTGCAATATTGAAAATCGCGAAGTTCGGTACGGAAATAAAGTCAACCACGTGGCCGGAACCGAAGCCGGGCTCGCGGAAGAGACGGTCGAAAAGGTTGCCGCAGATACCGCCGAGCAGTCCGCCCAGGGCGAGGGTCCAGGACAGGGCGCGGGTGCGGCGCAGCAGGTAGAGCACCACGGCTGCGGCGACGACCATGACGAGGGTGAAGACCCAGGTGACGTTCTCACCCATGCTGAATGCGGCGCCGGAGTTACGGATTGAGTACCACCACAGAAGCCCGTCAATGACGGTGATGCGCTCCCCCAACTGCATCTGGGTAACGACCAGGTATTTGGTGCCCTGGTCGATAGCGAACACGACGGCGGCGAGCACGAGCGCGAGAATCCCCGCGGAGCGAGCCGAAAGGATGCGCACGCGGCGTCCAGTGGCTTCTTCGGCGGCGTTATCGCTAGCCTGTGCGACTGAGGATTCAGCAGTCTTGGGGGTGTTGGTCATAGCTCTCCTCTAGTCTGTGCCGGTTGCTGCGGTCTGTTCCGGTTGTGGCGCCTACGGTGCGGAGGCCCCATGGTACGGAGACAGGGCGCGCTCGCGTTCGATAGTGCCCCTCTAGCTTAGCAAATAGGGGTAGCGCATCGAGTATTCGGCGGTGATGTGGCGGGTGCTCTCCCCCGCTTTGCACGCTGGGTTTTTAGGCCGTGCCGGGCGGGCATGAGAATACCGCCCGGTTCTTTCGATCTTCCCCGGTGAATAGCGGTGGAAGAGAAAGAATCCGGGCGGCATACGCTTCAAAGCGTCGTTAGCTTATTTAGGCACGCTGATTTATGCGGAAGCCTCGATGGACTTGAGGTTCTTCAGCTCCTGAACCTGTGCGTCCAGGTGCTGCAGCAGCTTGGAGCGGTAGCGGCTCTCGAAGCCGCGCAGAGCCTCAACAGCGATCTCCAGCTCTTCCTTCTCGTCGGTGAGGCGGGAGAGAACCTCTTCGCGCTGCTGCTGAGCTTCGCTCACCATAGCGTCTGCCTTCCTCTCTGCCTCTTCGAGCAGTTCAGCCTTAGCCTTCTCGCCCTGTGCCACGTAGTCGTCGTGAACCTTCTGTGCCATGGCGAGCAACGCCGCCGCATCCTGAGGTGCAGCCGATGCCGCCGAGGACTGTGCGGGTGCTACAGCTGCTGCGGGGGAATCGGGTGCATTTGCAGAGAGCTGCTCAACCTGACGCTCCAGAGCGTCACGATCGGAGTAGAGTGCGCGCAGTTCGACAACAAGCTCGTCCAAGAAGTCGTCGACCTCGTTGCGGTCGTAACCGGACTCTTCGGTTACGATCTTGAAGCTCTTAGTGATCAGGTCTTCGGGGGTGATTGCCATGGGCTTCTCCTCTGGGTATCCCTACGGTGTTTGGTGGTGAAGATGAGTGCCGCGGATTCACCAGCCAGATAGGTCGTGATCCCCGATAATTCAGGGTCCCGATGGGTCAGGGCATGGCTATTCCGCTATGCAGTCGTTGGCACCAATTCTACTATTCTTTGGTTTCTGTGCCCGGTTACACGTCGGTTGAATCGTAAAATATTCGCTCGGCGCAAGGGTGGGATTCACCACGCGCTGCGTTTATCCCTATCCCCGCCGTAATCAAGCTCGATATCTGCTCGCGGGTGCATTTCGCATGATTCGACGCCGGCTGTATTCGTCTCTCCCCCCTCGCGGGAGGTTCTTCTCGGCCCAGAAATTGGGTACAGAAAACCCCGCCAGCACGTCATCCCATGTCAGGATGCCAAGCGCAAGCGGGGCTCTCATGCCTAGTTCTCGTATCTCTCCGATGGAGGGGCACGTTAGGACAGCTTCGCGGTAATCGTCGTCATGATGTTCAGCAGGAAAGACAGCAGAACAATCAGAATCAGAAAACCGGTATCCAACGCAACGTTACCCACACGCACCGGCGGAATCAGACGACGCAACAGGTTCATCGGCCAGTCCGTCACCGCGTACACGCCGCTAGCGAAGAGCAGAACGATGCCCTTCGGGCGCCATCCCGGAGCGAACATGCGTACCCAGTCAAAGAGCATGCGCAGCAGCATGGAGACGTAGAGAACGTACAGAATAATCGTAATGAGGGCGAAAATATAACCCATCTATCAGTCCTTAGCCCTGGTCGAAGGGGAATTCGCCGTCGGTCTCAAAGCCGGCGGGAACCTCGGAGTTAGCCACGCCCAGAACCTCCAGGTTGGAGGGGGTCAGCAGGAACACCTTAGCGGTGACGCGCTCAATGCGGCCCTCCAGTGCGAATGCCAGACCGGATGCGAAGTCCACCAGGCGCTTTGCGTCTGCGTCAGGCATTTCTTCCACGTTCATAATCACGGGGATGTTCTCGCGGAATGCCTCACCAATGATCTTTGCGTCATTGTAGGAGCGGGGGTGGATAGTGGTGATACGACGCAATTCGTCCTCTTCTTCCTCGTAACCGTAGGTGTATCCGTTGGTTTCTTCGGGCGCGTAGCCCTGTTCGTAGTAGCCGTCGTTGGAGTACGTATCGGCGTACTGCTCGGTGTATTCGGTATTCGGCACCGGGGTGTCCTCCCAATTGTCTGCGCTGGCGTCGTCCCAAGTCTGTTCGGTTTCTGCCAGATCAGCTGTGGTTTCAGGTGTATGAGCGGTGGCGTGTGCCGCTGCATCTACGGTTGCTCGTCCGTCGGCAGATTCTTCTGCGTCCAGATACTCGGTTTCTGTACCGTCATCGTAGCTATCAGCCTGCAGGTACTCTTCCTGTTCAGTATAGGCGGGTTCGTCCTGCAGATGGTAGGTTTCGCTCTGCGACTCGGCATCGCTGTACTGTGCCGAGCCGGGCAGTGCTGAGAGCCTGTTGGCGCTATCGGTCTTCTGCGCTGTAGCAGCCTGCCCTGCGGAGGCGTTCGCCTCCTTGCGGGTGTCAGCCTGCACAGCCTGCGGGGATTCTTCCGGCGTCGCCTCGGCGTCCTGGTATCGTTCCAGGCCGAGGAAACCCGCCAGACGGCTTTGCTTCGCCATGATTCTCTCGCTGTTCTTTGCTTGTGGTGTACAGGGTCTGCCGTGGTGCTTCGTCAGAAGGTGTGTGCGTGACGGTACGTCATGCACCGGCATGTATATATTACCAGCGCCCACCCCGCGCGGGCGGTCAAGGGCACCGATGATTATGCCGCCAGTCTGCACCGAAAGCAGCCCAGCACTCGAAAACAGCCCAGCGCTCGAAAAGGCTACGCACGGCGCGTAGCTTAGGCGAGGCTAGAGCGCCGGGCGCTTACCCATGATGTCGCTACCCACGCGCACGCAGGTCGAGCCCCAGCGCACCGCCGCCTCCAAATCCCCGCTCATACCGGCGGAAATCTCGGTCGCGTGCGGCACCTGCTCACGCACCAGCGACGCCAAACCATAGAGCTTCTCAAACGCCGCATCCGGGTTCATGCCCAGCGGCGCCACCGCCATCACGCCACCACAGCGCAGATGCTCGTGATTCTCGATGCGCTCCACCAGCTCCAGCAGCTCGGAGGCGCTCGTACCGCCGCGCGCGCCCTCGGCGGCGTGGCCAGCCGTCGCAACCTCCGCCAGGGACACCTGCACCAGGCAGGTCAGCGCGCCCTGCTCCGCCGCCGCAGGTGCGGGCGCCTCCCCCGCCTCGAAGCGTGCCAGCTGGTTTGCGTACGCCTTCTCCAGCGCGTCCGCCAGGGAAGGGCGGTCCACCGAATGCACGCTGGAGGCGTACTTGACCACAGACTTCGCCTTGTTCGTCTGCAGCTGGCCAATAAACGCCCAGTGCGGGGGCTGCACCTCATACTGGGCACAGTATGCGGCAAGCTCGCGAGCCTTCGCGCTCGCCTCCTGGTCGCGGTTCTCACCGAAAAGAGTCACTCCCCCATCCAGCAGTGCCGCCGCGTCGGAGGCGGGGAAGAACTTTGTGACCGTCACCAGCTGCACCGGGGCGCTCGCCTCGGTACGCACAGCGCTGTGGTCCTGCTCCGCGGCGCGGATACGCTCAAGCACTCGGCGGTAGTTCTGCAGCAGCTGCTCGGCACGTTCGGGAGTGTACTGCAGGTTCTCTTCTACGTTCATTTCAGACATCTTCTTTCCTTCAGCGGCTCATCTTTAGCGGTTCTATCTTTAGCAGCTCTAGGCGGCGGGCTCTGCCGCCTTCTCAATCCACACCAGACCTGCGATGCGGCCCGGCTTCTCACCGCGGTTCGTGAACCCGCGATGCGAATACACCTCGGGCTCCTCAAACGTGCACTGCGCACAGTCCATGCTCACCTGCACGCCAGCCTCCTCCAGCACGGCGCGGGCACCGGCGGGCAGGTCCAGGCCGGGGGTCTGTTGGCTGGTCACCGAATGCACCTGCGGAATCAGTTCGGTGGACTCGGTGCGCATCGCCTCGGGCACCTCGTAGCAGCTACCGCAGATGCTCGGACCCAGCCAGGCGGTAATTTTCTCCGCACCGAGCTGACGCATCCGCTGCACGGTCTGCTGGAGCACGCCGTCAAGCAGGCCACGGCGACCCGCATGAGCCACCGCCAGGATCGGTTGCCAGTTCGCGACCCGCTCACCCACCAGCACCACGGGAATGCAGTCCGCCACCATAATCGCCAGGGGCACGCCCTCACTGCTAATCGCCGCATCGGCGACCGGGGAGTTCTCCAGCACCGCGCGGGCACGCTCAACCGTACGCTCCTGCGGCGCACCGGGCGCGTAGGATTCCACCGCATAGTCTTCCGGGTAGGCAATCTGCACGCCGTGCACCTGGTTCAGGTAGAAGAACGGCTCGGTACCCAGCGCCTCCTCCAGGGCGGCACGGTGGTTGAGGGTGCGCACCAGGGAGGCGTCCATACCGCCGCCGAGCTCATCGTCCACGTGCAAGCCCAGGTTGCCCGCCGCGCGGGAGGTGAAACCCACCCGCACACGCCAGGGGCCCAGGGTGCGGGTATCGGCAGAGGCAAGCAGCGAAGTTTTGGGGTTATCGCTCATCTTCTATTCCTTCATCAGATGTCAGCGGGTATAACGGCGGGTATAGCAAAGGGGAGCCGAGAACAGCACAATGTGCGTGTTTCTCAGCTCCCCTATAGCTTCATAAGACTCTCAGCCGTGCAACGCTTAGGCGTTCACAGCCGGGCAGACTACTTCAGGAAGTCAGGGACGTCCAGGGTGTCGCGGCGAGCCGGAGCTTCCTCCACAACCGGGGGAAGGTCAACGTCGAAGCCAGCAGCGCCGGTGGAAGCCGGAGCAGCAGCGGGTGCGTTGTAGCCGTAGCCGTTAGCAGCCGGAGCAGCCGCAGCGGTGGAACCGCCGAAGGATGCCTGGGTGCGCTGAGCCTGAGTAGCCGCAGCAGTGGAAGCGTTGGAGTTGGTCTCCGGGTTCACTGCGTCGAAGCCAGCAGCAATCACGGTCACGCGAGCCTCATCGCCCAGTGCGTCGTCAATAACCGCACCGAAGATGATGTTTGCGTCGGGGTGAGCAACTTCCTGAACCAGGCGTGCAGCCTCGTTAATCTCGAACAGACCCAGGTCGGAGCCACCCTGAATGGACAGCAGAACGCCGTGTGCACCGTCGATGGATGCTTCCAGCAGCGGCGAAGCGATAGCCAGCTCAGCTGCCTTCACGGCACGGTCCTCACCGGATGCCGAGCCGATACCCATCAGAGCCGAACCAGCACCCTGCATGACGGACTTAACGTCAGCGAAGTCAAGGTTGATCAGGCCGGGGGTGGTGATCAGGTCGGTAATGCCCTGCACACCGGAGAGCAGAACCTGGTCAGCGGACTTGAATGCGTCCAGCATGGAGACGTTGCGATCCGAAATCGACAGCAGTCGGTCGTTCGGAATAACGATCAGGGTATCAACCTCATCGCGCAGAGCAGCGATACCGGTCTCAGCCTGGTTGGAGCGGCGACGGCCTTCGAAGGTGAAGGGGCGGGTCACCACACCAATGGTCAGAGCGCCGAGGGAGCGGGCAATACGTGCCACGACGGGTGCGCCACCGGTACCGGTGCCACCACCCTCACCTGCGGTCACAAAGACCATGTCTGCGCCCTTGAGGACTTCCTCAATTTCCTGCGCGTGATCCTCGGCTGCCTGACGGCCAACCTCGGGGTTTGCGCCCGCGCCAAGACCGCGGGTCAGCTCACGACCAACGTCCAGCTTAACGTCTGCATCGGACATCAGCAGAGCCTGAGCGTCAGTGTTGATAGCAATGAACTCAACGCCGCGCAGACCAACCTCAATCATGCGGTTGACTGCGTTGACGCCACCGCCGCCGATACCAACGACCTTGATGACTGCCAAGTAGTTCTGGGGAGTTCCAGCGTCCATGTATTCCTCGATTGTTCCGTGTTCCAGCTTCGGAAGACCCGCAGCTTAATCTAAGCCTGAAGGTTTCCTCTAAAGAATGACTTTATCTGCTAGGATACCAAACTGTTTTTGTCGGTTCCTAGTCACACAGCGCAATTACCCCCTCTTTTTGCGGATTTCACACAAAAAGGGAGGATAAAGCGCCTGATTGGTTCCCCTAACGGGTCACCGGTACGCGCGGGGCAGACACGTCATAGACGGTCACCTTCTGCGTCTGTGCCTCGGAAGATTTCTCCTCCTGAGCACGCTTAGCAATAGCCTGGCGCAGGGAGAGCAGGACCTTAGCCTTCAACTCGCTCTCTTCAGCGGTTCCCCACTGCACCGTAGTATTATCCCTCAAGGTTAGAGTGATACTTGAGGTTGACGTAGCGCCGGCTTCCTTAACCTGAGCTAGAAGTTCAGAGGGCATCGCCGAAAGCGCGGTAGAAATAGTGCGGAACTCAGCCGAAGCCTGCGGGTCATCACCGCTGAAACGAACCAGCGGCACCGACGTATCGGGCTGGGTTGCCGACTCCAGAAGGCTCACACCATCGCTATCAACAGTATGGTACGTATCGCCCTGCTTCACAACCGCAACCGCGGTACGCTCCTTCAGAGTCACCACCAGCTCATGCGGCGGACGGCTTTCCACCTGCACGCTACGAATCACATTATCCTGCCCGATCAGCTCACGCACCTTCTTCTCGTCGATGCGAGTGAGCGGAACACCGCGCAGGGGCTCCAGCTTCTGCTCCACCTGAGTGGTCTCCAGTAGGGATGCGCCGCGCACCGTAATCTTCTGAGTCGCCAACAGGGGCGAGAAGAAGACCAGCACCACGTACAGCACCGCAATAATAGCCAGCGCCGAAGCGGTGTACAGCAGCTTACGGGCACGGGTCAGAGGCGCACGCTCCTTACGGGAGCGTTCCTCAGCACGCAGACCGTCCAAGCCCGGATCCTGACGCAGACGCTCACGCTGAGCCTGGCGGCTCGCACGCTCACGCTCCTTCTCAATCTCCGCGGCACGCTGCTGCTCACGCTCGGCACGCCAACGACCAAAACGGCTCGTGGGGCGAGGCTCTTCAGCAGCCTTCTCCCCCGCCTTATCAGTGCTCTTGTCGGCGCTTTCCTCAGCCTTCTGGGCGGCAGGCTCTTCGCGAGAGCCGGCAGCATCTGACTGGGCAGATGCCTTACCGGAGGCGGACGCAGACTTCTTGCTGGCGCCCTTATCGCTATCCTTGCCGGTGCTCTTCTCAGGCTGAGCAGAGGCACTCTGAGCAGACGTTGCCTTAGACGAAGAATCCTCAAACGCCTCAACATCAAACAGCTCGGGGGCATGCTCAACCTCAGACACGGTGCGACCGGTCATCAGAGCCGAACGCACCGAATCTTTCAGAGACTGCGCCGAAGAATGCACCGCCGCAGCGCTCTTACGAGACGAAGAATCAGCACCGTGCTGAGCGGAAGCCTTATGCGCCACGGGCTTACGCGGCGCATGGCGAACAGAGCTCGAAGACTGAGTAGCGGCTGCCTGGGCCGAGCCCTCGGAAGCGGTCGCCTTGGCGGGCTTCACCGCCTCCGCAGACTTCGTAGCCTCCGCAGCCTTGGTCGTCTTTGCCACCTGAGACTGGGCAGACTCAGCCTGCGCGGATTCGGCATGCTTAGCCTCAACCTGCGCATTCTCAGCTACCTGCTGGGCGCGCAAACGAGCACGCGAACGCGGAGCCTTCGGCGCGCGCGAGGAGGAATGCCCCTCCGAAGAGAGACCAGAACTCATCGGCACAGCCTAAGCCTCCGACTTCTTCGACTCGCCACCGTGACGAACCTGCAGGGACTCCAGCAGACGAGCACCCAAAGCGGTCACGTCACCGGCGCCAACGGTCATCACAATATCGCCGCTCTGAGCGCACGCCACGATATCCTCAATAGCGCCCTCAGCGGTGGCGTAACGAACCTCAGAGAAACCAGCACCGGTAATCAGCTCACTGGTCACGCCCTCAATCGGCAGCTCACGAGCCGGGTAAATATCCAGCACGTGGGCGCGGTCAGCCATCGACAGAGCCTGCGCGAACTCCTTCGCGAACTCGCGAGTACGCGAGAACAGGTGCGGCTGGAAAATCACGTACAGGTTGTGGCCATCAGCCACGGTGCGACCGGTCTCCAAGGCGCGGAACACCTCGGTCGGGTGGTGCGCATAGTCATCAAAGACCTTCACGCCGGCAACCTCACCGCGCAGGGTGAAGCGGCGGTCAGCACCCACGAACTCAGCCAGAGCGCGAGCAATATCGGCAGCCTCATAGCCAGAAATCAGCGCCGAGGCAAAAGCAGCCGAAGCGTTCAGCTGGTTGTGGATACCGGGCACCTTCAGAGCAATATCCTGCTCACCCTCATAACGCACGCCACGGCATTCAAACGACCAGGACAGGTGCGAAGACGAGGACGAACCGGCGCTCGTAATCTCGCTAATGCGCAGGTCAGCATCTGCAGACTCACCGTAAGTCACCACGGGCACACCCGCCGCACGAGAACGAGCCGCCAAATCAGCCGCGCCCGCATCATCAGCACAGGTCACCACAATACCGTTAGGTGCCAGCGAACCCACAAAACGGTTGAACGCCTCAAAGACACGCTCATCCGTCTCATAGAAATCCAGGTGGTCCGGCTCAACATTCGTCACCACAGCAATAGCCGGGCGGTAACGCACAAACGAGCCGTCCGACTCATCAGCCTCAGCCACAAAAATCGACTCCGGGCCCTGAGCACCCAGGTGAGCGTTCGTGCCGCGACCAGCAATCACAGTACCCACCGCAAACGACGGGTCAGCACCCAGCTGATCAAACATCACAGAAATCATGGAGCTGGTCGTGCTCTTACCGTGAGTACCGGCAACAGCAACCACCTGAGACTCACCCATCACAGCGGCAAGAGCCTCAGAACGATGCAGCACACGCAGACCCTGCGCACGAGCGGCAACAAGCTCCGGGTTATCCTCACGAATCGCAGTAGAAATCACCACGGTATCAACGTCCACAATGTTCTCAGCCTGCTGAGGAACACCCACACGAGCACCCGCAGCACGCAAAGACTCAACAGTAGCCGACTCCGCACGATCAGAACCACTCACCGTCACACCAGCCTGCAGCATCAGAGCGGCAATAGCGCTCATACCCGAGCCACCAATACCGATGAAGTGCACACGGCCCAACTCGCTCATCTTCGCACGCTCAGGGAACGGCGGGGTCAGCGGTGCCGGCAACACCATCTCAAGATTCATCAATTCAGTCATTACTTCTCAGCTGCCTTCAATACTGCTTCAGCCATAACGCGCGCCGCGTCACGGATACCAAGTTCATACGCCGCAGCGCCCATACGCTCCAGCTCCTCCGGGTTCGCCATAAGAGCCGGAATCTCACGGGCAAACCACTCACCGGTGACCTCTGCATCCTTCACCAGCAGAGCCGCAGACGCCTCCACCAGAGAACGAGCATTCAGAGCCTGCTCACCATTACCAATGGGAAGCGGCACAAAAATCGCGGGAACACCCACCGCAGCAACCTCACTGACGGTCGCCGCGCCCGAACGCACCAGCAGAAGATCAGCGGCAGCATACACATCCTGCATGCCGTTGCTGAACTCAATCTGACGGTAATTCGGCGCGCTCAACGGCTCACCATTCTCATCCAGAACAGCCTTACCCTTACCGGTAATATGCAGAATCTGGAAGTCCCACTCAGCAAAGTGGTCACGGCACGCCGCCACCGCATTGTTCAGGCTCTGCGCGCCCAGCGAACCACCGGTCACAATCACGGTCGGCTTCTGCGGGTCCAGGCCCAGGTTACGGCGAGCCTTCGAACGGTGCGCCTCACGGTTCAGGTAGGCAATCTCATCCTTCATCGGCATGCCCACCAGGGTCGCGCGCGGGAACGGAGTATTAGGGAACGCAACACCGGTGAACTTCGCAAACGTGCCACCCAGGCGGTTCGCCAAACCGGGCTTCGCGTTCGCCTCATGAATCACCACGGGAATCTTAGCGCTCAACGCCGACAAATACGCAGGCGGGCACACGTAGCCGCCCACGCCAACGACCACATCCGCATCTACATCCTTGAGGATGCGGCGGGTCTTCGACAGGCCACCAAAGAACTTAGCGGGGAAAGCCAAAGCGGCACGGTTAATGCTACGAGGGAACGCCGCACGAGGAATGAACTCAATATCGAAACCAGCTGCCGGAACCAGCTCGGCTTCCATCTTGTCGGCGGTGCCCAGCATCAGAATCTTAGCATTCGGCTCAAGATCACGAACCGCACGCGCAATCGCGAGCATCGGATTAATATGACCGGCGGTGCCACCACCGGCGAAGACTATAGAGGGCGCCTTCTTCGTCATAGGTCTTTCTCCCAACACATCGGTACAGCATCATTTTACGCTATCGCACCTGTTCAAAAGAGCGCCCCCGCCATTGAGCTACAACTCAATAGCGAGGGCTTTATCTTATATTCAGCACATATTCATCACGGGTAGAGGTGCGAACCGCAGCTCACTTCCCCGATTGCCAGCCCCCGATATGCAGGCTTCGCGGAGCGGGTTCCGCGGGGTTTAGCCCTGCTTACGGGTGCCGCGCTGAGCCGAGTTCCGAGCCGCGCCCTGAGCCGGACGCTGCGCCTGCTGAGCGCTGTTCTTCGGAGCACCCTTGGCCTGAGTACCCTTTGCCTGAGTGCCCTGTCGCGGCGCTGCCTGACGTTGAGCGCCCTGTCGAGGATTACCCTGTCGCTGGGCACGACGCTGACGGTCCTCCGGATGCAGCGGCTGCAGACCCGCAGGTAGCGAACCCGACGGACGGTGCTGTGCGCTACGGGGCTGAGCGCCACGAGGCTGCTGCACTCGCTTCTGAGTAGCAGGTTTCTGAGCGGTACGGGGCTGAGCGGCGCGCTGCTGTACAGCTTGCTTCGGAGCCGCGGGCTTCTGACCTGCAGGCTTCGCAGCGGTAGCCTTCTGAGCGGGGCGAGTCTGCTGACCGGTACGAGGCTGAGCAGGAGCCTTCTGCGGAGCTACCTTCTGCGGTGCAGGCTTCTGCGAGGCCTTCTGCTTCTGAGCTTCAGCCTTCTGCTCCGCCTTCACACGGGCAGCTTCCTCACGAGCCAGACGCGCCTCCTCGCGAGCACGACGCGCCTCTTCTCGAGCCTGCGCCGCCTCCTGGCGAGCCTGTTCCTCCTTGCGACGAACCTGCTCCCGAGCCTGGCGCTCCTGCTCCTTCTGCTGCTCACGAGCCATACGAGACAACTCGCGCTGCTGATCCGGCGCAAAACCCAACCATCGGCGCAACGTGCTCTCCGGGCCGAAAACAACCTTCAAAGGATTATGTTCCTTCAACAGGTGACCACCGGCAGCCGCACGAGCTGCCTCTTCCTGATTCAGCACATCCTGCAACGGCGTACGACGCTGCCATTCAGCATTCTCACGACGAACCTCACGCGCGCTCTGGGTCTCAATATTCGACGGTTTCGTCGCGCCACGCAACGGAGTCTGCCGCGCAAACGCCAACAACAAACCCGCTGCAAACAACGAGGACAACAGCGACGAACCACCATAGGAGACAAACGGCAAAGGCACACCAATCACCGGCAGGATACGGGACACCATGCCCATATTGATAATCGCCTGAGAAGTCAGCCAAATCATGATGCCGCCCGTAGCCAAACGCACCAGCGGATCAGTAGTACGCAGCATAATACGAACCGCGCAGTACACCAGGCCCACATACAGCAGCAGAACCGCCAGCGTACCCAGCAGACCCAGCTCCTCACCAATAATGGCGAAAATATAGTCGTTATGCGCCTCAGCCAGGTAGTTATACTTCTGGCGCGACTGGCCCAGACCAACACCCAAGAAGCCACCGGTCGTCAGCGCCACCTCACCAGAATTTGCCTGGTCACAGTTAGCGTTCGTGCACGAACCCCAAATACCGAAAATACGAGCCACACGGTTCGCGCTACTGAGCACACCCACGAGCGCCAACACCGCAAACGCGCCGCCAATCTTCAGCAGCGAGCTGCGAGAAGCACCCGCCAGCCACATCATGCCCACAAAGATGAAGCCATACACCATGGCGGTACCCATGTCACCACCGAGCATAATCAGCAGCACCAGGGCACCCACACCATAAATCGAGGGGAACAGCGTGCGCCAAATACTACGAGAAATATCGCCGTGGCGGCTATACACCCACGCCAGCCACATAATAATCGCAAGCTTCGAAAACTCCGACGGCTGAATCTGCACCGGGCCGAGCTTCAACCAGTTACGGTTACCGTTCACCTCAACGCCAACGACCACCACAGCAAGCTGCATGACCAAGGCGGCAACCAGCATCGCGTACACCACAGACTTCTTGTGGTAATACCCAACAGGGATACGCGTAATACCCGCCATCGCAATCACGCCAAGAACCAAGAACATGACCTGAGACGAAACCTGAGAGAACGGCGACTGCCCCTGAGAAATCATGGTGACGCTCGACGCCGACAGCACCATAATGCAGCCAAAAATAGCCAGACCCAGGGTCGTGACCAGCAGCATCACCGGCACATCCCACAGGTCAGCCTTCAAACCACGACGGTACAGCCTATCGGCACGAGTACGGAACGGCGCAGAGAAATCCTCCAAACCGGCTCGCAAAGACGCCCAACGACCACTCGCGGTCGAACGCGCCGAAGAAGCCGAACGCTCCGAAGATGCGCTGGTACTCACATGCCCTCCTATAGGCCTCAACTGCCACGGATCCGTCGTGGCGAATACACGAAAAAGGTTCAGGGGTGGGACACCGTTACCATCCCACCCCCGAGAAGAACCCGCAGAAAGCACCCCGGTCACCCAAGACACCCTCTACAGGCAATGTCCTAAGAGTCTGCCAGCTGGGCGGCAACAGCGTTCGCAAACGCATCACCGCGCACCGCATAATTCTTGAACTGGTCCATCGAAGCAGACGCGGGAGCCATCAGCACGGTATCGCCCGGATGCGCCAGCTCAGCAGCCTTCGCAACGGCCGCGTTCATCACGGCAATACCGTCCGAAGAATCAGCCACAGCGGCGGTCATATTGTAGGTCGGAACCTGCGGAGCATGGTTAGCCAACGCCGACTTCAGCGCCGCAGTATCAGTACCGATAATCAGCACAGCCTTCAGACGCTTAGCGTGAGCAGCAATCAGCTCATCGTACTCAACGCCCTTCGACAGGCCGCCAGCAATCCACACCAGCGAGGGGTAGCCGCTCATCGACGCGTTCGCGGCGTGAGGATTCGTAGCCTTCGAATCGTTCACCCACATGATGTCGTTCGCGTAGCCCACCAGCTGGTTGCGGTGCGCACCGGTCTTGAAGGAACGCAGGCCCGCGCCCACAGCCTTCGGGTCAATATCAGCCGCACGGCACAGCGCCGCAGCCGCCAGAGCGTTCTCCACGGTGTGCTTCGCAGGCATCTTACCGGGAGCCGGAGCCAAATCCTCCAGAACCGCCAGCTCATACGCCTCGTTGTAACGGTTCTTCAAGAAGGCGCGGTCCACCATAATGTCCTCAGCCAGGCCGAGCATCGACACGGCGGGCATCTCAGTGGAGCTGAAGCCAATCGCGCGAGCGCCCTCAATAACGTCCGCGTTCTCAACCATGCGCAGGGTGTCCACGTGGTCGGTGTTGAAGATGCAGGCAACCTGAGTGTGCTCGTACACGCGAGCCTTATCAGCCTTGTAGCCGTCGAAGGAGCCGTGCCAGTCCACGTGATCCTCAGCGATGTTCAGAACCACCGAAGCGTACGGGGACAGCGAGTAGGTCCAGTGCAGCTGGAAGCTCGACAGCTCCACCGCGAAGAACTCGTAGGGCTCATCGTCGGCAATCGCGTACACGATGGGCATGCCCACATTACCGACCTGAATAGCCTTCTTACCGGCAGCCTTCAGGATGGAATCGACCATGCCCACGGTGGTGGTCTTGCCGTTCGTGCCGGTTAGGCACAGCCACTTGGGGGTCGGGCGGTCGCTGCGCTCATTCAGGCGCCACGCCAGCTCCACATCGCCCCAAATCTGGATGCGACGCTCATACGCGTCCAGCATGACCGGGTGGTCGGGACGCACGCCCGGGGAGGTCACTACAAGCTCGGGTTCCTGACCGTCCACGGGGGGTAGTGCACGCATGTGCTCGGGACCGAACAGACCCTCAACGTTGCCGTATGCGTTAGCGTACAGGTCGATGCGTTCACGCTTCTCCGGGGTATCTGCCCCGTCGATGACAACAATCTTCGCACCCAGCTGGGCGAGCACATCGGTCACAGCGTCGCCGCTGGTACCCATGCCCACCACGACCACGCGCAGGTTAGCCCAGGGCGCACCCCAGTGAGTCAGTTCCGCGAGGCGCTCGTTCTCATACACCGGGTTCACCGCAATAGCGGCGGCGTTCGCTTCAATGCGAGCTGTATCCGGCTGTTCATTAGTTGACATTAGTGAATCACTCCAGAAGTCTGCGAGAACCAGTCACCGAAGAACAGCGCCAGGGCGACGAGCACGCAGAGGGCATTAACAACCCAGAGGCGGAACACGGAGTTCACTTCGCCGCTGCTGACGGTACCGGGGGCAATGCCTCGCTTATCAATTGAGTATTTGCCGTTGACGCCGACCTTCTCCATGTGGTGGTGGAAGGGGGTCATACGGAAGTAACGGTGCGCGTGCAGGGGCTTCTCCCCCGCTGCGACCGAACGCTTACGGCTGGTCTTGAACACGAACTTCTGCACAATCACAGAGAACACTTCCAGCACGGGAATCAGAGCGATGACCAGCAGAAGCAGCTCGGTGCGGGTGAACAGCGCGAAAGCAACCATTGCGCCACCGAGCGCCAGGGAACCGGAGTCGCCCATGAAGATCTGTGCCTTCGACACGTTCCACCAGAGGAAGCCAGCCAGCGAACCCACCAGGGATGCGGCAATCAGCGCCAGTGAACCGGGGTCGCGCACATCGTAGCAGGCGGTGCCAGCGCCAGCGGAGCAGGCGTGTACGTACTGCCAGATGCTGATGGTCAGGTAGCCGGAGAAGATGGTCATCATGATGCCGCCAGCCAGGCCATCCAGACCATCGGTGAAGTTCACCGCGTTCGTACCGGACAGGGAGATGAGGGTAATCCAACCAACCAGCAGGATGGAGCCGAAGACCGCGCCCGCCGCGAACAGGTCAATGGGCAGGTCACGTACGAAAGAGATGGCGGTCGACGCCGGACGAGCACCCGACTCATTCGGGAACTGGAACGCCAGGTACGCAAAGGGCAGGGTCACGCCCAGAAGACCAATGGTCTTCTGCTTCTCGGTCAGGCCCTCGTTGCCCTTATTGCGGAACTTCATGATGTCGTCCGCCGCGCCCACACCGAGCATGCCCAGGGTGAAGGCGATGGTCAGCCACGCGGTAGCGGTCGGTACCGGCGCGGTACCGAAGAGCAGCGCGCTCACCGCCAGGGTCAAGAAGTAGGCGAGAATCGCCGCGGGGATGAAAATCAGACCCGCCATGGTGGGGGTGCCCGCCTTATGCTGGTGGGCTGCCGGGCCTTCCTCACGGATGAGCTGGCCAAGCTTGAGGGACTTCATCTTTTTGATGAACACCGGCAGCGCGGTGAGGGAGATGAGGAATCCGAAGATTCCAGCGATCAGCACGGTAATCATAAAGCGCTACCCTTCGTTCGTGGTCTGTTCGGTGGCAGTACGGTCGCCATTAGCGGTACCGTCCAGGTGAGCGGCAAGGTGGTCGCTCAAGTCGGTGGTTTCAACAAAGTCACCGGCAGAAAGCCAGGTCGGTGCCTGCTCTTCCTCAGCGCCGAAGGTGTACTCGGCGAAAGCAACCTGGTCACCCAGAATGCCCAGCTTCGCGCCGTTCGAGGACTTGAAGAGCACAATGTCGCCGGGGCGAACCTCGGCGCGCAGAATCTGCTCTGCCTCTTCCGGGGTCTTCACCCAGGTCGCCTCATTACCCCAGGAGCCTTCCAGATGAGCAGCATTGTAGATGGGCTTCGTCTCGTCGCCCACAGCAATCAGCTTGGAAATGTTCATGCGCACCACGAGGCGACCGATGCGGTCGTGCTCCTCCACGGAGGCGTCACCGAGCTCCAGCATGGCACCCAGAACAGCCCAGGTGCGGTGCGGCTGACCGGTCGCCGGGTCAACGGTGCGGCCCAGCTGCGCCAGAGTGCGCAGTGCCGCTGCCATCGACTCGGGGTTCGCGTTGTATGCGTCGTTAATGACGGTCACGCCATCAGCACGGTCGGTGCGAGCCATACGCCACTTCGAAGCCGCCGCCGCCTTGTTGAGCGCGCGAGCGATTTTCTCACCCGAAATACCGCTGTTGTAGGCAATCGTCGCCGCAGCCAGCAGGTTGTGCACGTGGTGCTCACCGATCAGCTGCGAGGAGATCTCGTACTCGCTACCGTCGGGCAGGCGCAGAGTGAACTCGGGGCAACCAGCGTCGGTGGTGCGCAGGTTCAGCGCCGCCACGTAGCGTTCGTAGGGCTGACCGTTCGCGCCGGTCTTCTCACCCACGCCGAAGTAAGTAATGGGGGCAACCGAACGCGACGCCATGCGCAGCACGCGCTCATCGTCAGCGTTCAGAGCCAGGGAGCCGGTCGGCTGAACGCCCTCAGCCAGCTCACCCTTAGTACGCTCAATATTGTCCACGCCGCCGAACTCGCCAGCGTGCGCGGTACCAACCTTCAGGATTGCGCCGTGATCGGGGTGCGCAATATTCGCCAGGTACTCGATATTGCCCACACGGTCCGCACCCATCTCAATGACCAGGTAGCGGGTGGACTCATCCGCACGGAAAACGGTCAGGGGCACGCCCACCTCACTGTTGTAGGAGCCGACCGGGGCAACGGTCGGGCCCTCCGGGGTGAAAATGGCGGCAAGAAGGTCCTTGGTGGTGGTCTTACCGGCAGAACCGGTAATACCGATAACGGTCAGCTCACCCTGAGCGCGCATCTGCTCAATGGAATAGCGCGCCAAATCGCCCATCGCCAGCACCACATCGGGCACCTGGATGCTCGGGTAGGGCACGCCCTGCTCGTCGAGTACTTCACGCTCGACCAGCGCCAGGGTCGCGCCCCTCTCAAACGCCATGGGGATGAACCTGTGGCCGTCAGTGACCGCGCCGGGCTTCGCCACGAACAGGGTACCGGTCTGCACCTCGCGGGAGTCGGTGGTGGCGAAGTCTGCGTACACCTGCTCCTCACGGCCCTCCAGGCCGATAGCGGTGCCGCCGGTTGCCTCAATAATCTGGGCGGCGCTGAGCTTAATCATTCTTCACCATACCTTCAGCGGTCTTAGAGTCACTTTCATCGAGCATGCGCTGGTAGTCAGGCAGGATCTCGAAACCGTGCGCACGCAGGGCACGGGCGGTTTCAACGCGGTCGTCCAGGGCGATATCCACGCCGTCAACATCCTGTTCGGTTTCGTGGCCGCGGCCAGCAATCAGGATGGCGTCATGCTCGCCCGCCAGGGCAATTGCCGCATCAATAGCGGCGGCACGCGGAGAAATATTCAGGATCTGGGTGGCTCGGCGGTTCTCAGCCTTCTGCGCGCCCTCCTCAACGGCGGCACGAATCGGCTCGGGCGCCTCACCGTGCGGATCGTCATCAGTCACAACCACAATATCTGCGTACTGTGCCGCAATCGCACCCATAATCGGGCGCTTGAGCTGGTCACGCTCACCGGTCGCACCGAAAACAATCATGACCTTGCCGTCGCCGGGGCGATCCATCGCCTCCAGGGCACGGGTCAGACCGTCAGGGTTGTGGGCGAAGTCCACAATCGCGTGCGGAGCCAAAGAAATCAGCTGCATACGACCCGGCACCACCGGAGTCAGAGCCGAACCGGACGCCAGCTCGGGCAGCAGGCGCTCACGCTCAGCGGAGTCAGTGTCCAGGTACGCCATGAGAGCCGCCAGCGCGGCATTCGAAACGTTAAAGTCAGCGGGCAGACCGGTGTAGCATTCAACGCTCTCACCGGCACCGTTAGCCACGTGGAAGCGGTGGCCCAGGCCCTCACGCTGAACCTTCACCACAGCCCAGTCGCGGGCACCAAACTCTGCGGGTACCTCAGCCAGACCGGCACCGCGCGCAGTCACCAGGCGGTGCACCTGCTGCGCACCCATCTGCTCGCAAGCGGCGGAGAACATGTTCTCGCCCCACTCGTCATCAGCAGTAATCACAGCCAGCTCGGCACGTTCGGGGGTGAACAGCTGAGCCTTCGAGTCGAAATAGTGCTCCATGGTGCCGTGCAGATCCAGGTGATCCTGAGTCAGGTTCGTGAAGCCAGCAACCGCGTACTTCACGCCGTCCACACGGTGGTAATCAATCGCGTGTGAGGAAACCTCCATTGCGGCGCAACGCACCTGATGCTGACCCATAATCGTCAGCAGAGAATGCACGTGAGGAGACTCCGGGGTGGTCATCTTCGAAGGAACCGACACACCATCAATCAGAATCTGAATCGTGCCAATCAGACCGGTCTTCACACCCAGGCCGGTGCGGAACACCGACTCCAGCATATAGGTGGAGGTGGTCTTACCGTTCGTGCCGGTCACCGCGTAACGGTGGGTAGCGGGGAACGACGCCGAACCATAAATCAGCGCAGCCAACGGACCGACATACTCGCGCAGGTTCTCAGTCACCAGGACAGGCACCGGCGCCTCACCCAGCAGCTGCGCACCGGCAGCATCCGTCAAAATAGCGGAAGCACCCAGATTCAACGCGGCCTCAGCAAACTGCGCACCGTGCACCTTCGCACCGGGCAGAGCCACGTACAGGTCCTGCGGGCGAACACCTCGGGAGTCCATGCTAATACCGGTAACCTCAACAGAATCACCGGATTCAGAACCCTGAACGCCACTAGCCAGCTGGGAACTCACCTGAGCACCCAATCCCTGCAGATGTTCGCGAAGGTGCGCCAAACTCACCGGGCGCACAGAATTCGGGCGCAGAGTCTGAGCGTCGCCGCCCAGCAGGTTCTGGCCGGGTGCGTGAGATGCGGTATCCATCGTCCTTCTTTCCTCTCCGCTGTCCGAAGCGGTGAGCTCTGTATGGTCAATGCGCTCAAGGCACACAGGGTCATTCAATATTCTACGGGCTTTAGGCTTCGACAGGTGTTCAGTCCCGGGGCTTCTTCATCACGAATCAGCTACCGGGAACCTCTCCCCCGCTCGCCTTTAGCTCGTCTTATTGGGGCTATCCTCAGCAAAAAGCGGAATCAACTCCGGTTCACCGGTAGAACGCGGCACATTATAGGTGTGCAGGGTCTTCTCCATAATCTTGGAGAACTCAGCCGTCGTACCGTTCGCACCCACGCTACCCTCAGGACGCTGCATGGTCACCGCCACCAAGAACTGCGGGTTCTCAATCGGCGCCACACCAATAAAGGACGTCGTGTTGCCGTCGTAGCCGCCCTTCTCACTCGGAGTTTCCGCAGTACCGGTCTTACCGCCCACGCGGTAGCCGGTCACCTTCGCCGGACGGGCGTGGCCTTGCTCCACCACATTCTCCATGAGAGTCAGGCAGGAAGCGGCAGTCTCCTCGCTGACCATGCGTTCGCCAGGCTCTACGGCACGCTTATGTTCGGTACCGTCGGCGTCAATGATCGCGTCCACAATGCGCGGCTTCAGACGAACGCCCTTATTGCCCAGCGCCTGGAAAATCATGGCGGTCTGCAGCGGAGTCTGCGCAACACCCTGACCGAACAGCACAGTGTACTGCTGACGGCCATCCCAATCACGCCAATCAGCGATTATACCCTGCTCCTCACCGGTCAGCTCAATGCCGGTAAACTCGCCGACGCCGTACTTCTTCAACCAGTTGTAGCGCTCTTCCTTGCTGAGCTTCTGACCGACCAGCACCGTACCGGTGTTCATCGAGTCATGAATAATGCCCGAGAAAGTACGCCGCTGCGCCCCGTGCTCAAACGCATCCTTGAAAGTCTGGCCGTCAATCGTGAGGGTCGCGGGCACGTCATACACGCTCGTCGGGGTGGTCAGGCCCTGCTCAATCAGCGCCGAAGCAGTTAGCATCTTCTCGGTCGAACCGGGCTCCACGCTCTGCGAAATAGCGCGCGGGGTCATGTCCGCCGCATCCTCAATGGTTGCCGCGCCCGGGTCCATCGTAGAGGAATCAGCGAGAGCCAAAATGGAGCCGTCACGCACATCCATAACAATGGCGGTGCACCATTCAGCCTTCAGCTCCTCAGCGCGGGCACGAACCACCTGCTGCGCAAAATACTGCACATCACGGTTAATGGTCAGGCGAATATTTTTACCGTCCACCGCCAGGCGTTGCTCTTCCTTCGCCACGGGGATACGCACACCATCAGCACTAATCTCGTAGGTACGTTCACCGGGGGTGCCGGCAAGTTCCTTCTCGAAGACACGCTCAATGCCCACCGAGAAGTTACGGGAAACCGTACCGCCCTTGCCGTTGCCGTCAGCCTCTTCAACAATGTTGTACTTGCCGACCACGGAGCCACCCACACTACCGTTGGGGTACAGGCGCTGGGAGAACGCCTCACCGTAGATGAAGGGCGCACCCAGGGCATCAATCTTATTGAAAATTTCCGGGGTGATATTTGCCTTAATCACCGAGTACTTGGAGGTGCCGTCCAGCTTGGACTTGATGAACTCGTCGGTAATGCCCGGGTCAACGGTCTTGAGAATATCGACCATCTCGTACACCAGCTGGTTGGGGGTGACCTCAATCTTCTGGGTGCGGTCCTCGTTGTAACGCTTGAAGGTCGCCACGGCACTCTGATCAGCGGTCAGGTTATAGCGCTGCACAGTACGCGCCATGACATTGCCGTTGATATCCAGAATCTGGCCACGCACAGCAGGCAGCACCTGGGAGCGCAAACGCTTCTGACGGGACGCATTCGCCACCGCACCGGGATCAAAGCCCTGGCGGATAAACAGATTCGCACCAATGACGCCCAGAGCACAGGTGGCAGCGGCGCCGGCGACAAAGCCACGGCGGGTCAGGTCCGGCTGACCGGATGCCGATTCGTTCGCGTTCTTACGCGCGTCGGAGCTCATGCGGTGGTCCTTTCGCTGGTCTGGTCTATCGGTGATGCTACGCATCCTGTGGTCAATGTTGTTTATCGTGCGGGCTGGCTTGCCGCGGGGCTAGCTGCGGGCTGCTGAGCGGCGCTCGGTGCGGCGGAAGCAACCGGGCTAGCAGGGGCGCTATTCGCCGGTGCGGGGTTGGCCTGCTGGGCGGGGTTAGCCTGCTGCGCGGGGCTTGCCGAGGCGCTTGCAGATGCCTTTGCCGTAGCGCTCGCCTGGCTGTGTCGCTGCTGAACAGACTTGTCAGCATCCACAATGCCCTTGGCGTAGCTTTCTTCCGAACCCGCTGCCGGCGGCGAAATCAGGTTCTCCTGCTTGGATCCTTCAATACCGGTGGGGCTTGCAGCCGGGGCGGGGGTGCCCTCAATCGTGGAAGTCTGCAGGTTCAGGGTCGCCTGCGAAGAGCTCACAAACATGCCCAGGGTACTGGCGCGTATCGCCAAATCCTGCGGGGCTTCCTTGAAACCAATCTCCTGCTGCAGCGCCTGGTTCTCCTGCACGAGGCGCTGTTCCTGCGCGCGCAAATCCACCATGTCGTACTGTCGGGTCACAATCAGCACGTTAAGCAGCAGAATAAAAATCAGGGTCAGCGGAATTGCCGCAAAAACAGCGAGCATGGTGGGCGGGCTGAGCTTACGGGCTCGGCGGCGCACAGTGGACAGCGGGTTACGCTGCTTGGGCTTCGTTTCGCGTGCTTCTTCGGTGCGTGCTGCCGCACGGACGCTCGAGGGAACACGGCTCGCGTTCGTTGAGGTGCGCTTACCACCGTGAGATGCGGCGGTGCTGACGGGGCGGACCACCGGCTGGGAGGCGGTGACCGGCTCCAGACGCGCGGTGCGGGTGCGGCCGGAGTGTGCTCGGGTGGAGGCGCGGCTCGCCCCGGTAGAGCCGCCAGTAGAGGATGCGCGGGTAGAGCCAACGGCGCCGGGGGTGCCGGCGGCAGGGCGCGAGGAACCGGCGCGTCGACTCCGCGGGGCGCCCTGGGTGCGGGTGGGGCGCTGGGATGCGTGCTGGGTGCTCACTCTTCTTCGCTTTCTGTCTTCTACTTGGCGGGGATGCGGATCTTCTCGGCGGCGCGCAGCTTGGCGCTGGCGGCGCGAGAGTTCTGTTCAATTTCCTCGTCGGTAGGCGGTTCGGCGCCGCGGGTAATGATTTTGACGGTGGGCTTGTGCTCTTCAAGCTCTACCGGGAAGCCCTTGGGTGCCTTGGAGGTTGCCTCCGCGGTCAGTGCTCTCTTGACGATTTTGTCTTCGAGGCTGTGGTAGCTCATGGCGACGAATCGACCACCGAGGTTGAGCGCCTCCAGGGCTGCCGGTACGGCGCGTTCGAGGGCTTCCAGTTCGTGGTTCACTTCGATACGCAACGCCTGGAAGGTGCGCTTGGCGGGGTGACCGCCGGTGCGCTGCGCGGCGACGGGCACAGCCTTCTGGATAATGCGCACGAGCTCACCGGTGGTTTCCAGGGGCGTGTTGGCGCGGGCGGTGCAGATGGCGCGGGCGATACGCGATGCGAACTTCTCTTCGCCCCAGTTGCGGATAATGCGGCGCAGCTGGTCTTCGCTGTATTCGTTGACGACGATGCGGGCGGTGAGCTCGTCTTCGGAGTTCATGCGCATGTCCAGGGGAGCGTCGTAGGAGTAGGCGAAGCCGCGGGTGCGTTCGTCCAGCTGCATGGAGGAGACACCCAGGTCCATCAGGATGCCGTCGATGCCCTGCACACCGGCGGTTTCCATGGCGCGGTCAATTTCATCGTAGACGGCGTGCACGGGTACGAAGCGGTCACCGAAGCGCGCCAGGCGTTCACCGGCGATGGCATGCGCCTGCAGGTCGCGGTCAATGCCAATCAGCACAAGGTTTTCGAAGCGTTCAAGTAGCGCCTCGGAGTGACCTCCCATACCGAGGGTGCCATCAATAACGTAGGCGGTGCCGCGCTCCTCAACGGCGCGTTCGATGCCGGGTGCCAGCAGGTTAATGCAGCGGTCCAGCATCACGGGCACGTGGCGTTCACTCGCTTCACGCTGGGAGAGGTTCTCAATGGATGCGCCGGTCACCTTGGCGGCAGCGCCGGATGCGGTCGTACCGGTTTCGGGGGCGTGGTCTACGCTCATGGGTGCTCCTGTGAGAGTTTGTCCTGCGGGAAAGCTTACGGAAGAGTGGTGCGGTGGTGATAGAGAGATGCCGGGCGGTAGCCATCGCACCGGCGGGGTGCCGGCTAGAGTAGCGGGCTGAACGGGTCCTCGTCGAGGGAGGCAAATTCAGCTTCGGTGCGGGCGAGGTATTCCTCCCAGGCGGCTGCATCCCAGATTTCTGCGCGGGTACCGGATCCGATGACGACGAGGTTGTCGGTCAGTCCTGCGTATTGGCGCAGTATCGGCGGGATGGTGATGCGTCCCTGCTTGTCGGGCAGTTCGTCTGAGGCTCCTGAGAGGAAGACTCGCAGGAAGTCTCGGGCGGCTCGTCCGGGCAGGGGCGCGGTGCGCATCCGCTCGTGGATGCGTTCAAATTCTGCGGCGGGGAAAACGTACAGGCATCGTTCTTGACCGCGGGTCAGAACGAGGCCTGCTGAGAGTTCCTCACGGAATTTGGCGGGAAGGATGATGCGTCCTTTGGCGTCCATTCGTGGTGAGTAGGTACCTAAGAACATTCACTTCACCTCCCCGATGTGTGCCCCTGATGTGTGCCGATGTGCTGAAGCCTGCGGGAGCGTGGTTGCTCCACACATCCTGTAGGTGCCGGTGGCGGGGTGTGCCGGGCCGACGCCTCCGCCGTCTGTTTGAGGGCACGGCGATAGGACTGACTTTCAGCTTTCCCCTCCACTTTACCCCACTTTCCACCACCTACCCCACCCGGCAGAGTATCTTTTAGTGTTTTTATGCTCTCTCCTGCATTTTTAACGCTGACGCACAGCTTCTACACAGCTTCGGGCGTGTCCGCTCAGCGTAATACCCTCAGCATGCTTGCCATACCCCGGCTCAAGTAAAGGCTCAATAACAGAGCAAGCTTCAGGAATCGGCGTGACCCGTCTACCAGCTTTCATAAAGCATCCACGCTTCACTATTTCGGGCATAGAAAAAGCGGAAGGTAAGAATTCTTACCTTCCGCTTGTGAAGTCTTGATGAAGTCTTAAGACCCTAGAGAGTACGGATGCTCAGCCACGAGAAATACTAGCCGTGAGAAAAACTATTGAGACAAAGCAGTACTAGAACTGGCCGTTATTGCGTTCGTCCCAGCGGTCCTCCAGACGATTCATGAAGGAGGAACGCTCCTTCTGCTCACGCTGACGCACGCGAGCTGCGCCCTCTGCCTTACCGCCGAGGAAGGAATCCACCGGGGTCTTCTTGCTGGTGGTCGCAAAGTACACGCCACCCGCTGCGAAGAGGAAGCCGAATACGCCCAGCCAGATCATATTAGATGCGACCGCACCAATAATGATACCCAGGCCAATGAGAACGAAGAGAATACCGAGAGCCAGGTGGCGAGCACTGAAAACCGGCGCGGTGTTGCCGGTTGAAGACATGGAGGAGGCAAAGTGCGGGTCCTCATTACTCATGAGTTCTTCGAGCTGGTCCAGAACCTTCTGTTCACGCTCGGACAGTGCCATCGTTTTCTCCTTTGAGGTGTCGCTACTCAAGATGACGTCGGTATCAGCCGGGTTAGCTGGTGTACCAGCTGGCGCGATGAGCGCTTCTTCCCGCCGTATGCTTCCCATCGTACCGCGCGAGATGGGGTTGGCGCATTCTTTTTTCGGACAGAAGCTCTTTATGACCTATTTTCGTCAATGCTCTTCTCGGGCGCGGTAACTCCGGAGGCTGGCTTGAGGCTTTCCTGCGAGTACTTGCGGTGAATCGCGTCCATGACGTGCTCAACCTCGGACCATCTGCCGCTCTTCACGAGGCGGGCACCAGAGCCCGAGTGAGCGCCAGCTCCCGAGCGAGTACCGTTCTGCGGGCTATTGTCCGCTCCCCCGCCGCCTCGTTGTGGGGAGGCGGTTCTGGCGGAGCGTGAGCTTGCCGCGTTCTCGATGACATCAAAGAGGGTCTGCTGCACCCCGTCTTCGGCGCGGGCGAGTTTTTCGGCGCGCACTCCGATGAGCCGCAGGGCGCGTGGCGCCTCCTGACCCACCACGATTTCATCTGCTCGCAGGGCTTCCAGAGTCAGGGAGGCGATCTGCATGCCGGAGTCCACGGGCACGTTTAGTGAGATAGCGCGAGTGTGCGTTTCGAAGGTGCTGTAGCGAATTTTGAGGCTGAGCCCTCCGGCGAGTTTCCCGGCGGTGCGCAGGCGCTTTCCCAGTTTGAGACTCAGCTCCCGAATAGCAGCGCTCACCTCCTGGGCATCGGTCGTATCCGTCTCGAAGGTGTGCTCGCCACCCATGCTTTTCTCTTCACGTTCGGTGATTACGGGGCGTTCGTCAATGCCGCGCGCCATGGCCCAGAGGTGCTCGCCCTGGGCGGTACCGAAGCGTTCTTTGAGCCAGTCCAGGCTCATGGACCTCATCTGGGCGATGGTGTGAATACCGTATCGGGAGAGCTGCTCGGTACTCTTCGCACCCACTCCCCACAGGTCGGAGACTTTTCTCGGGTCAAGAAATTCTTGAACGCGCTCGGGTGGAATGACCCACAGCCCATTCGGTTTACTGCCGGTGGACGCCATTTTGGCGAGTAGTTTATTGGGTGCCACCCCTGCGGAGGAGGGCAGGGAGAGCTCCTGTGCGATGCGGTCGCGAGCGCGCTGCGCCAGGGCGACGGGGTCTTGGCCGTGCAGGTAGGCGCCGGTGAGGTCCACGAAGGCTTCATCCACGCTGACCTGCTCAACGTAGGGGCTCAGGTCATGAAGGATTGCCATGACGGCGCGGGAGTAGTGCCGGTAGTCGCCACGCAGCGGCAGGACGGTGGCGTTGGGGCTGAGGTTCCGGGCGCGGCTGAGCGGCATCCCGGAGCGTACTCCGTGAGCCCGCGCCTCGTAGGAGGCGGAGCATACGACCGAGCGGGGGCCCAGGGGCGCCACGATAATGGGCTCGCCGCGCAGAGCGGGGTTTTCGAGGAGTTCGACGTTGACGAAGAAGGCGTCCATGTCCAGGTGCATAATGACGCGGCCGTTCCTTACGCCACTATTCTTGCTGATTCGCATCTGCCCCATGTCGCCTCCTCTCATAACTTCTACGCCCACCTACCGAAAATATAGCACATTTCTACGAACAATAGGGGTAATATATCGTAAACGTGTTCGTAAATGCGTTCTCTTGGGCTTTTCTCCACTAAGCTAGAAGAAGTGCACACCGCACGGCATCAGGACCGTACATAGCGACCATCAGCGAGGATAGTATGACTCCCCCTTCTCCTTCCGGAGCACCCACTCCCCAGGCGACCGAGAGCCTCACCGTAGCGGCACCGAATATCCCGGCGGATTCTGCGCACCTCGCTGAGCGTATTGCTGAAGAGCAGCGAGCCTACCTGTACGCTTTTGACACCCTCATGGCTGAGTTTTTTGCCCGCCAGCGCGAACTGCTCGAGGGTATTTCTCCCGAAACCCTGCCTCTGCTGGAGGCTATTGAGTCCCTCTCCACCGGAGGCAAACGCCTGCGTGCCCTGTTGAGCTACTGGGGTTGGCGCGGTGCCGGCGGTGCACCCGTAACCGAGAACCGCGCGTCCTGGTCTATTGTGAAGGCCGGCATGGCGGTGGAGCTGTTCCAGACCTCCGCACTGATTCACGACGACATTATCGACCGCTCCGATACCCGCCGCGGCGCTCCCTCCGTGCACAAGCGTTTCGAGGCGGCGCACGAGCAGAATGGTTGGCGCGGTGATGCTTTCAACTACGGTCTGACCGGCGGCATTCTTGCCGGCGATCTGACCCTGGCGTGGTCTGCCGAGGTTTTCGCGTCCCTGGGTGAGGGAGCGATTTATGGCGCTCCTGCGCGTACCATTTTTGACCGGATGCGCGCCGAAGTTCTGGCGGGTCAGTACCTGGACGTCTACTCCGAGGTTCTCGAAACCGAGGACGCTCAGGCAGCTCTGCAGCGTGCCCTGAACGTGATTCGTTTCAAGTCCGCCAAGTACTCGTGCGAGCACCCCTTCACGATTGGTGGTGCTCTGGCTCTGCAGGCTGCCGCGCTGGAGAACGGCACCGGTGCCGTGAGCGAGCAGCACCCGGTACTCGCCGCCTACCGCGCGTTCGGTCTGCCGCTGGGTGAGGGCTTCCAGCTGCGTGATGACGAGCTGGGCGTCTTCGGTCAGCCCGAGGTGACCGGTAAGCCCGCTGGCGATGACCTGCGTGAGGGTAAGCGTACCGTGCTGGTGGCGCTCACCTCCGCTGCCCTCAACGAGAAGGATGCGGCGCTTCTGCACAATAGCTTGGGCGACCCCGAGCTGAGCGATGAGCAGGTGGAGCGCATCCGCGAGCTGATGGTTTCTTCGGGTGCTTTCGCCAAGCATGAGCAGCTGATTGAGCAGAAGTCTCAGGCTGTGTTTGAGGCACTGGAGGCGATGAACCTGGACGAGCTGACGCATGCGGCACTGACCGATATTGTGGGCCGTGCGTTGCGTCGCAAGGCATAGATGCGCTACGTCGCAAGGCGTAGAGGTTCAACACAGTTAGAACGTTAAACAAGTTGAGGCGGCATACCGAAGTATGCCGCCTCAACATATTTAGCTATAGTACTGAGCCGCTATTACCAAGCTGGTATTACCAAGCCAGTGCCTGCGCACGGCGACGGATTTCAGTCTTACGACCGTCAATCAGTGCGTCGATGGGACGGCCGGGCAGGGAGTCGTCGTTGGTGTACAGCCACACGATAGCTTCTTCATCGCTGAAGCCGGAGTCCTTCAGGACAGCGAGGGTGCCCTTGAGGGATTCGAGTACTCGCGAACCGTTCATGAACAGTGCGGGTACCTTGCGCACGTTGGTTTCCGGGTCGCGCAGCGCGATGAGCGTACCGTCAGAAATCAGGTTGTGAACGCGGGTCACCTTCAGGTCGAGTGCCTGCGCAATTTCGGGGATGGTTACCCAATCGCCGACGAGGGCGAAGGTCTGAGCAATATTTTCGTTAGTCACCTTTTAAGAGTGCCAGAGCTGGCACGTATTTACCACTTTTGACCCGCATCTGGAGCGGGAGCTCTCCTGCGCACCTTTCCTTTTTGCGCGTTGCCGGCGGTTCTTAGGCTGGGTTCAGACCCGTCGGTGCTTCTTAAGAATTCGCTGAGTGTTCACCTGCCCGGCGCCCTCTGGCATCGCTTCTGCCCAGGTGGGCGGGCTAAAATGTTGAGACGTATGAATACTCCCAGCCCACGCCGGATTTCTCCTGTGAACCCTCGTTCTTCTGCAAATACTTCTGTTCCTCCCGCCACCCGTCCCGCTGCCCCGGATACCGCTATTGGTTCTTCGCAGTGGCTCAGTGGCGCCATTATTGAGGGTCACTACCAGGTGGGTTCGCTTATTGGCCGCGGCGGCATGAGCGAGGTGTATTATGCACTGGACCTGTGGTCGAATAACCCGGTCGCGCTCAAGGTTCTCTCCCCCGCTCTGGCTGAGGATGCAGCGAACCGTCAGAAGTTCCACCGTGAGGAGCGCTCGATGCGCCAGGTGGGCGGCGGCGGGCATACGGTGGGCGTAATTTCGTCGGGTACCGAATATTTTTCGGGCCAGATGGTCATGTATATCGTGCTCGAGTATGTGCACGGTTGTACGCTGAGCCAGCTGCTACGTGTGCGTAATGCCCTCTCGCTGGGTGAGGCTCTGGATATCCTCATTCCGGTCGTGGAGGCGCTCTCGGAGGTTCATGCGAACCGCTACCTGCACGGCGATATTAAGCCGGGCAATATTCTTCTCGACGCTAACGGCCAGGTGAAGCTCACAGACTTCGGTCTCTCCCGCCGTGACGATCAGGTGGATGCGGGCGCCCCCATGGGCACCCCCGCCTACGTAGCGCCGGAGGTTCTTGATCCGAAGGTGAAGGTCGGAGCTCAAGCTGATATTTTTGCACTCGGCGTGATGATGTACCGCATGCTTTCAGGTCGTCTGCCCTTTGTGGGTCTGGAGAATGACCAGCAGGTGCTCTACCACAACGCCAATATTGAGATGCCCGCGCTGACCGATGTCGCGCCGGGTGCGGACCGCGACATTGCGGGGCTGATTTCGTGGTGTACCCGCAAGCAGCCGCACGCACGCCCGGAGGATGCGACCGAGCTGTTCACGGCTCTGCTGGAGATTTCTGAGTCGTTGGGTGAGTCTGAGCGTGCTTGGCGCGCCCCCTCGTGCCCGGAACCGGAGCTTCCCCTTTGGGAGGCCGTCGCCGATATTGCGGAGCGTAGCGGCGCCGCGCAGATGGTGCGTAACACCCCGATTAGCGCGTTTAGCGATGCCCGCGATCTGCTCGCCTACGATGTGTACTCCCCCGACAGCCTCGTGTACGATGCCTCGGCAGCGAGTCAGGGCGTGCACCTTGCCGACGTGGATGCTGAGGACTCCGTGCTCAACCGCCAGGGCATTCCGCCTCTGGTGAGTTCTGCCTCCGATAATGACGATTCTGACACTGATCAGGAGAAGGAAGGCTCAAAGGGCAAATCCGGCAAGCATGGTCTGGGTTCGTTCATGGGCCGCCGTACCGCCGCGGCGAAGGGCCCGCTGACTCAGTCCGTTGGCATTGGCCCGCAGACGGAGCAAGAGTTCATCTCAGCTAACGGCGAGTACGCCCCAATCCATGCGGAGCGTTCGTTGAGCCCCTCCGGCACACGTCGTTCGAAGTCTAAGGGACCGGCGAGCGCGTCGGAGGCTTCACCGGCAGAGGAGACCGCTTCTTCTCAGGAATCCGAGCAGTCTTCGCAGAAGGATCCTCGCCTGCCCGCCAAGCAGTTTAGGACCCCGCCCTCGGGTATGGCGGTGGGCGGTTGGGCTCTGGCGCTGATTCTGCTGGGCATGGGTTCGAGCTTCACCGGCTGGTGGCTTGCAACCTCGCTCGTGCAGTCGCAGTGGTGGCGCAATATTGAAGCGTTCCTGACCTTCTAGTAGCACGCCTTACCGAACGCCCCGTCCTCGCCTGTACCGCGCGCAGGTTAAACGATAATGCCCGGGTCTTCGCTCATAGGGAGTGAAGACCCGGGCATTTGTTTTTGCTATTCCCCGCCGACTAGTACCCACTGGCTAGTACCCGCTGACTAGTACGGTGAGGCGCATCAACGTTTTATGCGCGGTTCTTGAGGTACTCGGAGACCAGGAACGCGATTTCCAGGGACTGCGAGTGGTTCAGACGCGGGTCACACAGGGACTCGTAGCGGTCAGCCAGTGCTGCCTCGTCGATAGCGTCGGAGCCGCCCAGGCACTCGGTCACGTCGTCGCCGGTCATTTCCACGTGGATACCGCCGGGGAACGAACCCAGGGCCTCGTGCACCTCGAAGAAGCCGCGAACCTCGTCGAGCACGTCGTCGAAGCGGCGGGTCTTGTAGCCGGAGGGCACGGAGATGGTGTTGCCGTGCATCGGGTCGGTAACCCACACGACCTTCGCGCCTTCAGCCTGCACACCCTCAACGATTGCGGGCAGCTTCTCGCGGATATTCTTCGCACCCATGCGGGTGATGAAGGTCAGGCGGCCGGGCTCGCGGTTCGGGTCGAGCTTGTCGATCAGGGCGAGTGCATCCTCAGCGGTGGTGGTCGGGCCCAGCTTCACGCCGATGGGGTTGCGGACCTTGGAGAGGAAGTCTACGTGTGCATCGTCGATGCCGCGGGTGCGCTCGCCAATCCACAGGAAGTGTGCGGAGGTGTCGTAGGGCAGGTGGGTGCGCGAGTCGATGCGGGTGAGGGCACGCTCGTAGTCCAGCACGAGTGCCTCGTGGCCGACGTACATGTCGGTGGTCTTGAGGGCTTCGAAGTTCACGCCGCATGCTTCCATGAACTTGAGGGCGCGACCGATTTCGTTGGCGGTCTTCTCGTAGCGCTCATGCGCGGGGTTGGAGGTGAAGCCGCGGTTCCACTGGTGTACGGCGCGCAGGTCTGCGAAGCCGCCCTTGGTGAAGGCACGCACCAGGTTCAGGGTGGATGCGCTGGTGTGGTAGCCGCGCAGCATACGTTTGGGGTCGTGTACGCGGGCTTCGGGGGTGAAGTCGAAACCGTTGACGGTCTCGCCGCGGAAGGAGGGCAGGGTGACGTCGCCGCGGGTTTCCATGTCTGCGGAGCGCGGCTTAGAGAACTGGCCCGCCATACGGCCCATCTTCACCACGGGCATGGAGGCGCCGTAGGTGAGCACTGCAGACATCTGCAGGATGGTCTTGACGCGGCCGGAGATCTTATCGGCGGTTGCACCCGCGAAGGTTTCTGCGCAGTCGCCGCCCTGCAGGAGGAATGCGCGGCCTTCAGCAACCTCACCGAGTGCCTGGCGCATGGCGTCGACTTCACCGGCGAAGACGAGCGGCGGTACCGAGTTCAGCTCGGCGATGGTGCTCTCAAAATCTTCGTGCTCGCTCCAGGTGGGCTGCTGGTCAATGTGCAGCTGACGCCAGGTGTCTAGGCCGTGGTCGGGGGCCTGCGAGGTGCTGAGGTTTTGATTGCTCATCTTCACTCCATTGGGATGGTCTTGTGCGTTTTCTGATTCAGCCGCCGTTTCGGGTGCTCGGCGCGCCGTGTGCGGCGTGCTGGCTTGCGATTCTTCAGGCTGAATAGACCTAATTGTACTCTTGCTTGCTTCAACACCTAACCCTGCAGTCAGGTACATCTCACATGTTTAGATGGCGCCACCCGGTGTCGGCGATACGAGGGGTGAAAAGCGCCCTGACAGAACGGCATACGAAAGGGCGGGATGCGGCACGTACCGCATCCCGCCCTCTGGCGCATGTGTGTATCTGTCGTATGTGTGCACCCGGGGTGCTGTCTCAGGGTGTTGTCTCAACGTTTAGCGTTGCAGGTGTGCGACCGCCTCATCAGCGCTCATGTTTTTATCAGCCATGAGCTTCTTGACGCGGTCGGCGTACACGTCCACGTATTCCTGGCCGCTGAGGGCACGGATCTCGGAGCCAATACGGTCGGCGATTTCACGCTGAACGCGGTGGCTCAGGTCTGAGCCGTCGGTGTATTCCTCGAAGGTGAGGGGCTTGCCGATAATGGTACGCACCTGGATGGGCTTGCCGTCATGGCGCAGACGGATACGGTTCGAGCCGGAGGGCTGAATCAGGTCGGTACCGATCTGTCCGACGGGCACTACGGGCACGCCTGCTTCAACTGCGAGGCGGGCGACACCGACCTTGGGGCGGTAGCCGCGTCCGTCGGGGCTACGGGTGCCTTCGGGATAGATGCCGATGATGCCGCCGTCCTTGAGGACCTGCGCGCCGGCATTGAGGGATTCCTGGCTCTTCTGGCCGCCGGAGCGGTCCATGGGAAGCTGGCCGACGCCGCGGAAGAACGCCGCCATGGCACGGCCCTTCACGCCGGGGGTGGTGAAGTAGTCGCTCTTGGCGAGGAAGTTCACGGTGCGAGGCATGGCGAGAGGAATGAAAATGGAGTCACAGAACGCCAGGTGGTTGCTTGCGACAATGTAGGGACCCTCGGGCAGATTCTCAAGGCCCACCACGTCATGGTGGTACAGTCCCTGCAGCAGGGGGGAGCCAAGAACTTTGAGCGTTGAGTAGAGGGCGGTGTTAGGCATTGGGGTCTCCTCTCTGAATATTCCCGGGTCAATTCTATCTTGTCTGGAGCGTAGCGAGATAATGAAAGAAAGAGAACGATTTTTCTGCGCACCGGTGTATTGGGTGCGCTGGAGGCGATATACCAGCATCGGCGCTGTGCCCGCGGTAGCCGGTCGGGGTACGCTATAGAGCCTGCACCTGCGTTCATATTCGCGCAGGTTGGCTAAGGAGGACCATGAGCATTTTTGATAACTCGTTGGAGCCGCTCAAGCGGATGCGCCGCAAGGCTCGCGAGCGCAGGCTTCTAGCGACCCAAAATGTTAAGGACTCCCTGGCGCGTCGCCTCGAGGGCGACCAGGAAGCATTCGATCACTCCCCCGTTTCTTTTAGTCCTGACCCGGCGCAGCATTCTGTGGGTATTTTGCTGGTGCATGGTTTTACAGGTTCGCCGCACAGTATGCGCCCGGTGGCGCAGCGTTTTATGGAGCTCGGCTATGCGGTGGAGATGCCGTTGCTGACCGGTCACGGTACTCATTGGAAAGATTTGCGCGATAGCACCTATGAGCAGTGGCTAGCTTCTGCCGAGCAGGGGTACCGTCGCCTAGCCGATCAGGGTCTGCGTGTGGTGGTCGTTGGTATGTCGATGGGCGGCACGGTGGCGACCCATCTGTCGGCGCGCCTGCCGGTGGCGGGTACGGTACTCATCAACCCCTACATGGTGGATGTGAACCCGATGATGCGTCACGCCGGTAAGGTGTCGAAGGTTCTGCCGGTGCTCAAGGCGATCGGGTCTGATATTGCGGTTCCGGGCGTGAGCGAGGGCGCGTATTCTATCGTTCCGACGGCGGCGGTGCATCAGCTGCATCTTTTGGGTGCTGAGACTCGTGCCCTGATTCCGCAGTTGAAGGCGCCGGTTCTGTATTTGCGTTCACTGGGCGATCATACTGTGTCGGATAGCTCCCACAAATATTTTCTCGAACATTGTTCAGTTCCTGTAGAATTTAGGTGGCTGACCCGCAGCTACCATGTGGCAACGCTCGACTACGACGCCGAGTATCTCCTCTCCACCGTTCAAGCTTTTGTCGCATCCCTAAACCACTAAATTCTGAAGGTTCCGCCCGTTGCACACCGGCGAATGCATCACCCGCCGTAGCGAGTAGAACAACAGATAGATATTACGGCTCCTTGGGCCATCGAGGGCACCCCTCGGTACCGGATTCGCCACGGGCTCACGCCCTGATTTGAAAGGCGCATTATGAAAGTCTTCTCCACTCCCGCTGAGGTTCTTGTCGACCCCTCGCTGAACCTGACAAGCATTGTTGAGCGCCACCGTGCCGATAGCTCCAATCCGGTACTGTACCGCCGTCAGATGTCTCCGGGTAACTGGCAGCCGGTTCGCGCCCAGCAGTTCCACCAGATGGTGACCGACCTGGCTAAGGGCCTGATTGCCTCTGGTATCCGCCCGGGTGACCGTGTGGGTATTATGAGCCGCACCCGTTTTGAGTGGACTGTCATTGACTTCGCGATTTGGTACGCGGGCGCCATCTCCGTGCCGGTATATGAGACGAACGCTGCCGCCCAGGCTGCATGGGCGCTGTCCCATTCTGAGGCTGTCGCCATCTTCGTCGAGGATGAGAAGCTCCTGAATCGTGTGGCTGAGGCTGAAGAATACGCCGCTTCTACTTCTGAGCCGTTCCAGCTCAAGCACCGCTGGGTCATTGAGAACGGCGACCTTGATGCCCTCAGTGCTCGCGCCTCCGAGGTCAGCGATGAGCAGCTGGAGCAGGTACGTTCCGCAGCCGGTTGTGACGACCTCGCGACCATTGTGTACACCTCCGGCACAACCGGTCGCCCTAAGGGTTGCGCGCTGACTCACGGCCACTTCCTGAACCTCAGCGCCAACACCAGGCTGGTCGAGCCGGAGATTGCGAACTCCCGCAACTCCTCCATTCTTTTTTTGCCGCTGGCGCACGTTCTCGCGCGCCTGATTCAGGTTCTGGCGCTGGATGCTGGCCTGGTTATTGGTCACTCCCCCAACATCAAGAACCTGGCGTCTGACCTGGATAGCTTCAAGCCGACCATGCTGCTGGTGGTGCCCCGCGTCTTTGAGAAAGTGTACGAAGGTGCCATGGCAAAGGCGGCTAAGGGCGGCAAGTTCAATAAGTCTCTGTTTGAGCGTTCCACCGATATTGCGGTGCGCTGGTCGCAGGCGAAGGTTGAGGGTCGTGTGCCCCTCAAGCTGGCGGCGCAGTACGCTCTCTACGACAAGCTGGTCTACTCGAAGCTGCGTGCGGCTCTCGGCGGCGAGCTGCGTTACGCGGTCTCCGGCGGCGGTCCCCTCGGCGAGCGCCTGGCTCATTTCTTCCACGCGGTGGGTGTGCAGGTGGTTGAGGGTTACGGCCTGACCGAGACCTGCGCCCCGATTGCGGCTGGCCGCATCAACCCGTACCAGATTGGTATGATCGGCCCGCTCATCCCCGGTTCCGAAGGCTATATTGCTGAGGACGGCGAGCTTCTGGTTCGTGGCGTGGGCGTGATTAGCAGCTACTACAAGAACCCTGAAGAGGACGCTCAGGCGTTCACTGAGGACGGCTGGTTCCGCACCGGTGACCTGGCTCGTTTCGATGAGCGCGGCTACCTGAAGATTGTGGGCCGCAAGAAGGAAATCATTGTCACCGCCGGCGGTAAGAACGTGATTCCGGGTATTGCGGAGAGTCATCTGCGTACCTCTCCCCTGGTTTCTCAGGCGATGCTGGTTGGCGACGAGAAGCCGTTTATTGCGGCTCTGGTGACCCTGGATCCGGATACCCTACCCGAGCAGTTGGAGCACCTGGGTCTGCCCCGTTCACTCTCCATCCCGGAGGCTGCTGTTCACCCGGCGGTTCGTGCCGCAATTCAGAAGCTCGTGGACGAGGCGAACCAGCTGGTTTCCCGCGCCGAGGGTATTCGCGAGTTCCGCATCATGAACCGTGATCTGACCGAGGCGGACGGCTACCTGACTCCTTCGCAGAAGCTGCGCCGCGCGAAGATTCTGCAGGACTTCTCCTCCTACGTGGATGAGATGTACGGCAAGGTTTCTGATAGCACGTCGGATTCTTTGGCTCGTCTGCAGGAGTACGCGGCGGAGCAGTCTGAGAAGTTCGCTGAACTGCGTGAGCAGGCTGCGGAGCGTCTGCACGAGTACGCGGATCATCAGGCGGAGCGTCTTGCCGAGCTGCGTGAGCAGGCGGCTGAGAAGTTTGAGGAGCTGCGTGAGCAAACCGCCGAAATGATGCAGAAGCCGCAGGAAGAGAAGGCGGAGGCTAAGGACGACGCCAAGAAGCCTGAGAAGGCGGAAAAGGCTGAGGACTCTTCCGCTGCAGCTCCTACTGAGAAGGCATAAGCTGAGAAGAAGCCTGAAAGCGACAATGCCTAACCGGCTCTAGCTACCGAAACGAGAGGAGGGGGTCGTACCGCTGTGGTACGGCCCCCTCCTCTATGTTTACCTCACCGCTCAGAGCCTGAGTCCTTGAGCGGTATTCTTTGAACCGGTCGGTATTAGTTGGCGGGCTCGTCGAATTCCAGACCGAGCAGCGCGTTCTCAACGATTTCGGTCAGTGCCGGGTGAATCCAGTACTGGCCGCGTGCGAGGGTGCGCGCATCCATGCCGAAGCTCATTGCCTGCAGGAGCGGCTGGATGAGCACGGAGGACTCTTCACCGACCAGGTGTGCACCGAGCAGCTCACCGTTGTCCTTACGGGCAATGAGCTTGCACAGGCCAATCTTGTCTTCCATTGCCCAGCCGTAGGCGGTGTCGCCAAAGTTCTGTGCCTTGACGGTAATCTCAAAGCCTTCACGTTCAGCCGCCTGGCGCGCCTGCTCTTCGGTCATGCCGACCACAGCAATCTGCGGGTTGCTGAAGACGGCAGCCGGTACGTAGCGGTGGTCGCTGGCACGCAGGTCCTCGGGGTGGCTGAGGTTGTGCTGCACAACGCGTGCCTCGTGGTTTGCCACGTGCTTGAGCTGGTAGCGGCTGGACACGTCGCCGAGGGCGTAGACGCCGGGTACGGGCGCGCCGTTGTAGAGCACGCGCTGGTACTTATCGACGCTGAGCTGGCCGCCGTCCTGCACGTCGAAGTAGTTCTTCGCGTTGAGGGTGTCGGTGTTGGGGCGACGACCGGTTGCCACGAGCACAGCGTCTGCCGGGATTTCGAGCAGTTCTTCACCGTTCTCGGTAGTGTGCTTAGCTACGACGGTCACACTGCCGTCGGCGTTCTCACGGATTTCGGAGAGGGACGCATCCTTGACGATGTTCCACTGCTTGCTTGCGGCTTCTTCGAAGCGTGCCACGACCTCTTCGTCCACGCCACGTAGCAGGCGGGAGGAGCGGTTCAGCTGGGTTACTTCGGTACCGAATGCGGAGAAAACGTGGGAGAATTCTGCCGCAATCACGCCGCCGCCGATGACGACCATACGGGCGGGCAGCTCGTCCATGCGCATGACGTTGTCATTGGTGTAGACCTTGGAGGAGTCGATACCGGGTACGGGAGGCAGCACGGCGCGTGAACCTGCCGCAACAACAATCTGGCGGCCCTGCAGGCGGGTGCCGTCGGTCAGCTCGACGGTGTGGGAGCCGACGAAGCGCGCGTACTGGTCGTAGAAGTCGACGTTGGGCAGACCGGCACGCCAGTTGCGGCCGCCTTCAACAATCTGGTCAATGCGGGAGGCAAAGATACGGTCACGAATCTGCGCCCAGTGCACGGCGTCTACGTGTGCGTCGACGCCCAGGTGCTTGACCTCGCGGGTCTTCTGCGCGATGGTCGCCGGGTAGACGTACATTTTGGTGGGGATGCAGCCAACGTTCAGGCAGGTGCCGCCGAAGATACCGCCGTCGATGAGGGCGACCTTCTTGTCGTCCCATTCGGGGCCGATGAGGGTGTTGCCGGATCCGGAGCCGATGACGATGAGGTCGTACTGTGCTACGCCGTCAATGCGTTCTACGTTCTCGATGCTCATGTGGTCCTCTCGTTGATGATGTTGAGGCTGGGCTCGTTCCCAGCGTGCCCCTCGATGGCGGGGTTATTTCTGTTACTGCCACTATAACGCGTGGAGGCTACCGGCTATTCCCACTATCTAGTGTCAATGTTGACGGATATACGAAAGTGCGCCGTCCCAAAGAACACAGCGCTGAGAACACAGGGCTGAGAACACAGCGCTGAAAATACAGAGGTTCTTTGAGAAGACGCACTCAAGCGTTGAAACCTCAAGCGTTGAAACTATGTGAGCCCGCGGATTAGTGACGCGTAGATGTCTGCGCTTAGAGGTCTGCCATGAGCCCAGCCAGCAGGCGGGTGAAGTCAATGGCGGGATCAACCGACTCTTCGTCGGGCCAAAAATGAATCGGGTACGCCGCACCCTGGGCGCGTTGCAGCACGGGGCTTTCAGCGAGCACAGGATCTGCCACGAGCTCGCCGAAGAGGGAGCGCATTTCGTCGCGTCGGTAGCGGTGTTCGCTGTCGTTGGGGCGCATCTTGTTGATAACTACTCCCGCACCGTCAATGCTGATGCCGCTTTCCTGCTGAAAGCGCACGATGGCACGCAGGGTTCGTTCGGTGCCCGCTACAGAGAAAAGGGAAGGCTCAGCGACCGAGAGGATACGCTCACTCACCGCCCAGCCCATCGAAGACAGGGTTCCGAGGAACGGCGGGCAGTCAATCAGAATCACGTCGTAGGCGTCCGCTGCCGCCTCCACCATGCGCTTGAATCGGCGGATGAACGGCGCGGCTTCCTGCCGGTCCACGAGGGTGGAGCGCGCCGAGCCTCGCGCCACCTTCACGCTACCGGTGGTCACGGGGTTATTGGTCAGCAGGGTGGGTTTGCCGACGAGCGCGTTCCAGGAGGAGCTACCGGCTTCCTCCGCGAAGGCGCGCTCATTGGAGCTGGCAATCAGGGAGGCGACGTCGGGGATGGTTTCATCCACTGCCAGGCCGGTGCTGGCGTCGCCGTGGGGGTCGAGGTCAATAACAAGTGTGGAGAGTCCGCTGTGTAATGCCGCGGAGGCGAGCCCCAAAGTGATGGACGTTTTGCCAACGCCACCCTTGAGGCTGCTGATACTGACGATGCGGGGCATGCAGGTCCCTTTTATGAGTGAGGTGTAATGCCCCTTTATTTTAGCGAATCTTCGCTTTTCTTCTGGCTCTGACAGGGGTGTATCTTGAGTTTTTTCTCAAGTGAGCATTGAATATTCCCTCGCATTTAAAGCTTCAGCCCGCGCTCGCTACCCGATAGGTAGTGAGCGCGGGCTGATTCACGTTTTGTGTTTTATGCCTGTGCGCGGCGGGCACGGCGGGCGGCAAGTTCGTCGCCTTCGAAGTTTTCGTGCATCTCTTCGCCGGGCTGGCCGTTGAGGTTCATTTCGATTTCGCGCCAGACGCGGCCAATCGCGATACCGAAGACGCCCTGACCAGCCTGAACCAGGTCGATAACCTCGCTCGGGGAGGTGCATTCGTAGACGGTGGTACCGTCACTCATCAGGGTGATGTTCGCGAGGTCGTCAATGCCGCGGGTACGCAGATGCTCGATGGAGGTGCGAATCTGCTGCAGGGACACGCCGGTGTCGAGCAGTCGCTTCACAATCTTAAGCACGAGCACATCGCGGAAGCTGTAGAGGCGCTGGGTACCGGAGCCGGAGGCGCTACGCACGGTGGGTACAACCAGGTCGGTGCGTGCCCAGTAGTCGAGCTGACGGTAGGTGATGCCTGCTGCCTTGCAGGCGACGGCGCCACGGTAGCCGAGGTTTTCCTCGACGACAGAGACCGGGTCGGTGAAGAGTACGCCTTGTTCACCGCGCGGAGGCGGCGCTACGGGGAAGAGGGTGTCGAAGCCATCCAGGGGCTGGTCGAAGCCCTGGGGTGCCTCATGGGTGCCTGCGGCCTCGCCTGCATTTTCGGCTACCTGCTGCTCTAGCACGGTCCCTCCTTTTCGTTAACCCGTTTAATGCGATTCACCGCGCCCTATCAAATGTGGTCGACTTCGTTCCGGTGTAGCCCCGATTTTCGGGGTGAGATTCTAGGGCTAGGCCTTAGAATCTGCATCTATGATTCGCGTGGCTTCCCTCTGCGAGGTTAGCTACG
Organism: Rothia sp. HMSC061C12; assembly: GCF_001815755.1. Taxonomy (NCBI): domain Bacteria; kingdom Bacillati; phylum Actinomycetota; class Actinomycetes; order Micrococcales; family Micrococcaceae; genus Rothia; species Rothia sp. HMSC061C12. The sequence goes on from NZ_KV821880.1 coordinate 142,940, forward strand.
CGGTTTTCAATACTACACATTGGCTCGACTATTCGGTTCGTAGAACACGATTCGATAGTGCGACCGATGCGCGATAGGCGCGGTTGTTCAATCTATTTTAACTGATAGAGGGCTCTACTTAAAATTGAACCCACCGAAGCGAATGATCTTTTCAGATTCATTCGTACCTCTTTAACGCCCTGTGGGGGTGCTCCTCCCCCGCTATTCTCCTCGCTTTTTCTGGGTATCCATCCCACAGGGGAGTTTAAAAAGTAAATGCGTACGGAGCAGTCCGTACGCATTTACAGCTGAGTTGAGTGAACAGCCTTGGCAGGCCGGGAGCCCCCTGGTGAGAAAGCTCTTCGTGTTGGACGAAGGGGTAGAAATTCCGAGCGTGCCAGCGTCGGCTTCGTCCAAGTCTAGAGGCCGCTACCCGTTGGTAAGGGGTAGGGACTATAGAGGGAATCACCATGGTCAGTGGTGTTTCCCGAGGGAAATCCCCGTTTGGGGTGTGGTAGAACCGCTGAGGGTTTACGAGCAGCAGACTGTCCGGTAGTCTGCGTCTTCGTGCGCCTACTCGTAGGTAGGCATCGCCGATTCGACCAGAGTTGCGTGCAGCTGCAAGCACAACTTGCGGATCTTGTCGGCTCGTTCCTGCGCCTGAGCCTGAGAGGCTGCGTCGCGGCGTGATGCCAGCGGAGCCACCGCAATTTCCACGAGGGAAATTTCGCGGTCTGCCGCTGACTTGAATGCGCGCAGGTGACGAGGCTGAATGCCGTGCTGGGTCAGTTCTGCACTAACGCGGGCAATCAGCACATCGTAATCGGTGTACTCCACATCCGAACCGTCTTCGAGCAGTCCAAAGTCAATCAGCTCGCGAATCAGTTCGGGGGTGGTGTTAGCGTATTCTGCCAGCTCGCGGAGAGTGTAGGTGCGACCTTCCTGCTCGTTCGGGCCAAGGACGGTGTCTAGCACGTCTTCGCTTACGGTGGCAGGCATGGAGTTCAGTACGCGACCGGCTTCCATGTCCTCCAGGTGCTGACGGATTACCTTGAGCGGCATGTAGTGGTCGCGCTGCATGGTGAGGATGTAGCGCAGGCGCTCAATATCCGTCTGGGAGTACTTGCGGTAACCGGTTTCGGTACGGCTGGGGTGCACGAGACCGCGCTCCTCCAGGAAGCGGATCTTGGATGCACTAATTCCGGGGAACTCCAGGTCAAGCTGGCTAAGAACCTGACCAATGGTCCGGCTCTTAACGTCACGCGGGTTACGGTCAGAGCCGCCGTTCTCCACGTCCTCTAGTTGAACCTCAGCGTTAGTGAGGTTCTCATCGATGCGTGAGGTCATCTATGTCTTTCGGGTACTTGTTCAGACGATGTCGATACGAGCCGAAATTTGAGTGAGTGGCTCGTTCCCCCGGTCGGGGGTCTCGCTCCGTGCCGAACATCTTTGCTTAGTGTTGAGAGTGTGATAGATAAGTTTAGTTGTTTATCACGAAATGATAAACCGCAAACCTTCGAGACAATCTTATAGCCTCACAAGGCATTTTGCTATTTAGTTCGCCCTTTTCAGGGGCTTTTTGAACCCAAAAATAGCCACACAATCAAACATTAATCAGTAGAGACAGTACCAATTTTAGCAAAATTCCAATACTTCGAACACATATATCTCATATTGGACTGCTTTACGAGGAAAATTTTATCTTCTCGCGATAGTTGAAGTTTTCATCACATTTAACTTGAAAGAGGCTCCCACTAGGGGTTTAGTCATCCTTCAAGCCCCTTTAGTGAATTCCTACACCTTCAAGACGAACCTTAAATGCGCCCAACTATTTGCGTTTGTGTGCATTTTAAAAGAAAAACGGCGAGACCAATCGGTCTCGCCGTCTCACCACTACATACCTCTTATCCGAGGCCTATAGAAGGTCTTAGAGTCTATCGACTTAGAGCTTGTCCAGCTCAGCCTTGTACGCCTCTGCATCCAGCAGGTTCGCCAGGTCATCAGCGTTCTCGGGGCGAATCTCAATGATCCAGCCCTCGCCGTAGGGATCGGAGTTAACCAGTGCGGGGTCATCCTCCAGGCCCTCGTTCACTGCGACAATCTCGCCCGCAATGGGAGCGAAAAGATCAGAGACAGACTTGGTGGACTCAATCTCACCGAAGCTATCCTCAGCAGCTACAGAGTCGCCGACAGAGGGAAGGTCGACGTAGACGACGTCACCCAGTGCATCCTGAGCGTGGTCGGTAATACCAACACGTACGGTGCCCTCGGCGGTGAGAGCGGAAACCCACTCGTGCTCAGAAGTGTACGAGAGTTCTGCGGGAACGTTGCTCATAGCAGCGGTGTCCTTTCAGTGTGTTCTTGCGTAGCGCGGACCGTCCCGCGCACGGTGTCGTTCCGTATGTGGGATGACGGAACGTCCTACACCAATTATCACATAAGAAGTAACGCGGGGCACGTCCAAACACCCCCGTACCACTTCTATGACACTATATTTTCCTTATCCTATCTAACCGCTCAACAAGCGCCCCTTCCCAAGGCCCTAGAAGCACCCCTATTACTCACCTCCAGCAGGGAGCCATCAGACACACCAAAAGGCTCAGGGCCCCACACCATGATGGTGCAGGGCCCTGAGCCTTAGGCTAGAGAGCTAAACTCTCACAGCGCCTTAGCGGGAAGAAATGACGCGCTCGGAGAAGCGGTTCGGGTTACCGAAACGGTGTGCGGTAATCGAAACAGCCTGCTCGCGGAGGAAGGGCAGCATCTCGATACGGCCAGCCTCGGTGACGGGTGCGAAGTACACTGCAACGTCCGGGCGACCACCCAGTGCGGTGTAGAGGGACTTCTCATCGTTACCGATGTAGCGGATACGGGTGCCTTCCAGCGGGGTACCAGCCAGTGCGCGAACCGGGGTCTTAGCGTTCGAAGCCAGGTACTCGCGGAACTGAGCGTCCGACTTGACTTCGTACTTGATGCCCTTGTTCTCGAGGACGCCACGGACGTCGACCGGCAGGTCCTTACCGACGGACAGAGCAACCGGTGCGTTAGCTGCCAGACCGGCGAGCACAACGCGCAGGGTCTCTGCTGCGGATGCGGACTCGTCTGCACGAACCAGAACCTGGGTGGGTACGTAGCGCAGGATGTTGCGCTCCACGCCCAGCTTCGAGGGATCGTGACCGAAGCCGAACTCGGTGTCCCAAGCGTGTGCGTCAGAGGAGACACCGCGCTTGATGAATGCGAAGTCCTCGCGCTTGCCCAGCTCGGAGTTCTCGATGGTAGCCAGGGTCTCGCGGACGGTCACGGACTGGGTGACAGCGGTTGCGGTTGCCTGTGCCGGCTCCCAATCGGACAGAGCGATCAGGTAGCTGGGGCCACCAGCCTTGGTACCGGAGCCAACGGTGGACTTCTTCCAACCACCGAAGGGCTGACGCTGAACGATTGCACCGGTAATTGCACGGTTGACGTACAGGTTACCTGCCTGCACCTTGGAGAGCCACAGCTCGAGCTCGTCAGCATCCAGCGAGTGCAGACCTGCAGTCAGACCGTAATCGGGTGCGTTCTGCAGCTCGATTGCCTCTTCCAGAGTGTCAGCGGTCATGATACCCAGGATGGGGCCGAAGTACTCGGTCATGTGGTACTCGGAACCGGGCTTGACGCCTTCGCGAACACCGGGGCTCCAGAGGCGACCGGTCTCGTCCAGTTCCTTGGGCTGAACGAGCCAGCGCTCACCCGGACCGAGGGTGGTCAGACCGCGCAGCAACTTCTCTTCCGGCTTCTGAACAACGGGGCCCATCTGGGACTCAATGTCCTGCGGGTGTGCCACGTGCAGCGAGTTGACGGAGTCAAGCAGCTGACGGCGGAAACGCTCAGACTGTGCCACGGAGCCAACCAGGATGACGGTCGAACCAGCGGAGCACTTCTGACCTGCGTGACCGAATGCCGAGTAGACGACGTCCTTGACGGCGAGGTCGATGTCAGCGTTCGGGGTGACGATGATCGAGTTCTTACCCGAGGTCTCACCGAACAGGGGCAGGTCATCACGCCAGGAGCGGAAGAGCTCAGCGGTCTCGTAGCCACCGGTCAGGATCAGGCGGTCAACCTCGGGGTGCGAGATGAGCAGCTTACCTGCAGCGCGGTCAACAACCTTGACGAGCTTCAGAACTTCCTTGGGAACGCCTGCATCCCACATGATCTCTGCGATCAGGGCACCGGTGCGAGCGGTGATGGTTGCGGGCTTGAAGATGACAGCAGAACCTGCAGCCAGACCTGCCAGAACACCACCGGCGGGGATAGCGGTCGGGAAGTTCCACGGGGGAACAACCAGGGTCAGGTCAACAGACTTGGGCTTTGCGCCGTCGATCTTCTCGAGGTCCTCAGCCAGCATTGCGTAGTAGTATGCGAAGTCGATTGCCTCGGAGACCTCGGTGTCGCCCTGCTCCAGGGTCTTGCCAGCCTCAGCTGCCATAACCTCCAGCAGGTCACCGCGGCGCAGTGCGATAGCCTTACCGACCTTGCGCAGAATCTCTGCACGCTCGTGGCCGGAGAGCTTACCCCATGCCTTGCCAGCCTCTTCGGTTTCCTTGATCAGCTTCTCAGCCTCAGCCTCGCTGGTCAGCTCGTTAGCCTTGAGGGTGTCGATGCCCAGCTTGGTGGTCTTGGAGCGCTCGAGGATTGCGCGGCCCCACTCACGGTTACCTGCCAGTGCGGGGTCGGTGTCGGGGGTGTTCTCGAAGCGGCCTGCGGGGACGAAGACGTTGTCCTCGTTCTCGGTCAGACGGTTCTGGGTGCGCTTGGATGCGGGAACCTCGTCGGTGACGGAGTTCAGTGCACGCATGAAGCGGTCCTCTTCGCGCTTGAAGATGGACTCGTCAGTTGCCAGGTCGAAGATACCGGACATGAAGTTCTCGGAGGAAGCGTTCTCCTCGAGACGACGGATCAGGTATGCGATAGCAACGTCGAATTCCTTGGGGTTCACGACGGGCACGTACAGCAGCAGGTGGCCAACGCGACGGCGGATAATCTCTGCCTGCTGCTCAGCCATACCAATCAGCATCTCGAACTCGACGCGGTCCTTCACGCCGCGGTCCTCGGACAGCAGCAGTGCGAAAGCAACGTCGAAGAGGTTGTGGCCTGCAATACCGAGGCGAACGTTCTTCACGTGCTCGGGGCGCAGTGCGTAGTCCAGAACGCGCTTGTAGTTGGTGTCAGCAGCCTGCTTGGTGTCCCAGGTGGTCAGCGGCCAGCCGTGCATAACAGCTTCGACGATTTCCATGGAGAGGTTTGCGCCCTTAACCAGGCGGACCTTGATGCCTGCGCCGCCAGCAGCAACGCGCTTTGCGGACCACTCCTGCAGGTGCTGCATTGCAGCCAGGGTGTCGGGCAGGTATGCCTGGAGCACGATACCGGCTTCCAGGTCCTTCAGGTGGGGCTGGTCCAGGATCTTGGTGAACACCTCAATGGTGAGGTCCAGGTCCTTGTACTCCTCCATGTCCAGGTTGATGAACTTCTTGGGGGAGCTGGATGCAGCCAGCTCGTACAGCGGGGTCAGGCGGCGAACAGCGGTCTCAACGACCTCGTCGAATGCCCAGTGCTGGTGGGGGCCGGAAACAGCGGACACCTTGATGGAGACGTAGTCAACGTCGTCACGTGCCAGCAGGCGCTTGGTCTCAGCCAGGCGGTGCTCTGCTTCCTTGTCACCCAGAACTGCCTCACCGAGCAGGTTGACGTTCAGGCGGTTACCGGTCTTGGTCAGCTCTGCAATTGCGTCGCCCAGCTTCTCCTCGGAAGCGTCGACGATCAGGTGACCAACCATCTCGCGCAGCACGCGGCGTGCAACGGGAACGGTGGGCCATGCGACCTTGCCAGCCAGCTTGCCACCGAAGCCAACAGCGGACTTCATGTACCAGGGCAGGAAGGAAGGTGCCAGGCCGGAAATGCGGGAGAGGTTGCGGCCGGAGACGTTGTCGTCTTCGGGGCGAATAACGCCATCAACAAAGCCGACGGTGAAGGGAAGACCATTGGGGTCCTTCAGAACACCGGCGAGCTGCTCAGCCGCGAAGGTGGGCTTGATCGACTGGGACTCGTTTACCCACTGGCGAACAAGCTGACGAGCTTCCAGAGCCATCTTCTGGTAGTGCTCAGATGCGAAAGGATGGGTCATCCTTGACTCCTAACTATCTCACTGTGTGCGGTGCACACCACGTTTGGCGATGTCTCTATTTCACCACAAAAGGGTAATAAATACCTCATTAGAAAAACTGAATGTTTTTTCCAAAATCCATTTAGTTTTTCTAAATGATTGTGCGGTGAGGTTTTCACCCCACGCCCCCTCCGAACCTCCTGTTCGAAGAGACAAGGTGAAGTTTGTAGCGACATCGCTATCCATCTCTCTCAGGCTAGCACTTTCAGAAAGCAAATACCGAACCGATTTCGTAACAATCGAACACTTCAAAACCATTCCCAAAAGCATCTTCGGCTCTAAGAATCATCACATTCAGCGCGAAAATACTCGCTACACAAGCCAACATGCCGGCACCCCACTTCAGGCGTCTCAAAAAGAGCCAGCCGGAAGCCCACGCGGTACCATAGACAAGAGTCCACGATGAGAGACGCACCACGGAAGAACTCAGAGGCACAATCTGCAGAACAACCGGGCGCGCCAGGGAGGAAACACATGTCAATCTACGACATCCGACGCATGCAAATGCTCCTCGAAATCCAAGAACGCGGCACCGTCATCGCTGCCGCAGAAGCGCTCAGCCTCACCCCCTCCGCCGTCTCCCAGCAGATTGCCACCCTCGAAAAAGAAACCGGCACCCCGCTTCTGCAGCGCATCGGCAGGCGCGTACAGCTCACCAGCGCCGGACTCATCATCGTCGACAGCGCCCGCAGCATCCTGCGCGAACTCGACCGCATGCAAACCTCCGTCGCCAACCTCACCGGCGAACCCGCAGGCATGGTCCGCCTCGCCATCTTCCAGTCCGCGGCCTTCGCACTGCTACCGGAAACCCTCAGCTACCTTGCCGAACACGCACCCTCACTCACCCTGCAGGTACTGCAAATCGACCCCGAAACCGGAACCTCCCTGACTCGAAGCCGCGAATACGACATGGTGCTCTCCGAAGCCTACCCGCACCACCACATCCCCGAATACCCCGAACTGCACTCCGAACTACTCACCGAAGACCCGCTCAGCCTGATTGTGCCCAGCACCTCCACCATCACCTCAATCGAGGAGGCGCACGCACTGCCCTGGGTTCTCGAAATGGAACAGAACACCTCCCGCAGCTGGGCGCTCAACCAGTGCCGCACCGCAGGATTCGAGCCGGTCATCCGTTACAGCGCCAATGACATGATTACGAACTCCAACCTCGTCAAAGCAGGATTCGCCGTCACCATCGTGCCCGGCTTCATCCTCTCCTCCCTCTCCACCACCGAGGGGCTACGCATCGTGGAGCTACCCGGCAAGCCCTGCCGCAAAATCTTTACCGCCGTACGCCGAGAGTCCGCCGCCAACCCCGCCATCGCCATGGTGCGCGAAGCACTGCACCACGCGGTGCAGGTGGCATTCGGCGAACACGACAGGAGCGAAACCGCATAAGAAAAATTAACTGCCAGCCACGCCGGCAGACTAGACATTGCAAAGGTCGGGGCCGTTCCCACGAACGACCCCGACCTTTCAACATACCTTTTTGAACAGGCGCCTATATATAAGGTATAAAACACACAACAGAGCCACTCCCCCGCCGTGCCCATCCTTCACAGGAGCCAGCTCCAGGTACCAGCGCAACCGCTAGTTCAGCGAAGCAACCACAGCCGAGCTCTGCACCTCGTAGAACGACGACGACAAACCAGCCGCCGCCATATCCAGCACAGCACTCACATGAACCTGCTTCAATGCAGAACCGGCAACACCCGAAGCCACCTGATAATTCAGCTGAACATCCAAGCGGTGACCGCGAGGAATAGCGGTGCGCAACTCCAGAACGTTCTCGCTGCCAGCACCAGCCTGACCGGTCTGTTCACTACGGCGCACCGCATCAAGATTCAGAGCATCCACAGGAGCCACCAGGGCCGAAGCACCCAGGTTACCCGAAGGCAGCACCGCCTGACCCGAGGCAACACGAAGAGTCACCGCAGGATTCAACAACAAACCAGTCTTCGGGTCCTGCGCGCGAGCACGCACCATCAGGCGAGTACCCACCGGCAGCGTCGAATTGCCCTCATTAATAATGCTCAGGCGAGTCGGCAGATTCCGGAAAGCAACAGTACGCGCCGGCTGACTCTGCAAAGACACAGCCTGCACACCAGAGACCGCCTTCAACTCCAGGCGGATGCACGACTCGTTATAACGCATCGGAACCTGCACCAGCGCAGAACTCGCCGCGCCGCCGTTCTGTCCACCACTGTGCTGTCCACCACCGTGCTGACCGCGCTGTCCACCACGCTGTCCGCCAGGACGCTGGGTCACCGGGGTCACGCGAGCGCGCTTACCGCCCGAACGAGTTGCCGCCTCCGCAGCGCTCACGCCGCCAGCCACCAGGGCAGCCGAAGCCCCAGCAACCTTCAACGCGGTACGGCGAGAAGCGTTCATCAGATTATTCTTAGTCATTTTCTACTCCCCTAAGCCTTCGCGATACGGTACACGCCGCTAATCGTGCCCTGCCACCAGGTGCCGTAACGGTCAATCGTGCCCACCATCTGCAGGGTGTCACCACCGCCAAGCAGCAGGCTCACATGCTGAGGCAGGCGCTGCTCGTGCATCGTCTTACCGGTTTCCATGTCCAGCGCGACCGCCCACGCGTAGGCGCCATTCGCCAAACCAGCCGGACCGCGGCGACGCTCACAGGTGTAAATCAGACCGTCAGCAGTGGAGTAACGAGGAACAGCCGAAGAGTACACGTCCTTACGGTCCCACATCTTACGCAGACCGCGGTCGGTAATATCCCAACGCTCCATGCCGGGAGCAAAAAGTGCGTTCGCAGGAACTGACGGGCCGGCACCCTCCGGGTACTTCGGGTAGGGGTAGCCGTAGGTGCTTGCACCGACCATCGTGTTACCCACACCGATCATGGAATTCTCAGTGCCAGAGGTACCGGCAGTAAACAGGCCAGCGCTACCGACCTTCACACCGTTATCAGTGCGGTACACAATGACCGACTCCTGAATATCAGAGTTATCGGTCAGCATCACGTAATCCGAACCGTTCGGGCCAAAGAACGTCGGGGAGGCGCCGGAACCCCACGCGAGCTTACCGGGCTTGCGGGCGCTACCTCGATCGTACGCATGCCACCACTTGAGGGTGGGCGCACCGGTTGCGGTAGCGTTCAGCATATAAATAGCGTGGGAAGTAACCACACTCACGCCCTGCGGGCACGCCGAAATCGAGTTATCGATACGTTCACCCGCAATCGACGCCTTATTCAGGCGCATCGAGCGAATCGTGCCGCGGGCAGAATCAATCACCGCAATGTAGCCGTTCTTCGTCGCAACCCAAATGCGACCGGACCAGTCGGGTACCAGGCCAACCACAGCGTCATTGGCGCTCTGGGCGAGCATGCGGCTCAGGTCAATACGCTCATCAACGCGGATGCTGCGTCCGTCAGCAGAGTGGGAGAGGCGCAGCAGGCACTGAGAGCCATCCACCAGAACCATACGGTCCTGCGCGTCAAGGTAGGCGTACACACCACCGAGCAGCGCGCCCTTCGGGATGTCCAAGTGGGAGAGCTCGCGGCCGGTATGCGGGTCAAGGATAGAGAGCTTCGGGGTGATGAACTCGCCGTGGGCGAAGACCTGGGTGCAGAGCACCTGAATGAAGCCGTCACGTCCGGCAAGAATCGTCGGGCAGGCGCCGCCGAGCTTCGTGCCGGTAATCTTCCAGTCACCGGCGCCGGGGCCGGCAAGAGGAGTAGCGTCGGAAGACTGGGCATCACCGTGCATGGTGGTAATGCCGGGTGCGCCCAGGTGCGGATTCGCCTGGGCGTTATAGGTGGGGGTCATGGTTGGTTCTTTCTAACGGTGAGTGGCGCACACCTTCAATGGAGTGCACAAATATGCGCTTTCACATGCGCAAACGTTTCACATTGTAGGGTCAGAAAGCAGTTTTTGACGACACTAAAGGACACCTTGAAACATTGTTCAGGCGACGCTTGAGATCTTCACCTGGAAAGCTCTCAAGCACTACCTTTCAGATTCAAGGCGCCCCTTTACCCCATCACCACGGACTCTCATACCCGCGGCGATTATTTTTAGCTATTTCTCCATGAGCGCCTTTGCCAGGGCATCATCAAGAACCAAGTCAGTAATTGCGCCCGTACGCAACGCGCCGCGCAAAGCACGCACACGGTGAGTACCGGACGCAACGCAAATACGGCGCGGAATACGAGCCAGCTCCTTCGGAGTCGGACCGGACGCACGCTTATTCAACTCAAGATCAGCCCACGAGCCGTCCTCACGCAGAAGAATCGTGCACATATCCCCCACAACGCCCAGCTCACGCAGCTGACGCTGCTCCTGCACCTCAAAATAGCCGCCCGAATACACGTGAGAAGGAATAGGTCCACCAAAAGCACCCACGCCAAAAATAGCGAGGTCAACATTCTGCTGGGCATGCAGATTCTTCTGCACGCTACGCTCACGCCACATGGCAGTCTTCGTGTCCGCATAGTCAAAGAACGCGGGAACCGGAAAATGGATAGTCTGCGCATCATAGGCATTCACCAACTGCCCCAGCAAGGAACCCAAGTACGGAATACCCGAATGGTGCGCATTACCGGCGCCGTTCATCTGCACGACAGTCACGCCTTTCAGAGGACGACGCGGCAGATGACGAGAAATCTCAGTCATCGTTGAACCCCACGCCACACCCAGGCTCGTTCCATTATCAATCAGGGAATCAAGGAGAGCCGCCGCGGTACGGGATACCTGACTCATACGGGCAATGGGGGTAGCATCCGAACGGACATTCACGAGAGTAACGCGCACCTTATAGCGCTCACCGATGCGGCGCTCAAGCTCGCTGCGGGCACGGAAGGAATCATCTAGACGGATCTGCACCATGCCGCTTTCACGAGCACTTTTAAGCAGACGTGACACAGTGGCTCGAGAGACCCCCAGACGGGCCGCGATAGCGTCCATCGTCATGTTGTGAATGTAGTAAAGCTGCGCTGCCTCGTAGGTATGGTTAGCGCGTTCGTTCATCTGCCACAGACCCCCAGTGAAAATCCGTTCATACTGCTTGGTTATTATTTCACCATTGGGTTTTACTAAATGCAAGATGAAACCCCCACGCCGCACAAGCGGCAATACAGGAAAGAGCAGTACATGAGCTCCCAGCACATTGCACAGCAGTCTCAGCTGACCGCCGAGTCCCGCGCCAAGGCGCTCAAGAGCATGGTCAACGAAGAACTCGACATCTTGGTCGTCGGCGGCGGCATCACCGGTGCAGGCATTGCCCTCGACGCAGCAACCCGCGGTCTGCGCACCGGTATCGTCGAAGCAGGCGACTGGGCTGCAGGCACCAGCGCATGGTCCTCCAAGCTCGTTCACGGCGGCCTGCGCTACCTCTACAACCTCGACTTCAAGCTCGTGACCGAAGCACTGACCGAGCGCGGCCTGCTGCTGAACAAGATCGCACCCCATCTGGTGCACGCACAGCCCTTCCTGTGGCCCCTGAAGATGCCCGTCATCGAGCGCGCATACTCCGCAATCGGCATCGGCATGTACGACACCCTCGCATTCCTCGGTTCCCGCGGCAACAAGGGCGTCCCCTCCCAGCGTCACTTCACCAAGACCGGCACCAAGACCGTCTTCCCCGACATCAAGGACTCCGCATTCAGCGGCGCAATCCAGTTCTACGATGCACGCGTTGACGACGCACGCCTCGTCATCGACGTCGTCCGCACCGCTGCAGGCTACGGCGCACTGGCTGCATCCCGCACCCAGGTTGTCGGCTTCACCAAGGATGCATCCGGCCGCGTCATCGGCGCAGAGCTGGCAGACTTGGAGACCGGCGAGCGCCTGAACGTACGCGCAAAGCACATCATCAACGCAACCGGCGTGTGGACCGAAGAGTCTGAGTCCCTCGCTAACCCCGAGGGTGGCCTGGAGGTTCTGGCTTCCAAGGGTATCCACATCGTGGTTCCCCGCGACCGCATCAACGCAACCAGCGGTATCTTCACCAAGACCGAGAAGTCCGTTCTCTTCATCATCCCCTGGCAGCGTTACTGGATCATCGGCACCACCGACACCCCCTACGCCGAGGACCGCGAGCGCCCCGTCGCAACCAGCAAGGACATCGACTACGTCCTGATGCAGGCCAACAAGCTGATCGCTAACCCGCTGACCCGCGAGGACATCATCGGCACCTACACCGGTCTGCGCCCGCTGCTGCAGCCCAAGGTCAAGGACGGCGCAGCATCCACCAAGGTTTCCCGCGAGCACACCGTGACCGAGGTTGCACCCGGCATGAGCGCCATCGCAGGCGGCAAGCTCACCACCTACCGTGTCATGGCTGCCGACGCTGTCGACTTCGCACTGGGCGAGCAGGCTAAGCAGAACCCCTCCGTGACCGCAACCATCGGCCTGGTCGGTGCAGACGGCTACCACGCAATCGCTGCTAACCGTGCACGCTACGCAGAGCGTTACGGCTGGGATGAGGACCGTATCACCCACTTGCTCGAGCGTTACGGCGCGCAGATTGAGGACCTCGGCGCTCTCATCGACGCTGACCCCTCCCTCGGTGCTCCCCTGGCTAAGGCACCCCAGTTCCTGCGTGCAGACGTCGTCTTCGCTGTCCGCTACGAAGGCGCCCTGCACCTGGAGGACGTGCTGGTCCGCCGCGTACGCCTCGACCTCGAGCAGCGCGACCGCGGCCTGGCAGCAGCAGACGAAATCCTCGACATCATGCGTGCCGAGCTCGGCTGGGACGACAAGAAGGTCAAGGAAGAGCGCGACCTCTACGCCGCACGCGTGCAGGCTATCCGCGAGGCGGAGTCCACCTCCACCGACGCTGAGGCATCGGCAAAGATTGAGGCTGTCACCCCCGTGGCACCTCGTGTGAAGCTCTAATCCTTAAAGATTCCACACATACCTTTCGTAACCGATTATTTGGTACGAACCGACCGTTCACCCCTCACCGAGCATGGGTTATCTCATATTTTCGGTGAGGGGTGGACGAGAGGTTAAATAACCGTTTACGATAATCCCCTGCATAAGAAGCAGCGAGCTAAATACAGGGTTAACCCACTGGTACGATCTGCTTCTCATCCAGAAACATCTATCAATTTTTCGTAGCAACCGCTACACATTTCAGCACAGCGTTGTGCCCCGATCCGCCCGTGCGGTGAGGACGCACGGGAATGCGCAAGCAAAGGTTCGCTTGCCTTCCAGACGCTTCGTCTTCAAGGAGCATCAATGTCTCTTCTTGCTTCCGCAGGAACTGTACTTGCAGCCGGCTCTTCCGCTCTCGTGGATGCATCCGGCGCCCCCACCACCCTCGGAATCTTCGCTTCCGAGTTCTTCGGTACCTTCATCCTGATTCTGCTCGGTGCCGGCGTATGTGCCGCAGTGACCCTCAAGAAGTCCTACGCTAAGGACGCAGGCTGGGGTGTTATCACCTTCGGATGGGGTCTGGCAGTGTTCACCGCCGTGTACCTCTCCTTCCATTCCGGTGCACACATGAACCCCGCTGTGACCGTTGGCCTGGCAACCGCAGGCCGCGACCTGGCGACCGGTGTTCCCGCAACCCCCGGCAACATTGCCCTGTACATCGTCGCTCAGATGCTCGGCGCAATGGCCGGCGCAACCGGAGCGTATCTCACCTACAAGAAGCACTTCGATGAGGACCCGGGCGACCGCCTCGGCATCTTCGCAACCGGCCCCGCCATCAAGTCCTACGGCTGGAACTTGCTCACCGAGATTATCGGCACCTTCGTCCTGATTGGCTGGATCATCGCATCCGGTAAGACCCCCAGCGAGCTCGGCCCCCTGGCTGTTGCCCTGGTCGTTGTATCCATCAGTATGAACCTCGGTGGCGCAACCGGTTGCGCTATCAACCCCGCACGTGACCTCGGCCCCCGTATCGCCTACACCTTCCTGCCCATCCCCGGTAAGACCGGCTCCAACTGGTCTTACGCATGGGTTCCGGTTGTTGGCCCGATTATCGGCGCAGTCCTCGCCGGCCTGATTGTTCCGGCAGTCCTGCCCCTCTAAACCTCTCTAATACCCCCCTTCTTTTGTTCTAAGGAAAAATCAATGACGACTTCTCTGCACTCCGCAACCCTCGACACCGAGCGCAAGTACATCCTCTCCATCGACCAGGGCACCACCAGTTCCCGCGCAATCCTGTTCAACAAGGCAGGCGAGAACGTGGCTCAGGGCCAGCTCGAGCACGAGCAGATCTTCCCCAAGGCCGGCTGGGTCGAGCACAACGCAACCGAGATTTGGCAGAACGTCCGTAAGGTCGTAGCAATGGCTATGGCAAACGGCGAAGTCAACCACCACGAAATCGCTGCAGTCGGCATCACCAACCAGCGTGAAACCACCGTCGTGTGGGACAAGAACACCGGTGAGCCCGTCTACAACGCAATCGTCTGGCAGGACACCCGCACCCAGGAAATCGTTGAAGAGCTCGCAGGCGAAGAGGGCGTTGGCAAGTACCACGACATCGTCGGCCTGAACCTCTCTACCTACTTCTCCGGCCCCAAGATCAAGTGGATCCTGGACAACGTTGAAGGCGCACGCGAGCGCGCAGAACGCGGCGACCTGCTCTTCGGCAACACCGACACCTGGCTGGTCTGGAACCTGACCGGTGGTGTTGACGGCGGCGTGCACGTCACCGACGTAACCAACGCATCCCGCACCCTGCTGATGGACATCCGCACCCTCGAATGGGATCCGCAGATTGCTGCAGATATGGGTATCCCCATGAGCATGCTGCCCGAGATCAAGTCCTCCTCCGAGGTGTACGGCTTCGGTCGCGCAACCGGTCTGCTCAGCGGCACCCCCATCGCGGGTATCCTCGGCGACCAGCAGGCTGCAACCTTCGGTCAGGCTTGCTTCGAGAAGGGCATGGCGAAGAACACCTACGGTACCGGTAACTTCATGCTCATGAACACCGGCAACGAGCCCGTCTTCTCCAACAATGGTCTGCTGACCACCGTCGCATACAAGATTGGCGACGCAGCACCCGTCTACGCTCTGGAAGGCTCGGTCGCAATGAGCGGCTCCCTGATCCAGTGGCTGCGCGACAACCTGCGCATGATTGAGCACGCTGCAGAGTCTGAGGAACTGGCTACCTCCGTCAAGGACTCCGGTGGCTGCTACGTTGTTCCCGCGTTCTCCGGCCTGTTCGCACCTCACTGGCGTTCCGACGCTCGCGGCGTCATCGTTGGTCTGACCCGCTACGTGAACCGTGCACACATCGTGCGTGCGGCGCTGGAAGCAACCGCATTCCAGACCCGCGAGGTTCTGGACGCAATGAACGCTGACTCCGGTGTTGAGCTCTCCGAGTTGCGCGTGGACGGCGGCATGACCGCTAACGAGTTCCTCATGCAGTTCCAGGCTGACATCCTCGGCGTTCCCGTAATCCGCCCGAAGGTTGTTGAGACCACCGCTCTGGGCGCAGCATACGCTGCAGGTATCGCTGTTGGTTTCTGGAGCGGCGAGCAGGACGTTGTGGACAACTGGGCTGAGGACAAGCGCTGGCTGCCCTCCATGGAGCCCGCAGAGGTTGACCGCCAGTACCGCCTGTGGAAGAAGGCTGTCTCCCGCACCCTCGAGTGGGTTGACGAGGACGTTCCGACCGCCTAATCACAGCACCCGTTGCCTAACGGCACGGCCCGCGTACTAGCGACGCCCCGGCTGCTTCTCCCCCGCTATGGGGTTGAAGCAGCCGGGGCTTTTCGCTGTTTTATGACGCTCAATTCAGCGTTTATTGCGGCGTAATTTCTACAAAAATTAGTGCTGGGGTACCGTTGGTTTTTGTAAATTCGGTATCTTCCGCCGGTCACCTGGCGCGGTGTTGTTCGTGAGGTGTCAGTACCGCACAGGACGCGTACGCGACATATTCATGCGCTGTCCTGACAGGAGTCGACGGTTCGCGCTGATACTTTATTTACGTTTCCGTCCGCCACGGTGCTTCACGTACTGCGGCGGACGGACTTTTATCTCTTGTTACTAGGTTCTCTGCATTAACGATGAGTGGGGTTCGCTTTTCGTGTTGCAGTTCTCGCTGTAAAAATCACTGGTTTTATGCCCCTTGTTGAGATACCCGTTTACATGTTGTGTGGGGTTGGTCTAACAGCGTTTGTTTGCCTTTGATGTCCACTTCAAGCGCCGTATCATAGATATATAGGCTTATTGATTCTATTCTGGTCGCCGAAGATGGCGGTTGGTTATGCATCTGGCACCTTCCGGTGGTCGTGAGAACGGAGAGAGGCTCCGTTGGAAGGAGGGAGCGGGTTTCCCGCACCGATTATGGTTGATGTCCGTCGCCGCAAGCTTGCAATTATTGCTATGAACGTTTCGGTTCTTGCAGCTGCTCTCTCCTGGCTGTTGGTGCTCTTCTCTGTCATGTATTCTCCCGCAGCTGTACCGTGGGCTCTGGGCGTTGCTATCGTACTGACTGTGATTGGCGCCTACGCACTGTACCGCTACTACTCCAAGTACTCGCACGTGCTCCCGAACGAGGACCCGGATGCGCACGATGTGCTCGGTCACGACCTGCATTCGACTCACCTGCCGCATCTGCACCACACGGAGGGCAACGCTGATGGAGTAGCCGCTAAGTAGCGAGCTTCTTATCCCCTAGACAGCATAAATGTGCCGCCTCACCAATACCGGTGAGGCGGCACATTTACGTTATGGTCAGGGGCAGAGGCCGGCCCTGCACTCAAGATTATTTCTCAGCGGTCGGGTCAGTACTTTGACGCGCTTCAGCTTCGGCTCTGGCTAGTTCTGCCTTTTTATTCTCCTGGACTATCAGAGCGTTATATTTCCAGCCGGGGATTCGTTCAACAAGCCACCCAACCCAGAGGAGCGCAGCGGTAATGAGAGCGACCGGAATCAGGTAAATGAGGAAGCTCGGGTTGCGGGTGTGGTCTGAGGTGCTCCCCGCGCTGAGTTCCCACAGCGCAATGATTGGTACCGCCATTATGGGCATCACTATAAAAAGGATGAGGGCATAGTAAATGCCCATCATGCTACCGGGCCTACCTCTATTTATACGAGCTTGGGTAACGGCTCTGTCCAGGCGTTTGTATTCCTCCAGAGTTTCGCCGTCTAGAAGCGAAGCGTCAGGGATTTTGTCCATGACGTACTGTACGGCTTCAAAATCTGAGGGCGAGCAAATAAAGATATGCCCCTGGGACATAACGGTGTATTCTTTCGCGATGTTGAGGCACGCCTGCGCGTAACGGTTATTGAGCTCTCGACTCTCCGGGTTTTCCTTGAGTTCCCGGCGGAGGTCTTTCAGGTCTTCCATGTTTCTCCTTGCAATTTCAGTCGTCGTTGAACCCAACGTTGGGGTACGAGAAACACAGGTCATCCCCCACCCGGTGCGGGGTGGAGAAGCCGGAGTATTGAATTGCGGTGTATCGGTGTGTACTTCACAGAATGCCAGCTCTTGGGGCTCAGACAAAATTGACCGGGCATCCTGAGATGTTTCAACGGCGGTGCATACATCTCATATATAGCGGTCAGTTATAGACAAAACCCGCTACGGGTACGGTACGGAGGTGCCCCTCCCCTATGATGGTTGAAAGGGATATTTACCTCTAATACCATCTGCAATACACGCCTACGAGCCAACGAGGAAGAGCATGACCAAAGCGACCGATTCGCCGCAGCCGCCGGAAGCGCTCGCGCGCTGGTACACTCGCTATTCGAGCCCCGTCGGCGTGCTCTACCTTGCCGCCCGTGCGGATGCGATTGTGGGCATCTGGTACGAGGATCAGGCGCATTTTCCGCTCCCCCATGAGCTCGGTGAACTAATCGAGAATCCCGTCACCTACCTACGGGAGCACAACACGGCGGAAGAGGAAGAGCCAACCGGTGAGTATGCTGCGGCGCGGCTGCTGTCGCGTGCTGAGGCAGAGCTCTCCGAGTACTTTGAGCGCAAGCGCACTTCTTTTACGTTGCCCCTAGATCCTGAGGGCACCGATTTTCAGCTGATTGTATGGGAGCATCTGAAGACTGTTCCTGCCGGGTACACCACCACTTACGGTGAGATTTCGCGTGCGGTTGGTCCCGGTGCTCCGGCGCAGGCGGTGGGTCAGGCGGTCGGCCGCAATAAGGTTTCTATTATGATTCCGTGTCACCGCGTTATTGGTGCTGATGGTAGTTTGACTGGCTACGCTGGCGGGGTTGAACGTAAGCAGTTCCTTCTCAATCTGGAGGAGCCGGAAGAGGTGCGGGAGGCGCGGCTCTTCTAGCGATGTCACCCGGCGGTGATTGAGACTTGTCAGAGGGCGGAGCGTGCATCGGATGCGGGCTCTGCCCTCTGTCGTACCTATTTTCGGTTTCGTTGCTCTGCACCACGACATATAATCGAATATACTTGCGATTTACTCACGCTAGGGCTACTGTTTAAGTAGAACATGATTCCGAAACACTCGGATCGGCTCAGCAATCTCAGAGAGGAGAAACCGTGACCTCGCAACCTAACATTCCCGCCAAGCCCCTCGAAAACACCCCGAACTACCCCACGTGGGTGACCGATGAGCTTCTGCGCGACTACTACGACACCGAATGGGGCATGCCCGTCACCGATGAGCGGGGACTCTTCGAAGCCCTGAGCCTCGAGGCTTTTCAGGTGGGACTCTCTTGGCGAACGATTCTTGCCCGCCGCGAGGCATTTCGTCACGCTTTTGAAGGCTTCGATCCCGAACGCGTGGCTGCGTTCACCGACCAGGATGTTGCGAGACTCCTCCAGAACGAAGACATTATCCGTAACGAGCGGAAGATTCGCGCGGTCATCTCCAACGCACGGCTGACCCTTCGGATGCGTGAGCTTGCCGCCACGCCGCGTGACGCCTCCGCGGAGGATATTCATCTTCCCCTTATCGCGCCCTCTTCTACCCCGGCCAAAGAGGATAGCAGCGAGGCGGCAGACACTCGCCGCCGTCGGGTTCGCACCCTGAGCTTCGAGGATCTGGAACGGATGCGCGAGCGCACCCTATCCGACGGCACACGTGTACCGGGCGGGCTGCCGGCGTGGCTGTGGTCCTTCGCGCCACACGAGACTATCGCGCCGCATACCCTGGAGGATATCCCGACAGATACACCCGAGTCCGCGCTTCTTGCCAAATCTTTTAAAGCTCTAGGAGGTGTGTTCTTGGGTCCGGTGACCGCCTATGCGCTTATGTGCGCGGTCGGTATGGTCAACGCGCACCTGGTGGACTCGCATCGGCGAGGCTGTTCGGGGCTCTTTACCTAAGCCCCCTCGCCCTAAGCTCCCCACGCTTGGCGTGCTTGCGTGCAAGGGCGCAGAAAAGCCGCGCGCCACTTCGTAGAAGTAAGCACGCGGCTTCTATACGTTGAGAGGTTCCGCTCTGAATTAGATCGCCACAGGGTTAGATCATCACGAAGAGGAAAATCAGCGCCAGCAGCGGCGGGGTCAGCTGAATCAGTGCCGGCTTGCGCTTATCCGGGGAGGTGAGGAACAGGTAGACACCGGCAATCGCCATGGAGCCCAGGCCTGCGAACATGAGCGCCACGCCCACCTGCGGGGAGCCGAACCAGAAAGCCAGCAGACCGGTTGCGGCGATCCAGGCGAGCATCAGGTTGTACAGGCCCTGGTTTGCCGCCATCTCTTTGGTAGACTCGGCGAATTCTTCGGTCATTCCGAAGGTTTCGCGGCCCTTGGGCTTAGTCCAGAGGAAGGATTCAATAATCCAGATGTAGACATGAATAGCAATTGCTACGAAGGCAAAGACAGTAGTAATCGTTGCGAGCGCCTGCATTGTTTCTCCTTGAGTAGTAGGTGTTCTATGAGGCACCTGCCCGGTCTTTCTTCTGGAGCACAATCTGTGGTGATGTGCAGAATCATGCGGGAGCAAGCACAAGAAGTAATTCTACGCCTCTTCCCGGTCTGTTGAAACTTCCCTGAATATGCGTGAAACCCCTCGATTCGTCTTCTGCAGAGAAAGTGCAGGGTTCTCCTCGAGGGGTTTCTTATGCGGGGTGACGCCGAATCCGGTATCGGCCTTTAGCCCATCATGAGCGACAGAGCGAAGGACCAGACGCAGACCAGGCCCAGCAGAATAGCGCTGTACTTGATGGACATGGAGGTAATCTTCGATTCCTCACCGGCGCTGTTTACTGCCGCCGCCGCGATTGCGATGGACTGCGGGGAGACGATCTTACCCATCACGCCACCGGCGGTGTTTGCGGCCACGAGCAGGGTCGGGTCAACAGCAATCTGGGCTGCGGTGGTGGACTGCAGACCCGCGAAGAGCACGTTAGCGTTCGTCACGGAGCCGGTCACGAACACACCAATCCAACCGATGATCGGGGACAGTAGCGGGAAGACCGGGCCGGCTGCTGCGAGCGCCAGAGCGATGGAGGTGGTCATACCGGCGTGGTTCATCACGTTTGCGACAGACATGACCAGGCAGATCATGAGGATCGGCATCTTCAGCTGGTTCCAGGTGCCGCCGAGTTCTTCGAAGGCTTCACCCCAGCTGATCTTCGATGTCAGGATGGTGATGAGTGCCGCCACCAGAATTGCAGTGCCGGAAGCACCAAGGATGTTCCAGGAGAACATCGCGGTCACGGTCTTGCCGGCACCGGTGGTGATGGCTTCGTGAATGCCGGGGATGGGGAACGCCAGGGTTGCGGCGCCAAGCGGACCGGTGGTTGCGAAGATCGGCTTCAGTGCGGTGGACCAGAGCAGGATGGTTGCGGAGAGGAAGATGAAGGGGCTCCACGCCTTAACGATCTCGCCGCCGGTGTGCTTGACGTTCTGCTGCGCCTGGGCTTCTTCGAGGCTGGGTGCGGTGGGTTCGCGGTAAATGTGCTTGGGCTGCCACTTCTGCATCACGAGCGCCAGTGCTACCAGGGACAGCAGCGGCGGGATGATGTCGACCAGTTCGGGCGAGCCGAGCAGCGTCAGGATAGCTGCCTGACCGCCGGAGAAGATCACGCCGGTCATGAGCGCTACGAGACCGACTTCGCGGATGCCGCGCATACCGTCCTGGATTGCGACCATCAGCAGCGGCACGAAGGCGACGAAGATCTGCAGTACCGGAACCATGCCTGCGGACAGGTGCGCGGTGTCCAGGCCGCCGACCTTAGCTGCGGTGGTCACGGGAATGCCGATAGCGCCGTATGCGCCGGATGCGGCGTTGGCTACCAGCGCCAGCATGGATGCTTTGAGGGGGTTGAAACCCAGGGATACCAGCAGTGCAGCAGAGATAGCGATCGGGATGCCGAAGCCTGCCGCGCCTTCGATGAAGCCACCGAAGCAGAAGGCAATCAGCAGCACCTGGATGCGCTGATCGTTCGAGATGGAGGAGACAGATGCCCGCACAATGTCGAAGTTACCGGCGCGCACGGCGATGCGGTAGAGCCACACCGCCATGAGTACGATCCAGCCGATGGGCCATGCGCCCGAGAGGAAGCCGGAGAGGATAGAACCGGCACCTGCGGTGATGGGCAGGCCGAAGATGGCACAGCCGATGATGAGGGTGGTGCCGAGGGTCAGCAGCGCTGATTTGAGGCCGCTGAGTTTCAGGACGGTCAGGCCCAGCAGGAAGAGAATGATGGGCACTGCGGCAACCAGTGCGGAGAGCACCGGTGCGTTTAGCGGGTCGTAGGTTTGCTGCCACATTGGGGCGGGTGTTCCTTTCGGTCTGTGTGTATTAGCGGTCGCTTCTTCCGGTACGGCGCCTGCGCTGTATGGAAGCATTAGGCCGCATAAAAACCGATGGCCCCGGTCCTTGCGTCGTGGATGGGTCCATCGGTGAAGCGTGATGGTCTTGAGCTGCCGGGCGTTTGGTTGTATGACGTGGCGATATGCCGAGGCCATATACCGGGGCCATATACCGGGGCGCGGCGGCGGTGAGCGGAACCTTTCCCTCTCACTAGGTGCTCTTGACTTTATCTGTCTAAGCTAACAGGTCTTCCTCGAGACTTCAGGATAGGGTGACCTTAAGTGTGCACAAATGAAACTTATGTGCATAATTGCGCTCCTTAGCCGCGAACCTCCTCCCCAGCGCACAAATACAGAAATGCGAAAGCCCCCTCCTACCGAAGTAGAAGGGGGCTTGATACAGACCGTGTCGCGGGCACCTTACCTTCAGAGAAGGTAGGTTACACGCATCGGGTTCTCACGCTGTTTAGAGGCCGACCAGAGACAGGACATAAACCCAAACACAGGTGACAGCCAGCAGAGCTGCACTGTACTTGATCGCCATGGAGGTAATCTTGGATTCCTCGCCTGCGCTGTTCACAGCAGCAGCTGCAATTGCGATGGACTGCGGGGAAACGATCTTCGCCATCACACCACCGGCGGTGTTAGATGCAACCAGCAGGGTCTGGCTGACGCCAATCTGCTGTGCGGTGGTAGCCTGCAGGCCAGCGAAGAGGATGTTGTTGTTCACCACAGAGCCGGTCACGAACACGCCAATCCAACCGATGATCGGGGACAGCAGCGGGAAGATAGCACCCACAGCGGCAACAGCCAGTGCGATGGAGGTAATCATACCCGCGTAGTTCATGACGTTAGCAACGGACATGACCAGGCAGATCATGAGGATCGGGGTCTGCAGCTGCTTCCAGGTGCCGCCGAGCTCCTCGATAGCCTCACCCCAGCTGATGGAGGAGGTCAGGATGGTAATGATGGTAGCCACCAGAATTGCGGTACCGGATGCGCCCACAATGTTCCAGGTGTAGGTCACGTCGATAGGCTTGGGGGTTGCAACAATCGGTGCCGCCTGCGAGATGCTCTGGTGCAGCCAGGGCAGGGGGAAGGAGATGTTGGTGAAGCCGAGCGCGCCCTTAGCAGCGAAGAGGGGCTTCAGAGCGGTGGACCAGAGCAGAATCACGACGGACAGGTAGACGAAGGGGCTCCAAGCCTTGAGGATTTCGCCGCTGGTGTGCTTGACGCTCTGCTGCGCCTGAACTTCTTCCAGGGAGGGAGCGGTGGGCTCGCGGAAGATGTGCTTGGGCTGCCACTTCTGCATGACCAGTGCCAGAGCGACCAGTGCCAGCAGCGGCGGGATGATGTCAACGAGCTCGGGGTTACCCAGGGTTGCGAGCAGAACGGACTGGCCACCGGAGTAGATAACGCCGACCATGAGAGCTACCAGACCGACTTCGCGGATACCGCGCAGACCGTCCTGAATAGCGACGAGCACCAGGGGGATCAGGCCTGCCATGATCTGGATAACCAGGACCATTTCGATGGACAGACCGTGCAGGTCCACGCCGCCGCGGGTTGCTGCGGTGGTCACGGGGATACCGATAGCGCCATATGCGCCGGAGCTCACGTTAGCAATCAGAGCGAACATTGCAGCCTTGAGCGGGTTGAAGCCCAGGGACACGAGCAGTGCAGCACAGATAGCAATCGGGATACCGAAGCCTGCAGCACCTTCAAGGAAGCCGCCGAAGCAGAATGCAATCAGCAGCATCTGGATGCGCTGGTCGGTAGAGATGGAGGAGATGGAGGAACGAACGATTTCGAAGCCGCCGGAACGCACGGAAATGCGGTAGAGCCACACTGCCATGAGAACGATCCAGCCGATGGGCCACATGCCCGAGAGGAAACCGTAGAGGATGGAGCCTGCACCTGCGGTGACGGGCATACCGAAGATAGCGCAACCGATGAGGAGAGCTAGAACGAGGGAGATAACGGCAGATTTAATACCGCTGAGCTTCAGGACGGTGAGGCCCAGAAGGAAGAAAATAATCGGGACTGCTGCTACAAGTGCGGAGAGCGCGCTCGAGTTCAGCGGGTCGTAGACTTGCTGCCACATGGTTTATTGCGTTCCTTTCCACGCCCACGGGGGCGGGATCGAGTTGTGCCGTAAAACCTTCCCAGCGACGCTTGTGGCGGCGTGTGTGCCGTGTGTTGCAGGTGCGTGCACCTAGCTGTTTTATGCGTTATGGGCGCTATCCTCTGGGGATATATGCCTTCACTTGGGTTCGTGTTGGTTTTGCGGCTATGAAATTCAGTGTGTATGAAGTCGTGTTTTAGTCACAGAAACCTAAATATTCCTTGATTTGTCAAGGGAAATTCAGTGCCAAAGCTAAAATTTCTGACCGCTAAAACGCGATTCCTTGTGTACCCAATGTACCACCCATCACCCACAAAATCGGGCATATTCCAACATTTAGATCGAAGCTCATAATTGCACACTAACCTAAAGACCCACCGCTTTACAGGTGCAATGCCGGCCCCTCCCCCGCCATCCCAAGGAAGAGAGCGCCCTTCAGTGCTTCCAGCCGTGTATTTGGCACCGACTCCCGTATTTCCCCATCCAAGCAAGCAAAACAAAAACCACTAAACGGCATACAAAAAGCTCCGGAAGGAAAACCTTCCGGAGCTTTATCTGTCGGGTTGACAGGATTTGAACCTGCGACCCCTTGACCCCCAGTCAAGTGCGCTACCAAGCTGCGCCACAACCCGATTCGTTATTCACGATATTGTTTTCAAGGTTTCCCCTGAACACTCGAATAACTATACCGGGCTTTTAACCCCCGCGCAAGCCAGAATCCCTATTTTTAGAAAAAATCTTAAAAATCTTTTCCTCACGGATTTTTCGTGCAGATTTTCCGCACAGAATCCAGCGCGCGGGAGCCAAGCCTAGCACAAGCCTAGCAAGGGAGCCAGCCCAGCAACACGGCATCAGGCAGACACCCCCGCTACTAGCGGCGGCCGCCCTTACCCTTCTTAGCCTTCGCGCTCTGACGCTCACCCAGGGAGCGGCGCTCACGCACACGCATCGAAATCTCAATCGGAGTACCCGTGAAATCAAAAGTCTCACGCAGACGACGCATAATGAAGCGGCGGTAACCCGGATCCAAGAAACCGGTAGTAAACAGCACGAACTTCGGCGGACGCGAAGACACCTGAGTACCAAAGAGAATACGCGGCTGCTTACCGCCACGCAGCGGGTGCGGATGCGCGGCAACAATCTCGCCCAGGAACGCATTCAGGCGACCGGTCGGAATACGCGAATCCCACGACTCCAGCGAGTGCTCCAGGGCGGGCACCAGCTTGTCCTTGTGCCAGCCGGTCTTCGCCGAAATGTTCACGCGAGGCGCCCACTGCACGTGTGCCAGGTCGCGCTCAATCTCGCGCTCAAGCATGTCGCGGCGATCCTCATCGAGGGTATCCCACTTATTGAACGCCAGGACCATCGCACGACCCGAATCAATCACGGTCTGCACGATACGCACATCCTGCTCAGAGATCGGCTCGGAAACATCCAGCAGCACCACGGCAACCTCAGAACGCTCCAGAGCAGTCTGAGTACGCAGCGAAGAGTAGAACTCCGCACCCTTAGCCATGTGCTGGCGACGGCGAATACCCGCGGTATCCACAAAACGCCAAGGGTAGCCGCCCAGCTCAATAATCTCGTCAATCGGATCACGAGTCGTACCAGCCAGGTCGTTCACCACGGCACGCTCAGAACCAGCCAGCTTGTTCAGCAGCGACGACTTACCCACGTTCGGGCGACCTACCAGAGCCACACGACGCGGGCCACCCAGCGCCTCCGGCTGAGCGAACTGCGAGTGCTCCGGCATAACCTCAAGGATCTCGTCCAGAGCATCCGCCAGGCCACGGCCGTGCAGACCCGAGACCGGGAACGGCTGACCCATACCCAGCGACCAGAGGTTATAAATCTCCGGCTCCAGGTGAGCGTCGTCAATCTTGTTAGCAATCAGAATGATCGGCTTCTTCACGCGGCGCAGCATACGCACAATCTGCTCGTCCGAAGCGGTCACACCCACGCGGGCATCCACCACCAGGACCACAACGTCGGCCTGCTCCACAGCGATCTCAGCCTGCTCAGCAACCTGAGCATCAATACCGCGAGCGTCAGACTCCCAACCACCGGTATCAACCAGGGTGAAGCTCTTACCCAGCCACTCAGCCTTGTAGGACACGCGGTCACGAGTCACGCCCGGCTTATCCTCAACCACCGCTTCACGGCGGCCCAGAATACGGTTAATGATGGTGGACTTACCCACGTTCGGGCGGCCAACAATCGCCACTACCGGATCAGCGAGCTGCTCTTCCTCTTCCTCAATGTCAAAGCCCCAAGCACCCAGCAGGGCGCGGTCCTCTTCATCCAGGTCGTAGTCCTCAAGGCCCTCAAGCAGAGCCTGAGCACGCTGGTCAGCGGTCTCATCATCAATCTCAGCGAGGCGCTCGGTAACGTCGTCCTCGCCACCGCCCAGGTACTTCTCTTCGTAATCGTCGCGGATAGCGTCCTCAGCCATGCGCATTCCTTTCTCTACCCGCCCCCGCGCCCAACCAAATAGTCGGCACGCGAGCGCGGCTCAACGTCTTATCGGGAGCGGATGCACCACTCCCCCAGCGTTCGGCGGGGCCTAGCCCGCGCGCTTCGCCTTCAACTGGTCATTCACAGCGTTAATCACTGCAGAGACCGTCGCATTAAAATCAAGATCCGAGCTGTCCACCAGGGTCACGCCCTCGGCAGCTTCCATAAAGTTATTGACCTTCGAGTCCTTTGCATCACGCTCAGCGATCTGCTTGCTCAAATCACCCGAAGCGCCCGACTTCTCGGAGTTCTCCAGGCCGCGGCGCGCCATGCGCACCTCTTCAGAAGCAGTCAGCAGGATGCGCGCGTCAGCATCGGGGGCGACCACGGTGGTGATGTCGCGGCCCTCAGCGACCATGCCGTTAATAGCGTGGTCAATCATCCAACGCTGCAGGCCAATCAGGTGCTCACGAACCGCCGGAACCGAAGCCACAGCAGACACAGCCGAAGAAATGCGCTCGCTACGAATCTCCTCACGGATATCGGCCGAGCCCATCAGAATCTCTTCTTCCTTAATGTTCGTACCGAACACCAGGGGCATCTCCTCGACAGCCTTCGCAATCGCCTCAGCGTCGTTCAGGTCAATGCCAAGTTCCAGCACACGGTAGGTTGCGGCACGGTACATTGCACCGGTGTCCAGGTACGCCAGACCAAAGTGGCGCGCAACTTCCTTAGACACAGACGACTTACCGGAGCCGGAGGGACCGTCAATAGCAATCGTCAGTTTAGGGTTCTCGTGCATCAGCACTCCTTAAAATTCGTCTCAAACTTTATGCCGGAAAATACAGCTTTAACTCTACTTCACAACACGCCAACCGCGAGCCGACAAATCGCGGACCAGCGCCTCATGAATAGACGGATTGACCGAGATTTCAGCCATACCCACCGGGGCGCCCGTCGAGTGCTCCAGACGCAAATCCTCAAGGTTCGCGCCCAGCTCACCAATTTCGGCAAGCAAACGAGCCAGCGTGCCGGGGGTATCGTCCACCAGCACCGTCATCTTCGCGAACGCGGCGGGCGCCGTACCGTGCTTACCCGGAATACGGCTCACACCCGCGTTACCTTCGCTCATCAGCTGCGCCAAATCCAGGCGAGCGCCGGATGCCGTCGGGTTCTCCAGCGTCGCGATGAGGCGGTTCAGGTCATCACGCACCCCGTAGAGGGTCTTCACAATCGGGTCAGCGTTCGCCGCAAAAATCTGTACCCACAGCGTCGGGTCCGAAGCCGCAATACGCACCGTATCGCGCAGGCCCTGACCCGCCAGGGACAGCGCGTACAGCGGAGTGTCCTGCAGACGCGAAGCCAACAGCGAGCTCATCGCCTGCGGCACATGCGAAATCAGAGCAACCGTCTGATCATGCTCCTCAACGCTCAGAGACGTCACAATCGCACCCAGCTCAACCGCCACAGAACGCACCAGACGCACGCACTCCGGGCGAACCGAATCGTGCTCGCAGATAATCCACGGACGCGCCTGAAACAACTCACCGCGAGCAGCCACCGGGCCCGACTTCTCACGCCCAGCCATCGGATGCGAACCCACGTAACGGGACGCATCCGCACCCGAGGCAAGCACATCAGCCAGCGGCTGCACCTTCACCGAGGCAACATCCGTCACCACGGCGCCGGGGTAGCCCGCCTCCGGTCGAGGCGCATAGGTGTTCAACGCGCGAGCGCACACGGCACCGGCACTATCCGGAGGCGCAGCCACCACCACCAGCTGCGGGGCGAGGGCGGCGCGCTCCTCCTCCGACAGTGTGGAGATGCTTGTACCGGCACCGATATCCTGCGCCACAGCCTCGGCGGTGGGTGAAATATCTTGGACGTACACGTCCTCGCATCCTGCCGCACGCAACCCCAAACCAATGGAGGCACCCAGCAGACCCGAGCCGATAATGAGCACCGGCCCGGTCAGTGTTGAGTCCATGGGCAGCTCAGATGCGGAAAGCTCAGCGGGCGAGCTCATGACAACTCCTTAGCGTTATTACATGTCCACCGAAGCGAGCAGGTGACCGATCTCGACCTTGGAGAGGTTACGGACGGTACCCTGCTTCTGCGAACCAATACGGATCGGGCCCATCTCGACGCGGACCAGGCGCTCAACCGGGTAGCCGACGGCGTCGAAGAGGCGGCGCACGATGCGGTTCTTACCGGAGTGGATGGTCACCTCAACGAGCACGTGGCCGGGGGTGGAGTCCACCAGCTTGAACTCGTCAACGCGGGTCACGCCGTCTTCCAGGCGAATGCCCTTCTTCATGGCTGCGCCGACGCCGGGCTCCATCGGGCCGGGAACCTGCACCAGGTAGGTCTTGGGCACCTCGTAGGAGGGGTGGGTGAGGCGGTTCGCCAGTTCACCGTCGTTGGTCAGCAGCAGCAGACCCTCAGTTTCGACGTCCAGGCGGCCCACGTGGAACACGCGCTCGCTCATGGAGGAACGCAGGAAGTCAGAGATGCAGGGGCGACCTTCGGGATCTTCCATGGTGGAGACCACGCCGGCGGGCTTGTTGAATGCCATGTAGACGAGTTTGTCGTTGGTCTGAACGGTCATGCCGTCCACCTGCACGGTCACCTTGGAGGGGTCCACGCGCACGCCCAGCTCGGTCACGACTTCACCGTTGACGGTGACGCGGCCTTCGGTAATCATTTCTTCGCAGACGCGGCGGGATGCCACACCGGCCTGAGCCAGCAGCTTCTGCAGGCGCACGCCGTCGTGGTCGTAGAACTCGTAGTGGTCTACCGGGGCGTTGCGGGGGCGGCGGGGGCGGTGCGGACCAGCGTAGTTGCTGACGCGGTATTCGCCACGCTCGTTTGCGAAGGCTTCGCCGGAGCGGTAGGGGCGGCCCGGTGCGCGGCGTTCGCGCTTGGGCAGTTCGGTACCGCGGCCTCGGCCGGAACCTGCGCGGCCTGCGCCGAACTTCTTCTCGCCAAACTTCTTGTCACCGAATTTCTTCTCGCCGAAGCCCTTTGCGCCGCCCTTGCCTGCGCCACTCTTCGGTGCGCCGGGGCGACCGCCGCGTGCGGATGCGCCCTTAGCACCGGGCTTACCGCCCTGACCGGGACGAGCAGCGCCGGGACGGCCACCGCGGGAGTTCTGGGGGCGACCGGATGCAGAGCGGCCGCCGCGGGAGGAGTTTCCATATGCCATGGTGTTCTTCTCTTTTCTGTCGTATAGTGCGAACGTTTCAGGCTTTTCCAGAACGTTCGTTCGTCTTATTGATTCGTTGTCTTAGTCGTTGCCCTCGGCAAGCACTGCGGCTTCCGTGTCATCGGGCAGGAAGGGCGCGAGCGCCGGTAGCTCCTCCAGGGAGTTCAACCCGAGCTTCGCCAGCAGCAGCTCCGTGGTTTCGTAGAGGGTCGCGCCACTTCCGGCTTCTCGACCCGCCTCACGAATCAGCTGCCGTTGGAGCAGCTGACGGATTGCCGCGTCCGCGTTCACGCCTCGAATGGAGGCTACCCTCGCCCTGGTCACCGGCTGCCGGTAAGCAATCACGGCGAGCGTCTCGTAGGCGGGTTTGCTGAGGGTCGCGCTCTTGGAGCGGGTCACGAAGCGTGCCACCCAGGGGGCGAAGTCGTCGCGGGCGTAGAGCTTCCAGCCTCCTGCGATGTTCCGTAGCTGGAATCCGCGCGGTTCGGGCGCCACCCGGTTTTCGTCTTCTCCGTAGCCGCTTTCTTCGCCGTTGTACTCGCGGTACAGCTGGTCGAGCGAGTGCTCAACAGCTCGTTCACTGACGATGAGCGCGGCGGAGAGTTCACGCACGCTCACGGGCGCTTCGGCAACGGCTAGGATTGCTTCGATGGCGCTTTTGACGCCGCCGGGGATTGCCTCGACCTTGGAGAATTCGGCTTCGGCATCGACCGCCACACTGGGTGCGGTGGAGGGGCCTCCCGCCGGAATCTTTGCCGATTTCGCTACCGGTTTCGTTACCGATTCCTTCGACTCGCGGGATGCAGTTTCCTGCGATTCCCCAGAGCTGTCGGAAATGTCGGAACCATCGGAGTCCTCTACCGTTTCAGCGGCTTCAGCCTCCTCCGCATCTTCGGTAACCTCAGCGTCTTCGGTCACCTCATCCAGAGGAGCTGCCGCTACCTCGTACTCAGCCGGCTCAGCGTCCGCCTCAGCAGGCTTTGAGATTTCCGCCTCTACCGGCACCGAGTCTGTCTGTTCCGAATCCTCGTCTGCGTTCGGATCCCAGTAGCCCATGTTCACGATGGCAAGGTCGTCGGGGGTGAATTCACGGTCAAAGCGTGAGCCGTGATTACTCATAATCCTCCTTTACCGGTTCCGTGTTAGCTTCAGATTCGTTCGCTTCGGATGACTCAAGTGCTCCACTGGTTTCGTGCGCATCCTGTGTGCCTGCGGTGTCTGCAGTTTCTTCGCGGATTACGAATTGTGCGGCGCTCGCGCTCGCACGTACCCGAACAGATCCGAGCGGTGCGTCCTGTTCTACGTGCAGGGCGCCTTCTTTGTAGAGCTCGAGCAGGGCGAGAAAACGAACCACCGCGATTTCTAATTCGCCGGATCCTTGAACCAGTTCGGCGAAGCTCAGTTCCCGCGCCGCGGTATCGAGCAGGCTGTGCAGAATGTAGTGTTCTTCAGCCGCGATGGTGGTGAGCGGAACGTGCAGGTGCTCGTTGAGTTCTTCAACGATTTCTTCGGGTTCCGGTTCGGGTTCTTTGGGGGTTCGGCTCAGTGCTGCTGCGGCGATGCGGGCGAACTCTTCAGCGCCTCCGGTGAAAACCAGCTCGGGAAGCGCCTGGGCGAATCGTTCTTCGAGGGCTACCGCACGGGGAAAACGCTGTGATTCTTGCGCCCAGCGTTCAGCAAAAATATCGGCAACTTCACGGTACGCGCGGTATTGCAGCAGACGGGCGAAGAGCAGGTCGCGTGCCTCCAGCAGTGCAACGTCCTCTTCGAGGGGTTCACGATGCTGCGGGAGCAGGCGTGCGGTTTTGAGTTCCAGCAGGGTTGCGGCGGTGACCAGAAATTCGCTGGCTTCGTCGAGTGCACGTTCGGTGCCTTCAGCGTAGAGGGCGTGCAGGTATGCGAGGAACTCGTCGGTGACCTCTGCGAGCGCCACCTCGGTAATGTCGAGTTTGCGGCGCGAAATCAGGGTGAGTAGAAGATCAAAGGGACCCTCAAAATTACTGAGGGTGAGGGTGAAACCGCGTTCCGGGTTCTGCAGGCCGCGGCCCTCAGTCCGGGCGTTTGCGGCGGTGTCTGCGTTCGGTGTCGGTACCCTCACGGCAGCGACGTTCGTGGTCATAAACGACCTATTCTCCTTAGGTTTATTCTCCCCGGCTTTGTTGGTGCCGTCTCAGATGCGGCTTCTGCTTCGCCTACTTTTTCGGCGTAAGCAGTGTGCGGGGTCTTTAGAATCCACACAATTATACGCCCTCTGCCGGTGTGACTCAAGAGTGAGAGTCACCTCAGCAGAGGGCGTATAGGTGTGGGGGCTTTAGCGTGCGCCGCCCTTGTAGATCAGTTCGCGTGCCACCTGGCGGTATGCTTCCGCGCCGGGGTGGCTGGAGGCGTAGCTGAGAATCGGCTCAGCGGACACCGATGCGTCCGGGAACTTCACGGTGCGCTTGATGACGGTGTCGAAGACCTTGTCGCCGAATGCGTCCACGATGCGTGCCAGAACTTCCTTGGAGTGGATGGTGCGCGCATCGAACATGGTGGCAAGTACGCCGGAGATTTCGAGGTCGGGGTTCAGTCGATCCTGAACTTTCTCGATGGAGTCGACCAGCAGTGCGACGGCGCGCAGCGCGAAGAACTCACAAATCAGCGGAATGATGACCCCTTCGGAAGCGGTCAGTGCATTGACGGTCAGCAGGCCCAGGGAGGGCTGGCAGTCGATGAGGATGACGTCGTATTCGTCACGGACCTTGCGCAGTGCCGAGGCGAGAACCTGCTCGCGAGCCACTTCGTTGACCAGCTGAACTTCAGCTGCGGAGAGGTCAATGTTGGCGGGCAGCAGGTCGATGTTCTCCACGCCGGTAGGCAGGATGACGTCCTTGATGTCGACCTTGCGGTCCATCATGACGTTGTAGACGGTCAGGTCCAGTTCGTGCGGGTTCGCACCGAAACCGGCGGAGAGAGCACCCTGCGGGTCGAAGTCGACCAGCAGCACCTTACGGCCGCATTCTGCCAGCGCCGCGCCCAGGTTAATGGTGGAGGTGGTCTTACCCACGCCGCCCTTCTGATTCACCATAGAGATAATGCGGGCGGGACCGTGGCTGCTCAGCGGAGCCGGGTCGGGGTATACGCGCAGGGGTCGACCGGTGGGGCCGAGTTCTTGAGCCTGAGCTTCAGTCAATGGTTCACCTTCATCAATGAATTCGAAGTTTTAAAGTTTAAGCGTTGTCTATAAGGTTACCTCAAGAGCGGCTGTTCCGCGGATTGACGGGGTTTTATCCCCGTTCGTGGGCACGCGGATGCGCCATGCGGTACACCTCCATGAGCCCCTCGGGCGTGACCTTGGTGTACACCTGAGTGGTGGCGATGGAGGCGTGCCCGAGCAGTTCTTGCACCACGCGAATATCAGCACCGCCCTGCAACAGGTGCGTTGCGAAGCTGTGGCGCATGGAGTGCGGTGAGAAGTCGGAGCTGAGCCCGGCGGCTTCGGCGGCTTCTTTGAGGATGAGCCAGGCGCCTTGGCGTCCGAGTCTGCCGCCTCGTCCGTTGACGAAGAGCGCGGCGGTGCCTTTACCGTGCGCTACGAAGGAGGGGCGGGCACGCACCAGGTAGTCTTGGATTGCTTTTTGGGCGTAGCTTCCGATGGGTACGAGTCGTTCTTTATTTCCCTTACCGAAGAGTCGAACGTAGCCGGGCAGGGTGATCTGGTTGCCGTCTTCATCGGTGAGAGTCCCTTCGAAGTGCACGTCGTCGATATCGGCATTGAGCATTTCGCTCACGCGTGCGCCGGTGGCGTAGAGGAATTCGAGGATGGCTCGGTTGCGTAGCCCGGTTGCGGTTTCGCGGTCGGGTACGGCGAGTAGCCGCTGGATGTCTTCTACGCTGACTGCTTTGGGTAGGCGTTTAACGTTCTTGGGCGGGGTGACCGGTGCCGCCGGGTCGGTGGGCACAATGAGCGCGGAGACCCAGAAGGCGTGTGCTCCGCGGACTGCCGCCATGGTGCGGGCGATGGAGTTCGGACCCAAGGGCAGGGGCAGGTTCGGTGCCCCTTCAGCGGTTGGCGCTTCTTTTTCTGGCGCCCCGGCTTTCTCCGGCTGCCCGGCACGCCCGTTTCCAGTACCTCGCCCCGATTCGGAAGCGATCATCAGTGCCAGCGATTCTGCGGCTTCTTCCTGTGCTTCCTGAGATTCCTGCGCGTTCTGCTTATTCTTCTCCCCTGCGTCAAATCCGGCAAGGGGCACGGTGGGGGCGGCGAGTTCCCGCATGAAGGAGCGTACCTGCGCGGTGGTGATGCGTTCGGGGTCGATGACGCCGAGGGTCGCCATGTAGGCACTGTATCGTCGCAAATCACGCGCGTAGGAGGCGATGGTGTGCTCGCTGCTTCCTCGTTCCACGCGCAGGTGGATGAGGTACTGGTCAACGGCTTTCTGGAGCGGGGTCTGTGCCTCCTGGTGGAAAGCACCCAGGCTAGAAGAATCCAGAGCAGAAGAACCCAGCACGGAGGAACCGGCAGAAGAGGTTACGCCGAGCAGACCCGCGCCGCGGGGCGCCTTGCTCACCGTGCTTTTTGTCTGCTTCACGCTATCTCCTCTGTCGGTTCTGTTGATGTTTGGGCCTCTTGATATTTGGGCTTGCCGTAGGCGAGGCTACTCCCCCGCCCCCCCTGTTCCGTTCTTAGTGGTTGCGGAAGTTCTCCGGCTTTTCGCGGCGCTGTCCCATGTAGGGGTGGAACTCCCAGCCACCCTCGGCGGGGCGCAGGCCTTCAAAGTTGTTCTGCGCAGCCGCGTAGGTGGCGAGTACCGCCTGGATAGCGAGCGCGTTATGAACCTTTCCGCCCAGTACCAGCTGTACCGCCTCGGCGAGGGGCACCCAGCGGTAGGTCATTTCAGCTTCTTCTTCGGTACGCTCGCTACGTTCTTCGGCGGGCAGTTCCGAGAGGTTACGCGCCAGGTAGACGCGGCCTGCTTCGCTGGTTGCGCCGGGGCTGCTGAAGTAGTCGGTCAGTGCGTTCCAGGTTTCTGCCTGCAGGTCTGCCTCTTCGGCAAGTTCGCGCTGCGCGGCGACCAGGGGGTCTTCACCGTCGATGTCGAGCAGTCCGGCGGGTACTTCCCAGAGGTTCATGCGCACCGGGTGGCGGTACTGGTTTAGCATCAGCAGTTCGTTGTTGTCGTTGAGGACCGCCACGGCGACGGCGCCGGGCATTTCCACGACGTCGCGGGTCAGCACGGTGTTTTCGTTAAGTTCGTACTCTTCAACGGTCGTTTCGATCACGTAGCCGCTGTACTTCACGGTGCGGGTGCGGATGGTGCGTTCGGAGGGTGCATCAATAATCTGCTGGTTGTTGCTCATTCTTTCATTGTAGGCGGCTTCTTAGCCCCGCTACGTTTGGCGCGTCAGGTACGGGCATAGAATAAGGCATGTTCAGGTTTAAACGAAAGCATCCCCCTCTCCCCTGCGCGGGGTGAGCGGGATGCTGAACGTTTGTGCCTAGATGTTAGGCGCTGCGGCGCTCCAGAGCAGCCTTAATCAGGCCGGAGAAGAGCGGGTGCGGGCGGGTCGGACGCGAGCGGTACTCGGGGTGTGCCTGAGTTGCCACGTAGTAGGGGTGTGCCTCTGCGGGCAGTTCCACGTACTCGACCAGCGAGGAGTCCGGGGAGGTACCGGAGATACGCAGGCCTGCTTCTTCAAGCTGCTCGCGGTACTCGTTGTTCACCTCGTAGCGGTGGCGGTGACGCTCTGCAACCTCGGTTGCACCGTACGCCTTAGCAACCTGAGAGCCGGGAACAAGGTTTGCCTCGTACAGGCCCAGGCGCATGGTGCCGCCCAGGTCGCCTGCACCTTCGACGAACTGCTTCTGCTCTTCGATGGTTGCGATAACCGGTACGGAGGTTTCCGGATCGAACTCGGTGGAGGATGCTTCGGTCAGACCCAGTACGTTGCGTGCGTACTCGATGACCATGGACTGCAGGCCGAGGCAGATGCCCAGGGTCGGGAGCTTGTGCTCGCGTGCGTACTTGAGGGCACCGATCTTGCCATCCAGGCCGCGGATGCCGAAGCCGCCGGGCACGAGGATTGCGTCCATGTTGCGCAGCTGGTGGTCTGCATCTTCGTCGGTTGCGCACAGGTCGGCTGCAACCCACTTGATGTTGACCTTCACGTTGTTTGCGAAGCCGCCGGCGCGCAGAGCCTCGGAGACGGACAGGTATGCGTCGGGCAGGTCGATGTACTTACCGACCAGGCCAACGTTGACCTCTGCTGCGGGGCGGTGCACTGCGTCGAGCAGGCGGTCCCACTGGGTGAAGTCCGGTGCGGGAGCCTCAATGCCGAAGTAGTCGAGGATGTAGTCGTCGAGCTTCTGGCTGTGCAGGGTCTTGGGGATGTCGTAGATGCTGGGTGCGTCGGCGCAGGAGATGACTGCGTCGCTGTCCACGTCGCATGCGTTACCAATCTTGGTACGGTGCGATACGGGGACCTCACGCTCACAGCGCAGGATCAGACCGTCAGGCTGGATGCCCAGGCCGCGCAGTGCTGCGACGGAGTGCTGGGTCGGCTTGGTCTTGAGCTCGCCGGAGGGGCCGATGAAGGGCACCAGGGAGACGTGTAGGAAGAAGACGTTCTTGCGGCCAACATCGCGGCGTACCTGGCGTGCTGCTTCCATGAAGGGCAGGGACTCGATATCGCCGACGGTACCACCGATTTCGGTGATGATGATGTCGGGTGCGTTGTCAATTTCCGCTGCGTGACGCATGCGGGCCTTGATTTCGTCGGTAATGTGAGGGATGACCTGGACGGTGTCGCCGAGGTATTCGCCGCGGCGTTCCTTTGCGATGACGGAGGAGTAGACCTGGCCGGTGGTCACGTTAGCGGACTGGTCGAGGTTTTCGTCCAGGAAGCGCTCGTAGTGTCCGATGTCGAGGTCGGTTTCAGCACCGTCGTCGGTGACAAAGACTTCACCGTGCTGGAAGGGGTTCATCGTACCGGGGTCGACGTTCAGGTAGGGGTCGAACTTCTGCATGGTCACAGAGAGGCCACGTGCGCGAAGAAGCTGACCGAGGGAAGAGGCCGACAGGCCCTTACCGAGAGAAGATGCAACGCCGCCGGTCACGAAAATCTGGCGGGTTACCTTGTCGTTAGAGGACGCGTTCAGAGCGTTATTTTTTTCATTCACCACGGAATTCAAGCCTACCATTTTCTTGTCTGCTATCCAAGCAGAGGGTTTTGCCGCGAGAGGATTCTCTCAGGCGGCTTTCCCTCCCCTATTTGTCCTTATCACCACTGTAAACGGAGCTGGGGATTTATTATTCCCGCCGCGCCGTGTAGAAGCAGGTGTAGGAGCATTCACAGAGTATCTCACATCCTCTGGGCTCCATGCGCCGCTATTGGTCACCGGCGCGGGCTGTACTGGCAACTT
The DNA here is from genome assembly GCF_001815755.1 of Rothia sp. HMSC061C12. Taxonomy (NCBI): domain Bacteria; kingdom Bacillati; phylum Actinomycetota; class Actinomycetes; order Micrococcales; family Micrococcaceae; genus Rothia; species Rothia sp. HMSC061C12. Next base: position 179,976 of record NZ_KV821880.1, read on the forward strand.
TCTGAGGCACGCTCGCACACTTCAGCCCCTTTGATGGTCTTTGGTGCGAAAGATGCCACCTTTCGGCGCTTTTGCCAGCACTTTCCTCATACTTTTCTCTGCCGGTTTGCCGCCGGCTTGCCGTCAGTTTCAGCGCCCCTGCGGCACTTCTCGACCGGCTGCCAGTAGCTCTCGGGCATGCTCTCGCGCCGATTCTGATTGATCGTGCCCGGAGAGCATTCGCGCCAGTTCCACCACGCGTTCCTCTTCGGAAAGTACCTTGACCTTTGAGAGGGACGCGTCATCGTTTTTCAGCACGAGGATGTGCTGGTCCGCGAAGGCTGCAACCTGCGGCAGGTGGGTGACCACCAGAACCTGCACGTGTCGGGCGAGCATGGCGAGGCGGCGACCGATTTCGATAGCGGCCTTACCGCCCACGCCGGAGTCCACCTCGTCGAAGATGAAGGTGGGTACGGGGTCTACTTCGGCAAGCACTACCTCCAGGGCGAGCATTACGCGGGAGAGCTCGCCGCCGGAGGCGCCCTTACCGAGCGGGCGCGGCACGGCGGTTCGGTGGGGCGCCAGCATGAAGGTCACGGTGTCTCGGCCGTGCACCGAGAACTTTTCGGCTTCGGCAACTTCCACGACCAGGGAGGCGTTCGGCATGGCAAGAGCAGTGAGCTCCTCACTGACGGCGTCCGCCAGTTTCTGCGCGGCGGCACGGCGCAGGGCGGTCAGCTCTTCTGCTTGGGCACCAAGCACCTTGCGTAGCTGTACCAGCTCGGTTTCCAGGGTTTCCTGTCGCTGCGGGTCATCCACCAGGGTCTCGAGGCGTGCACGGGATTCTTCGGCCCATTCGAGGACCTCGGCAATATCGGCACCGTACTTGCGGGTGAGGGTCGCCAGCTGGGCGCGGCGAGTCTGCACCTGCGCCAGACGTTCGGGGCCTTCAACATCCAAGGAGGCCATGTAGGAGGACAGCTCCGAGGAGATATCGGTGGCAAGAATCAACAGTTCGTTGACGCGCGCGGCGAGGGAGGCAAGCTCTTCGTCAGCGTCTGCCTGTGCCTGTAGCGCGGAGCGGCTTGCATCGAGCAGGCTCATGACGCTCTGCTCGTCGCCGGCTGAGTATTCGCTACCGCTGAGCGCTGCGGAGGCGGTTGCCGACGCAATGCGTAGCGCTTCAACGTTCATGAGCTTCACCATTTCGGCTTTGAGCTCTTCTTCTTCCCCGGCCTGCGGGTTGACGGCGCTGATTTCTTCTAGGGCACTCTGCAGGGTCTGCGCTTCGAGGGCTCGTGCGCGCGAGTTTTCGCGTACTTCCTTCAGCTCTGCGGCGGCGGCGCGGTATCGCTCGTAGTTTTCGCGGTACTTCTCCAGCAGGTTGGAGAGCTCTTCGCCGGCATACAGGTCGAGGGACTGGCGCTGCTCTGCCGCTGATTTGAGGCGCAGCTGATCGGACTGGCCGTGGACTGCAACAAGAGTCTGACCGATCTGAGACAGGGTTCCGATGGGTGCGGAGCAACCGCCGACGTGGGCGCGGGATCGTCCCGAGGCGTTGACGGTGCGCGCCAGAAGCAGCTCGGAGGTCTGTTCGTCGATATCTTCGGCGGTGCCGCCGGCTTCTTCGGCAAGCTCGAGGGCGCGGTGCCCGTGGGGCAGGCGAATCACTGCTTCGGCGAGGGCGCTCTTGGCGCCGTTGCGCACGCTGGATGCATCGGATCGGGCGCCCAGGAGCATGCCGAGGGCAGTGACGACCATGGTTTTACCTGCGCCGGTTTCGCCGGTCAGCACGGAGAATCCGGGTTCGAGGGGGAGCCTCGCATCGGTGATGATGCCGAGGTCTCGAATATGGATTTCCTCAATCACGAACGTTCATTCCTTTTCTTTAGTGCTTCCCGGTGTCTTGCGGGCCACGCCAGCCACGGATCGGAAGCTCAAATTTACGCACCAGTCGCTCCGAGAAGGGAGCCGGGTGGATACGGGCGAGCAGCACCGACTTTTCGGAGCGTCGCACCTCAATACGAGAGCCGGGGTCCAGCTCTACGGTTCGGCGGCCATCGCACCAGAGCACGCCGGAAGCGCCGTTTCCGGGCATCATTTCTACCGCCAGTGTGGAGGTCGGCGCTGCTACCAGCGGACGCGCGAAGAGCGCGTGAGCCGAGAGCGGCACCATGAGAATTGCTTCAACTTCGGGCCAGACGACCGGGCCGCCGCCGGAGAAAGCGTAGGCGGTCGAGCCGGTGGGGGTTCCCATGACCACGCCGTCGCAGCCAAAGCTACTGAGCGGGCGGCAGTCCACCTCGATAATGACTTCAATCATTTTTTCGCGGTTGCCCTTTTCGACGCTGGCTTCATTCAGCGCCCAGTCGCTGTGCACGCGCTTGCCGTCGTTCCAAACTTCCACGTCGATTGCCATGCGTTCTTCAACGGTGTATTCGTTGTTGACGATGCAGCGAACGGTTTCGGTCAGGTCACTCTCTTCAGATTCGGCGAGGAATCCGACGTGTCCCAGGTTCACGCCAATGAGCGGAACGCTGGTTCGGCGCACCATTTCTGCGGCGCGAAGAATCGAGCCGTCACCACCGAGCACCACGCCGAGTTCAATATCGATGAGCGCCACAGATTCGTGGACGACCTGCACAGGAACGGGCTCGTCCCAGTTTTCGCTCAAGGTCTCCAGATCGGAGCGAGTCATGACGGGCGCGAGTCCCGCTTCGTAGAGCTGGGTGCATGCCTGTCGGGCGGCATCTCGTGCTTCTTTGCGCCCCACGTGGGCGAAGACGAGAATCTTACGGTGACGTTGTTCCACCGAGTCTTCGGAACCATGACGTTCGAAACTGTGGTGTTCGGAACCATGACGCGCACCCGCGGAAGCTTCCTGCGCGGTTGCTTCCTGCGGTGCGTGGCTTTCGTGTTCTGCCATAACGACTCTCTCCCATCGAGGTGTTGAGATCGGGGTGTTGAGATGGTGTATCTACACCTATCATACCGAATATGTTCTCGAAGATTTTCTAAAGAACTATATTTTTAGAAGATTATTTCGAATAATGTACAGCTGGGGTATCTCTAAAATACCTGTAAAAATACCTGTGAATAGCGCGGCAGCCTGAGAAAGCCCCACCCTCAACGCGTCCTGCGTTACCGAGCGGTTTTCTCAGACTGCCAATACCACTATTTATTTTCGGCACTATATTTACTTTCGACATCGTTGAATAGGGAGTTGTAAAAAAGTTCCCTTAGCCTGCACAACAAGATAATTTCGAAATATCTTTATCGAACGTAAGTGCAACTAATTTTAGCCCTTCAGCCATTGTTAAATATGGCGCTAGGGTTTCTGTTAAATCTTCTATCGTTAAGCCAAATTTAACAGCTAATGATGCTGCATAGATGACATCTCCTGCATTTTCAGATACAATATGAACCCCTAATACTTTTAGTGTTTCTGCATCTGCTACTAGTTTAAATACACCGGTTGTTTCACGGTTTACAATTGCTCTTGGAACAGCATCTAAAGGTAATACAGATGTCTTCACATCATACCCTTTCTCTTTTGCTTGTTCTTCTGTTAAACCAACCGTTGCAACCGTCGGATTCGTAAACGTAACAGCAGGAACTACCGATAAATCTATTTTTTTGTTTAATCCACCAATAGCATTATCAGTAATAATTCCACCTTCATAGGCTGCTACATATACAAATTGTGGTCCTAAAGTCACATCTCCTGCTGCATAAATCTTTTCATTACTTGTTTGACCAAAATCATTGATCAGGATTTCATTATTTTTTCCAGTTTCAACACCTGCTGCACTTAAATTTAAAGAATCCGTATTTGGTTTTCTTCCAGTGGCAACAAGTAACTGATCTGATTCAATGACTTCTCTACTGCCATTTACTGTTACGTAAACCCTTTTTATCTCTCCACTTTGTTCAACACGCTCAAAAGTTGCCCCTTTGACAAGGTTTATACCCTGTTCAATTAACGCTTTTTCAACTGACTCTGAAATCTCAGGATCATACTCCTTTAAAAGTCGCTCACTTCTTTGCATAAGCGTTATTTCTGAACCTAAATGATGAAATAGTTGTCCAAGCTCCATTCCAATGTATCCTGAACCAATTACAGTTAATCGTTTTGGTATTTTCTTTAACTCAAGAAGTGTTGTACTAGTTAAATAGTCCATTTTTTCAAGTCCTGAAATTTGGGGCAACGAAGGCGATGCACCTGTTGCAATTAAAAAGCGTTTTGCAGATAACTTTGTCCCATTGACCTCAACCGTACTAGCATCAACGAATTTTGCTTCACCTTTAATTAAATCAAAATTATATTCATCAATTAAATCCATATATTTTTGATTCCGAAGTTCGCTCACCAATTTATCCTTTTGCGTGATTAAACTAGCTAAATCCACTTCTCCAGCGGATGTTTGTAAACCTATAAACGGATTGTCTTTTGATAAATGATTGATTTCCCCTGCCCTAAGAAGAGTTTTTGACGGAACACAGCCAATATTCACACAGGTTCCCCCAACCATTCCACGCTCAATCATTCCAACTTTTGCACCGTATTCTATAGCTTTAATTGCCGAAGAAAAGGCAGCAGCACCAGAACCAATAATAAGAAGGTCATAATTGTCTTCATTAATTAACGCCACGTTTTCTAGTGATGATACTTCTTCAATTTCTCCGGCTTGGTAATTTGCTTCATCAATCGCCTTTATTGCACTTTCAACCTCAATATCATCGGGCAGTTCAAATACTGCTTCACCACGACGATAACTAGACTCAATATTTTTAGCACCTATCTTTTCAAGTGCTGATTCTACGTGTTTTTCACAACCCGTACAAGTCATTCCTGAAATGTTTACCTTAAATTTATTCATAAAAAAGCTCCTTTCGTTTGTTAATGTTTCTACTATAACATAGTTTCAACTCGTTTTAAATCCTCTATTTGTTTTTGCACTTCCTTTTGTTTTTAGAAACAAATTCGAACATATCTTAACAACGAACTTCATCTTTATCTACAACACCAAGTAATTTATAAATCTCGCTTAAAGAGAAACCAAGTTCCTGTATTCGTTTAATAAACCCAACACGCTTAACGTCATCATATGAATATATCCGATAACCAGCTTCCGTTCGGTGAGGTTCTTGTAATAAATTTTTTCGCTCGTAATATCTGATCGTTTCTTTATTAACTCCACATTTATCTGCAAACTCACTAATGCGATAAATCATCTTATTTCACCCCCTGAATATTATAAACCATGTACCATAGTACACGGTCAAGTAAATTGGACTATTTTATTTTTTTCCCAAAGTATCACTCGTATGTGATTGATACTTTTATATAATACTATTGATTATCCTAACATCCCACCAGAAAATCCGATTTAAACACCAGTTGTTTTTAAACTATTAAGAAAGTAATTCCACTATATATTCCGAAGACCTTTATTTTTTGCACCATAGGAAGTACTCTACGTTGCCGTCCTGTCCGGGGAGCGGGCTGGGTTCCATACCCATCACACGCAATCCGTGGCTGACCGCAGATGCCTGAACTTTTTCTACTGCTTCACGGCGGGCGGATTCTTCGTGCACCACTCCCCCACGTCCGATGCGGTGCTTGCCGACCTCGAACTGCGGCTTGACCATGAGCACCAGGTCGCCGCCGGTTTCGGTGGCGTTCGCTAGCGCCTCCATAACCAGGGTCAGCGAGATGAACGAGAGGTCAGAAACCGTCAGTTCGACCTGCCCGCCAATATCTTCGGGCTTCATGTAGCGGACGTTGAGTCCTTCGTACACGCCAACTCGCGGTTCTTCACGTAGCGCGTCTACAAGCTGTCCGTGTCCCACGTCCACGGCAGCCACATGGGCGGCGCCTCGGCGAAGCAGTACGTCGGTAAAGCCTCCGGTGGATGCTCCCGCGTCCAGGCAACGTTTGCCTTCCACCTCGATATCGGGGAATGCATCGAGGGCACCGGCGAGCTTGTGACCTGCGCGGCTGACGTATTCAGTCAGCTCGCTCTGGCGCACGTAGAGGGTGTCCTCCGGGCCCACGATCATAGATGCCTTGCGCGCGGCCTTGCCGTTGACCTGCACGTCCCCGGCGGCAATAAGCTTTGCGGCGAGGGTTCGGGAGCTCACGAATCCGGCTTCGACCAGGTATTTATCGAGGCGCACGTGTCCTTATCTTCTTTCTGTCGTTGTCTGGCGACGGGTTATCTAGTGCAGGTGAACCCTCAGAGCTTTGCTGTCTGAGGGTTCACCGCCGCGAGCTAGGAGAGGTTTTCGAGGTCCTTTTCCAGTTGCTCGCTCATCGTTTCGAGGCGCTTGACGCGCTCTACAGGGTCCATGGCGAGGGTCACCGCGAGTTGGCGCTCGAATTCTGCGTCAAGCTCAGCGGTTTCCTCCGCTTTGTTGTTAGTGTCCTGGTCCTTAGGCACCGGGATTCCCCTGAATGTTGGGGCGTGCTGCCTGCTCGGGGTTTGCTGCCCACCATGCTGCGCAGGCTACGCGCCATGCTTCGGCTTCACTCTCGCTGCCTGCGAATGCTTCGGCGTCTTCAACCTCGGGGCCGGTCAGGCTCAGGTTTTCACCGCGGACTCGTGCCTGCCAGGTGGGGCCGGTTGCGGTGACTTCGTAGCCTTCGTAGAGCACCTCAATTTCGGGGTAGGGTGCGAAGAAGTCCTCGAGGGTGCGCAGAATATAGGTCGGACGCTGATTCGGTACTGCCTCGATGACGTCCTGGTAGGTCTGTACGCCGGTGAGGACGAGGGCACCGTCCATCTTTGCGTTGTTGGCACCGAGAATGTCGGTGTCCAGGCGGTCGCCCACAATGACGGGGCGGCTGGAGTTCACGGCCTTTGCTGCAGTGTGGAAGATGGGCGCTTCGGGCTTGCCCGCAACGAGCGGGGTACGGCGTGAGGCGGTTGCTACGGCAGCAACGAGAGTTCCGTTGCCGGGCGCCTGACCGCGCTCCTTGGGGATGGTCTGGTCGGTGTTGGTTGCGATCCACAGCACATCGGGGTTTGCGAGGGTGTAGGCGGCTTCTGCGAGGTCTTCCCAACCCATCTTCGGGTTGAAGCCCTGGATGAGGGCTACGGGGCCTTCTTCTTCCTTGCGTACGGTTTCGAGGCCTACCGCACGAACGCAGTCGGCGAGTGCTTCGGTGCCGGTGATGAGTACTTTGGAGCCTGCGGGTACGTGCTGTGCGAGCAGTGCGGCGCCTGCCTGTGCGGAGCTGACGACTCGTTCTGCTCGGGTGTGCACGCCCAGTTCGCGCAGGTGCTCTGCTACGGATTCTACGGAGCGCGATGCGTTGTTGGTGACGAAGATGACCGGTACATTGAGTTCTTCTTCGGCACGGTTGAGCGCTTCGGGTGCGCCTTCGATGGCGAAGGGACCCGCGTAGACCACGCCGTCCAGATCGGAGAGGAGGGCATCGTAGCGGGATAGGAGTGCGTTCGTGGTCATAGAGTGTTCCTCTCGGGGGCTCTGGCGGTTGTCGCTATTAATCGTACCTGTTAGACACTCATACGTAGGTGCCTTCCGGTGATTATGTGCGAAACCGCTGGACGCTCTCCCCTGCTTGGGTGTGGCGTCCAGCGGTTTCACGCTGACACTTAGGTCACGTATTTAGAATTCTTAGATTCTCTGCAGTCTTATTCTGCGGAGGTTTCTTCTGCTTCTTCAGACTTAGGCGCATCAGACTTAGGCGCTTCGGTCTTCTCGTCCTCAGCTACTTCTTCCTGAGCTTCGTTTGCTTCCTCTTCAGCGGAAGCATCCGCGGTCCCTTCAGCGTCTTCTGCGGTTTCAGTGAGTTCTACGGACTTCTCTTCCTGTTCGAAGAGGCCTGCTTCACCGAACATGTCGAAGATTTCGGGTTCTGCGAAGTTGCCCTGGCCCAGTGCTGCTTCTGCCATGAATGCGAGGCGTGCCCAGCGTTCTGCTTCCTGGTTACGGCCTGCGTTAGCCAGCGCGTCGGAGTATGCGCTGAACAGACGGGGGCTGTACTCGAAGGCACGCTTGGGGTTCAGCTGAGGAATCTGCAGCGCTACGACAGCTTCAGACTTCTTGCCCTGATCACTGAGGATGCCGGATTCAACGATGGCGAGCTCTACGCGCACGTTGGCGGGCAGTTCTTCCTTCTTGAATTCTGCAATCATTTCCATTGCCTTGGGCAGACGGCCGAGTGCACGTTCGCAGTCCACCAGCAGTGCCAGGTGATCTACGGAGCCGCTAATACGGCGGTGGGTGCGCAGTTCGCGCAGTGCCAGTTCGAAGTCTTCTGCAACGTATGCGGCGACGCCAACGGCTTCACGTACTGCGGCAATACGGCCTGCACTGCGGGATGCTGCAACGGCGTGTTCCAGCGCGAATTCGGGGTCGATGTCGAGGTAGCGACCGGCCATGGCGAGGTGCTTTGCAACGGTTTCTGCGTTGCGGGGTTCCAGAGCACGCAGCTGACGGAAGGTTGCACCGTCCAGCTCGCGACCGGTGATGTCATCGTCAATTTCCGGTGCCTTGGGCTTTGCGGGGCGGTAGCCTACACGGCCACCGATGCTGCGTACTTCTTCGCGAGGTGCTTCTGCTTCGGGACCGTTGGAGCGAGGTGCCTTGGAACGGGAGTCGGAGCGACGGCCGTCGAACTTCTTGCCTCCGCGGTCGTTACGCTTGAAACCGCCCTTGCCGCCAAAGTTCTTGCCGCCCTTCTTGGAGCGGAAGTCCTTTCCTCCGCTGTTCTTGCGGTGCTGGCGGGGGCCGGAGCCGTTAGACTCGTGACGGGGGGTCTCAGACATGAATCTCCTTGGGAGGTATCCGCTCTTGGGCGGGTAGGGTATGCAGTCGATTCGGGCGAACCGCTGCCTGAGGCATCAACTCTATGAGGGGTGCTTAGATGCACCCGCTAATGCCTAAACATAAGCCATACCATTCTAGTATAGAGAACACCTTCCGTGCACCCGTACTGATGGGATGTTAAAGACAAATGGGGAGGCGGTTAGGCCTCCCCAAACAAAAATAGCCCCGGCGAAGCCGGGGCTATTGAATAATAAAGCGGCGATGACCTACTCTCCCACACCCACAAAAGTGCAGTACCATCGGCGCGAAGAGTCTTAGCTTCTGGGTTCGGAATGGAACCAGGCGTTTCCCTCTCGCTATAATCACCGCAAACCTACGGGATTGTTATCCAAAAACCATACAGTGAAC
>NZ_KV821881.1:0-243 GCF_001815755.1 Rothia sp. HMSC061C12
TCAGAATCTCCTTTCAAAAGAATGACGCCGTGGTCATTCATATCCACAACCCGCAATCATTAGCGAGCCGAAGTCAGGAAATCCATCGCATGTCCCAAACCGAATTTGAGAGTGCGATTCTCATATTCCCTGTGACTTGAATTAACACTAGCACACCTAGACTATTTATTTAGTGACCTAAATCACTTATGTGATAATATGTGATTTACCCGATTTAGATATATTTAAATATTATTTACTACA
>NZ_KV821882.1:0-668 GCF_001815755.1 Rothia sp. HMSC061C12
GGGGGATATGTACATCCTTAGTTCCGTTAGTGATACGAACCGGACCAGTACGGAAAAGCTCTCCATCCAGATGATCTTTATCATCCAAATATCCCTCAAGTAGGGTGTCATATAGTTTTCGTACTTCCTCAACCGTAGCAGGTGGCTGACGATCTCCTAGAGTCGTCAACAGACTCGTAAATTCCACCGCACGTTTTGCTCGTGGGTCTTCGCTATCACCAGTAGCAAGCGCGTCGGAGATGATTTGTCGGGTTGTATGTACACCCTCGATACGATCGGTAGCCACAATACTACGCACCGTTAAATCAAGCAGATAGCTTGTCATAGCTGCGCGAGGCAAGCGAGAGCTCAGCTGCCCAATGCGGCGTTCACGTTTCATAATACGCTCGAAGGAAGCAAGTGCAGCGCGATCAACCAGATAAAACAGAGGATGGTTTCCGACTTTAAAAGTATCGATAAGGTATGTGGAATAGCCATTACGACGTGCCTGCAATTCCGCCTGAGCCGTAGCCTCACCGCGTTCATGAAAAATACTTTTGAGAGTCCGGTACCCGTTACCAGCGCCGCTCATCGGGGCCTCCTTGATGGTGCAGAATTGGCGATGTTTCCTTGTATCCCAAATTTACAGGAGATAGCGTAAAAAATCCCAGTTTTTTTCACCGCAACCC